>NZ_SMKU01000149.1 GCF_004349215.1 Actinomadura rubrisoli | reverse complement strand
GAGCGGACGGGGGGTTCTGGGGCCTCGGGGGCGGCCGTCCAGGAGCCAGAGGAGCGCGCCGAGCAGGAAGCCCAGGAGGGTGACGAGGAACCAGGCGGGCTTCGACAGGTGCCGCATTTCGGACTCGTCGGTACTGAGGACGTCCAAGAGGCAGAAAAGCCAGATACCTAGCAACAACAACGTGACCAGCACAAATGCCATGCCCAGAGGGTAGCCGGTGACTCGTGGGGATGACGACGTGTCGGATTGAGGCTTACCCTGCCTCGGGGGCCGGTCGCCCGTCGAGACCGAGGGCCCCCGCTGACAGAGGAGCCTGATGCGCTTCAAAGGCATCCACCGCAAGCCCCGGGAGCTGAGGAATCGGGAGGCCGCCCGGGGCGGGCCGGCCGGCAAGGACGACGCCGCGTACTCGCCCTCGCCCCCGGAGCAGGGGCAGCGGCCGGACGCGCGGCAGGTGCGGCCGCGCAGCAACCAGCCCCGCGACCGGTTCGGCCGGTTCCGCAAGGCGGGACGGGACGACGACTTCGCGCTCGGCGCCGGTACGGATCGTCCGGGCGAGGGGCAGGGCGCCGTGGACACGATCGCCGGGAGGTACGCGCGGCGCGGCACCGGGCGGCCAGGGGCGGGCGACTACTCGTGGCGCGACTTCGAGCTCGACGAGCCGCAGCGCGTGGAGCCGTACCCTCCGGGCGTGCCGCACGCCGCGGACGGCCGCCGGAACTGCGGCGTGCTGGAGGGGATCATCTACCGGCAGTGGGACGCGCGGCTCGGGCCGCCGACGCCGGAGGTCGTCCGGGCCGTCGACAGCCTTGCCTCGCTGCCCGAGGTGCTCAAGGACAAGCTCGCGCGCGGGCTCGACGGGATCTACGTGGGGCCCGGCGGCGTTCCGCAGCTGGACGACATGGGGCACCTGCACGACCGTCCGCTGCCTTCGGGCCGCGCGACCTGGGACATCTGCGCCGGGGCCTACGGGGACCGCAAGATCGTCGTGGGCGACCGGCCGTCGCCCACGCCGGACGTCATGCTCCACGAGGTCGGGCACGCGCTCGACGACATCGACGGCGACGACGGCGCGTGGACCTCCGACAGCCCGGCGTTCCGGCGGCTGTACGAGCAGTGCAGGCCGCACCTGTCGAGTGACTTCCACAAGCAGCCCGACGCCCTCGGGAGGCGGGAGTTCTTCGCGGACGCGTTCGCGGCGATCTCCTCCCGGCAGCGCCCGGCTTTGGTGGATATGCTCGCCGGCAACATTCGGACGGCGCTTGAGGTCATGCTCTTCTTCAACCGCAGGTACGGGATCTAGGACACCGTGATGGCAGACGGCGAAGCCGATGGACACCGAGGGTGATCGACGATGTACGTGATCCGGCTCCCCGATGGCACACTCCGAGTGCCCCACAGTGTCCTCGCCGACCCCGGTGAGGGCGAGGGACGGATCATCGCCGACGCGTACGTCGAGATAGGCCCGGACGATCCCGACTACGACCGGTTGCTCGGCCAGTCGCTCACCGAGCAGGAACTGGAGGAAAAGCGCCGCCGCTGGCGGGACGAGGACGCGGATCTGCTCCAGCGCTTCGAAGAGTGGAAGTCGGGCCGGACGGAGGACTAGGGCGGGCTCCCCGGCGCGCGCCCCGGCCGCCGTGGCGGCGGTCCTGGAAGGACGGGAGCCCTGCTCAGCGGGCCGAGTGCTCGGCGACCGGCTCCTCGCCGCGCAGCAGCGCGTGGACCTCGGACTCACGAAATCGGCGGTGGCCCCCCGGCGTCCTGATGCTGCTGATCCGGCCCGCCGCTGCCCAGCGGGTCACCGTCTTCGGATCGACCCGGAAGAGGGCGGCGACCTCTCCTGGAGTCAGCAGGCGCTCGCTCGTGCTCTCCACGTTTTCTCTCCCCCTTTGTCCCGCTCTCGGCGCGGGTGGACTGTTTACAGTGTGGCGGGTCAAGACCGATTTCTCCCTTGTTTTCGCAAAACATCACGCTGGGTAATCGGACGAGCTGGCCGGATGACGGGACGTGCACGGGGTGTCGTGCGCCTGTGCCACGCAGACCCCGGTTGACCAGCCGTGTCACGCCTGCAACGGGCGGTTGACACATGCGTGAAGCATTGTGTCCGGGAGACCGAATAGTCTCCCGGACATGTCCGATCTTGTATCCCTGGCGGAGATCGAGCGCGCCGCCGGGCGGCTGGAGGGCGTCACCGTCCGCACACCGCTCGTCCCGTTCCCGGTGGGGGACGCGTCGCTGCTGGTGAAGCCCGAATCGCTCCAGCCGGTCGGCGCCTTCAAGCTGCGCGGGGCCTACGCCACGATCTCCTCCCTCCCCGGGGACGTGCGGGAGCGCGGCGTCGTGACGCATTCCAGCGGCAACCACGCGCGGGCCGTCGCCTACACGGCGCGCGCGCTCGGCATCCGGGCGGTTCTGGTCATGCCGCACACCACGCCCGGTGTGAAGGTGGAGGCGTGCATCGCGCTCGGCGCCGAGATCGTGTACGTCGAGCCGACCGTGGAGGCCCGCGCCGGGACGGCGGCCAAGCTCGCGTCCGCGCACGGGTTCACGCTGGTCCCGCCGTACGACGACCGGCGCGTGATCGCGGGCCAGGGCACCGTCGGGCTGGAGATCGTCCAGGACCGCCCTGACGTGGACGTGGTGCTCGTCCCGGTGAGCGGCGGCGGGCTCGTCTCCGGGATCGCCACGGCCGTCAAGGCGCTGCGGCCGGAGGCCAGGGTGATCGGCGTCGAGCCCGAGCTGGCCGCCGACGCGCGCGACTCCCTGCGCGAGGGGCGCCCGGTCTCCTGGGCCGCCGAGCGGACGGGCCGGACGATCGCCGACGCGCTCCGCGTCCAGCAGGTCGGCGATCTTCCCTTCGCGCACATGCGGGCGCTCGTGGACGGCATCGTCACGGTGACCGACGACGAGATCAGGCTGGCGATGCGGCGGCTGGCGCGCGAGGCGCGCCTCATCGCCGAGCCCGGCGGCGCCGTCGCCACGGCCGCCTATCTCTACCACCGTGACGAGTTGCCCGCCGCGCGGACATATGTGTCGGTCCTGTCCGGCGGCAACGTGGACCCGGCCCTGTTCCGGGACATCCTGAAGTGACCTGCCGGAAGGGGGCGGGTAGGCTCGAAGCGTCATGCGATCCGTACTCTTCTATACCGCCGCGCGGCTGCTGATCTTCGTGGCCACCGCGGGCGTGCTGGCGCTGTTCGGGGCCCGCGGGTTCCTCCTGCTGATGCTGGCGCTGCTGATCAGCGGTGTCGTCAGCTTCGTTCTGCTGTCCAGCCAGCGCGACAAGGTGTCCGCGGCGGTCGTCACGGGCGTGCGCCGGCGGCACAGCAAGTTCGAGGAGTCCCGCGCCAAGGAAGACGCCTGACAAGGCGCCCGCCGAGCGCGCGCCGGGACGACGCCTGAACGGGGGCGGGGGCGAATGACCCAGGTCGCGGAAGCCCTACGCTTGAAGACATGACCCGCGCCTCTCTCGACAAGCAGCCGGCCGACGTGGCGGCGATGTTCGACGGCACCGCCGAGCGGTACGACCTGCTGAACACGCTCATGACCGGCGGCCAGGACAGGCGCTGGCGCAGGGCGGTCGTCCGGGCGCTGGACGCGCGGCCCGGGGAGCGGGTCCTGGACCTCGCCGCCGGCACCGGGACGTCCTCGGTGCCGTTCGCCCAGGCCGGGGCCGACACCGTCGCCTGCGACTTCTCCCTCGGCATGCTCCGCGTGGGCGTCCGGCGGCAGGAGGGCGTCCGGCGGCTGAGCTTCGTCGCGGGCGACGCGCTGCGCCTTCCCTTCGCGGACGGCTCCTTCGACGCGGTCACCATCTCCTTCGGCCTGCGCAACGTCGCCGACACCGGCCGCGCGCTGCGCGAGCTGCGGCGGGTGGCGCGGCCCGGCGGGCGGCTGCTGGTCTGCGAGGTGAGCCATCCGCCGAACGCGCTGCTGGCGCTCGGGCACCGGACGCACCTCAGATACGGGCTGCCGATGCTGGCGCGGGTCAGCTCCAATCCCGACTCCTACCACTACCTGGCCGAGTCGACGCTCGCGTGGCCCGACCAGGCGGAACTGGCCCGCCTCATCCAGGGCGCGGGCTGGAACGCGGTGCGATGGCGGGACCTCACGTTCGGGGTCGCGGCACTGCACCATGCCACCAATCCGGGATGATCCAGGACGGACAGTGGATTTCGGACCGGTCCAAAATCAGAGCGGCCGAGAAGTACCCACGGACCGTGATAAAGGAATAGACTCCCCACCGGATCCTTGTGAAGTACTTCACAAGCGAACGAGCTTAAAGAGGAACGCCGTGACCGACTCCACCCGACACGCGGATGTCATCGTCGTCGGGGCCGGCCCCGCAGGGGCGTCGACCGCCTACTGGCTCGCCCAGACGGGCCTGGACGTGCTGCTGCTGGAGAAGTCCACGTTCCCGCGCGACAAGATCTGCGGCGACGGGCTGACCCCGCGCGCCGTCCGCGCGCTCATCGGCATGGGCGTCGACGTCAACGACCCCGGCTGGGGGCGCAACAAGGGGCTGCGCATCTACGGCGGCGGCGTCAAGGTCGAGCTGCCCTGGCCGGAGCTCGCGAGCTTCCCCGACTTCGGGCTCGTCCGCAAGCGCACCGACTTCGACCAGCTGCTCGCCGAGCACGCCGCCAAGGCCGGCGCCCGGCTGCTGCAGGGCTGCAACGTGACCGGCCCGATCCTGGACGAGCGCACCGACCGCATCACCGGGGTCACCGCCCGGTACGAGGACGAGGACACCGAGTTCCACGCGCCGCTGGTCGTCGCGGCCGACGGGAACTCCACCCGGCTCTCGCTGGCGATGGGCCTTCGGCGGCGCGAGGACCGTCCGCTGGGCGTGGCCGTCCGCCGCTACTTCCAGACGCCGCGCCACGACGACGACTACATGGAGGCGTGGCTGGAGCTGTGGGACGGCGAGCGCCTGCTGCCCGGCTACGGCTGGGTCTTCGGCGTCGGCGACGGCACGTCCAACGTCGGTCTCGGCCTGCTCAACACCAGCAAGTCGTTCCAGAACGTCGACTACCGCGGCATGCTCCAGCGCTGGTGCGCGCAGATGCCCGAGGACTGGCGGTTCGACGAGGAGCACGCCACGAGCCGCATCCGCGGCGCTGCGCTCCCCATGGGCTTCAACCGGCAGCCGCACTACACGCGCGGCATGCTGCTCGTCGGCGACGCCGGCGGCATGATCAACCCGTTCAACGGCGAGGGCATCGACTACGCGCTGGAGTCCGGCCGGCTGGCCGCCGACATCATGGTGCAGGCGCTCGCCCGCCGCACCCCCGCGCAGCGCGAGCGGACGCTGTATGAGTACCCGCGGATCCTCAAGGACGAGCACGGCGGCTATTTCACGCTGGCCCGCGTGTTCGTCCAGGCCATCGGGGACCCCCGCGTCATGAAGTTCCTCACCGCCCACGGCCTGCCCCACCCGACGCTGATGCGCTTCACGCTGAAGCTGCTCGCCAACCTGACCGATCCCAAGGGCGGCGACGCGATGGACCGCGTGATCAACGCGATGCAGAAGGTGGCTCCGGCGGCATGAGTGGAAGGCACTTCGTGAACGAGCCGACCCGACCCCCTGAGGGGAGTGCTATTGATCACCTTGGCTAGGGTGGCGACCCGTGTCCGCGGCAGGTGCCACGGGCCCGCGATGGGCAACGCCGCCCCGTACAGCGCCGTACGAACCGAGGAGGGGCTGTAGAGACATGGATCTCTATGTTCCGATCATCGTGCTGGGACTGCTCGCCTTCGCCTTCGCCGCCGGCTCGGTGGCGATGGCCGCCCTCACGGGGCCGAAGAGGTGGAACCGCGCGCGGCTGGACGCCTACGAGTGCGGCATCGAGCCGACCCCGCAGCCGGTCGGCGGCGGGCGTTTCCCGATCAAGTACTACCTGACGGCGATGCTGTTCATCGTCTTCGACATCGAGATCATCTTCCTGTACCCCTGGGCGGTCGCCTTCGACCACATGGGGATGTTCGGCCTGGTGGAGATGGTCCTTTTCATCGTCACAGTGCTCGTCGCGTACGCCTACATCTGGCGACGCGGTGGTCTGGAGTGGGACTGAGATGGGTCTTGAGGAGAAACTCCCCAGCGGGTTCCTGCTGACCACGGTCGAGCAGGTCGCCGGCTGGGCGCGCAAGAGCTCGGTATGGCCGGCGACGTTCGGCCTCGCGTGTTGCGCGATCGAGATGATGGCGACCGGCGACCCGCGGCACGACTTCTCCCGGTGGGGGATGGAGCGCGCCTCGGCGACGCCGCGGCAGGCCGACCTGATGATCGTCGCGGGCCGGGTGAGCCAGAAGATGGCGCCGGTCCTGCGGCAGATCTACGACCAGATGACCGAGCCCAAGTGGGTCATCGCGATGGGCGTGTGCGCCTCGTCCGGCGGCATGTTCAACAACTACGCGATCGTGCAGGGCGTGGACCACATCGTCCCGGTGGACATCTACCTGCCCGGCTGCCCGCCGCGGCCGGAGATGCTGCTGGACGCGATCCTCAAGCTGCACGACAAGATCCAGAACACCAAGCTCGGACCGCAGCGCGAGAAGCAGATCGCCGAGCTGGAAGAGGCCAAGCGCCGGCGGCTGCCCTTGCTCGGACAGGGGGCCTCATGAGCTCCCAGCATCCCGAGCAGAAGGCCGAGCAGGCCGCCGACCAGCTCCCCGCGCGGGCCGAGGAGGAGCGCCGGGAGCAACCGGTCGCCCGGACGGGCATGTTCGGCGCCAAGACCACCGGCGACACCTCCGGGTACGGGGGGCTGATCGTCCGGCAGAGCCCCAAGGTGACCGCGCCACGCCCGTACGGCGGGCCGGGCGACGCCGCCGAGCCGGGCGAGTTCGACGAGATCGCCGACGAGCTGGAGCGCGCCCTGGGAGCGGAATCGTCCCCGGAGCGGGCGCTGCCGGACTTCGGCGACGCGATCGAGCGCGTCGTCGTCGACCGCGGCGAGCTGACGTTCTTCGTCAAGCGCGAGCACCTGGCCGACGTCGCGCGCACCATGCGGGACGAGCCGTCCCTGCGCTTCGAGCTGTGCTCCGGCGTGTCGGGCGTGCACTACCCGCAGGACACCGGCGCCGAGCTGCACTCGGTCGTGCACCTGCTGTCGATCACCCACAACCGGCGCGTCCGGCTGGAGGTGACCTGCCCCGACGCCGACCCGCACGTGCCGTCGCTGGTGCCGGTCTACCCGACGAGCGACTGGCACGAGCGGGAGACCTACGACTTCTTCGGGATCGTGTACGACGGCCATCCGGCGCTGACGCGCATCGAGATGCCCGACGACTGGGTCGGCCATCCGCAGCGCAAGGACTACCCCCTCGGCGGCATCCCCGTCGAGTACCGCGGCGCGGAGATCCCCCCGCCGGACGAGCGGAGGTCGTACACGTGAGCTCCACCAAGTACACCGAATACGACGCCTACGCCGCCGACGAGGCGGCCGAGGGCCGGGTCTTCGACGTGGGCGGGCAGGACTGGGACCAGGTCGTGTCCGGCGCCGAGGACCTCGGCGACGAGCGGCTCGTCGTCAACATGGGCCCGCAGCACCCGTCCACGCACGGAGTGCTCCGGCTGATCCTCACGCTGGACGGCGAGACGGTGAACGAGTGCCGGGTGGGCATCGGCTACCTGCACACCGGCATCGAGAAGAACATGGAGTTCCGCACCTGGACGCAGGGCACCACGTTCTGCACCCGGATGGACTACCTCGCGCCGATCTTCAACGAGACGGCGTACTGCCTGGGCGTGGAGAAGCTGCTCGGCATCACCGACCGGATCCCGGAGCGGGCCCAGATCATCCGCGTGATGATGATGGAGCTCAACCGGATCTCCTCGCACCTCGTCGCGATCGCCACGTTCGGGCTGGAGCTCGGCGCGACGACCGTCATGCTCAACGGGTTCATCGAGCGCGAGTACACCCTCGACCTCTTCGAGGAGGTCACGGGCCTGCGGATGAACATGGCCTACGTCCGTCCGGGCGGCGTCGCGCAGGACCTGCCGAGCGGGGCGAGCAGCAAGATCCGCGACTACCTGGACCGGATGCCGAAGCGGCTCCAGGCGCTCCGCAAGCTGATGGACGACAACCACGTCTACAAGGCGCGGACGAAGGACATCGCCTACCTCGACCTCACCGGCTGCATGGCCCTCGGCGTCACCGGCCCGGTGCTCCGCGCGACCGGTCTGCCGTGGGACCTGCGCAAGTCGCAGCCCTACTGCGGCTACGAGACCTACGACTTCAAGGTGCCGACGCAGGACACCTGCGACGTCTACGGCCGCTATCTCGTCCGCATGGAGGAGATGGAGGAGTCACTGAAGATCGTCGAGCAGTGCCTGGACCGGCTGCAGTCGGTCAAGGGCCCGGTGATGATCGAGGACAAGAAGATCGGCTGGCCGGCGCAGCTCGCGATCGGCGCGGACGGCATGGGCAACTCGCCCCGCCACATCGCGCACATCATGGGCACCTCGATGGAGGCGCTGATCCACCACTTCAAGCTGGTGACCGAGGGCTTCCGGGTCCCGGCGGGCCAGGCGTACTCGCCCATCGAGTCGCCGCGCGGCGAGCTCGGCGCGCACGTGGTCAGCGACGGCGGCACCCGCCCGTACCGCGTGCACTTCCGCGAGCCGTCCTTCGTCAACCTTCAGGCCGCCCCGGCCATGGCCGAAGGCGGCATGATCGCCGACGTCATCGCCGCCGTGGCCAGCATCGACCCGGTCATGGGGGGAGTGGACCGATGACGGCGTACGAACCCGAGGTACGCGAGAGGCTGGAACGGGACGCCAAGGAGATCATCGGCCGGTATCCCCGGCCGAGGTCGGCGCTGCTGCCGCTGCTGCACCTGGTGCAGTCGGTGGACGGGCACATCACCGAGCACGGCATCGACTTCTGCGCCGAGCAGCTGGGCATCACCGCAACGCAGGTGACGGGCGTCGCCACGTTCTACACGCAGTACAAGCACGCGCCGGTCGGGGAGTACCACGTCGGCGTCTGCATCAACACGCTGTGCGCGGTCATGGGCGGCGACCAGATCTGGGACGAGCTGAGCGAGCACGTCGGGGTGGGCCACGACGAGGCCACCGCGGACGGCAAGGTCAGCCTGGAGCGGATCGAGTGCAACGCCGCCTGCGACTTCGCGCCGGTGATGATGGTCAACTGGGAGTTCTTCGACAACATGACTCCCAAGAAGGCGAAGCGGCTGGTCGACGACCTGCGCGCCGGTGAGGAAGTGCTTCCTTCACGCGGGCCGGAAAAGCTGTGCGGCTGGAAGGACGCCTCCCGGATTCTCGCGGGCTTCCCCGACGGGCGCGCCCACGAGGGCGTCCAGGCCGGGCCGGAGTCGCTGCGAGGGCTGAAGCTGGCGAACGAGCGCGGCTGGACGGCGCCGTCAACTGCGGTTGCCGGGGGGTCTGGGGGGTCGTCCCCCCAGGGGCAGGAGGCCGATGCCGACCGCGAGCGGCCGGACGAGCCGGTCAAGCCGGGCGACATCAGCGATCCGCCGCCGAACGAGCCGGGCAAGCCCATCGGCGGCGCGGCCAAGCCCGGCAGCCAGGAGGGGCGCAACCAGTGACCACGCTCACCCCGATCCTCACCAAAAACTGGGACCAGGCCGACTCCTTCACCCGTGCGGGCTACGAGCGCGAGGGCGGCTACAAGGCGCTGCGCACGGCGTTCGGGATGGAGCCGGACGAGATCGTCCAGGCCGTCAAGGACTCCGGCCTGCGCGGCCGCGGCGGCGCGGGCTTCCCCACCGGCATGAAGTGGGGGTTCCTGCCGCCGAGCAGCCCGAACCCGCGGTACCTGGTCGTGAACGCCGACGAGTCCGAGCCGGGCACGTGCAAGGACATCCCGCTGATGCTGGCGAACCCGCACGTCCTGATCGAGGGCGTCATCATCAGCTCGTACGCGATCAAGTCCAACCACGCGTTCATCTACGTGCGCGGCGAGGTCCTGCACGTGATCCGCCGCCTCCAGCAGGCGGTGGCGGAGGCGTACGAGGCCGGCTACCTCGGCAAGGACATCCTCGGCTCCGGCTACGACCTGGACGTGGTCGTGCACAGCGGCGCCGGGGCCTACATCTGCGGCGAGGAGACGGCGCTGCTGGACTCCCTGGAGGGGTTCCGCGGCCAGCCCAGGCTCAAGCCCCCCTTCCCTGCCGTGGCGGGCCTGTACGGCGGGCCCACTGTCATCAACAACGTCGAGTCGATCGCGTCGGTTCCCTCGATCGTGGGGAACGGCGCCGACTGGTTCGCCTCGATGGGCACCGAGAAGTCCCAGGGGTTCGGGATCTTCTCGCTGTCGGGGCACGTCACGCGGCCCGGCCAGTACGAGGCGCCGCTCGGCATCACGCTGCGGGAGCTGCTCGACATGGCGGGCGGCGTCCGCGCCGGGCACCGGCTGAAGTTCTGGACGCCGGGCGGCTCGTCCACGCCGATCTTCACCGACGAGCACCTGGACGTGCCGCTGGACTTCGAGTCCGTCGGCGCGGCCGGGTCCATGCTCGGCACCCGGGCCCTGCAGATCTTCGACGAGACGACCTGCGTCGTCCGGGCCGTCCTGCGCTGGTCGGAGTTCTACGCGCACGAGTCGTGCGGCAAATGCACGCCGTGCCGCGAGGGCACCTACTGGTACAAGCAGATGCTCAAGCGGCTGGAGGCGGGCCAGGGCGAGGAGAAGGACCTGGAGACGCTCCTCGACCTGTCCGACAACATCCTCGGCCGCTCGTTCTGCGCGCTGGGCGACGGCGCGACGAGCCCGGTCGTCTCGTCCATCAAGCTGTTCCGGGACGAGTACCTCCAGCACTTCGAGCAGGGCGGCTGTCCGTTCGACCCGTCCAAGTCCACCCTCTGGGGAGGTGCCAAGTGACGGTCACCGACGACAAGTCGGCGGTGGAAAGGCGCGAGGACCTGATCGCCGTCACCATCGACGGCTTCAAGATCGAGGTGCCCAAGGGCACGCTGATCATCCGGGCCGCCGAGCTGCTCGGCATCCAGATCCCGCGGTTCTGCGACCATCCGCTGCTGGACCCGGTCGGCGCCTGCCGCCAGTGCCTGGTGGAGATCCCGGACGCCGGGAACGGGCGCGGGATGCCCAAGCCGCAGGCGTCCTGCACGACCACCGTGATGCCGGGCATGGTCATCAAGACCCAGCTCACCTCGCCGGTGGCCGACAAGGCCCAGCACGGCGTGATGGAGCTGCTGCTCATCAACCACCCGCTGGACTGCCCGGTCTGCGACAAGGGCGGCGAGTGCCCGCTGCAGAACCAGGCGATGTCGAACGGGCGCGGCGAGACCCGCTTCACCGAGACCAAGCGGACCTTCCCCAAGCCGCTGCCGCTGTCCAGCCAGGTGCTGCTCGACCGGGAGCGCTGCATCCAGTGCGCCCGCTGCACCCGGTTCTCCGACCAGATCGCCGGCGACGCGTTCATCGACCTGCTCGACCGCGGCGCGAAGGAGCAGGTCGGCACGGCGGACGGCAAGCCGTTCCAGTCGTACTTCTCCGGCAACACCGTGCAGATCTGCCCGGTGGGCGCGCTGACCGGCGCCGCCTACCGGTTCCGGTCGCGGCCGTTCGACCTCGTGTCGCAGCCGAGCACGTGCGAGCACTGCGCGTCCGGCTGCGCGCTGCGCACCGACCACCGGCGCGGGAAGATCACGCGGCGGCTGGCCGGGGACGACCCGCAGGTGAACGAGGAGTGGAACTGTGACAAGGGCCGCTGGGCGTTCACCTACGCCACGCAGCCCGAGCGGCTCACGCACCCGCTCGTCCGGAACGCGGCCGGGGAGTTGGAGACCGCGTCGTGGCCCGAGGCGCTCTCCATCGCGGCCCGCGGGCTCGCGGCGGCGCGGGGCTCGGCCGGCGTGCTGGCCGGCGGGCGGGTGACCCTGGAGGACGCCTACGCCTACGCCAAGTTCGCCCGGATCGCGCTCGGCACCAACGACGTCGACTTCCGGGCCCGCCCGATGTCGGACGAGGAGTCGGACTTCCTCGCCTCCTCCGTCGCGGGCCGTCCCATCGAGGTGTCCTACTCCGACCTGGAGAAGGCGCCCGCGGTGCTGCTCGCCGGGTTCGAGCCGGAGGAGGAGTCGCCGATCGTGTTCCTGCGGCTCCGCAAGGCGTTCCGCAAGAACCGGCTGAAGGTCTACTCGGCCGCGCCGTTCACCACCCGCGGCCTTCGCAAGGTCGGCGGCACGCTGCTGCCGACGCAGCCGGGCGGCGAGGCCGAGACGCTCGGCGCGCTCATCGGCGACGACGCCGTCGCGGACGTCCGGACGCAGATGGAGGCGCCCGGTGCCGTGATCATGGTGGGGGAGCGGCTGGCGACCAGCCCCGGCGCGCTGACGGCGGTCGTCCGGCTGGCGCAGGTGACCGGCGCCCGGCTGGCCTGGGTGCCGCGCCGGGCCGGGGAGCGCGGCGCGATCGAGGCCGGGGCGCTGCCCGGGCTGCTGCCGATCGGCCGTCCCGCCGCCGACCCCGAGGCGCGGGCCGAGGTGGCCCGCACCTGGGGCGTCGCCGAGCTGCCCGCCGCGCCCGGGCGGGGCACCGACGCGATCCTCGCCGAGACCCTGGCCGGACGGCGCGCGGCGCTGCTGGTCGGCGGCGTCGACCCCGGCGACCTGGCCGACCCCGAGGCGGCGCTGCGGGCGCTGGAGGCCGCCCCGTTCGTGGTGAGCCTGGAGCAGCGGCCGAGCGCGGTCACCGACCGCGCCGATGTGGTGCTGCCCGTCGCGGCCGTCGCCGAGAAGGCCGGCACGTTCGTCGACTGGGAGGGCCGCGGCCGCCCGTTCGACGTCGTCCTGAAGTCCGCCGGGCGGATGTCCGACCTGCGGGTCCTGGACGCGCTGGCGAACGAAATGGACGTCCACCTGGGGCTGCCCGGACCGGAGGCGGCGCGCCGCGAGCTGGCCGGGCTGGGCGCCTACCGGGGCGAGCGCCCCGAGGCGCCGAACGTGCCGCAGGTGCTGCCGCCGCGCCCCGAGCGCGGCGAGGCGCTGGTCGCGACCTGGCGGCTGCTGCTCGACCGGGGACGGCTGCAGGACGGCGAGCCGTTCCTCGCGGGCACCGCCAAGCCCGCGGTCGCCCGGCTGTCGCCCGCGACGGCCGCCGAGATCGGCGCGACGGACGCGGTCACGGTGTCGGCGGAGCGCGGCGAGGTCACGCTTCCGCTGGAGATCACCGCCGACCTGCCCGACCGGGTCGTCTGGCTGCCCACGAACTCGGCGGGCTGTAGCCTGCACCGGGACCTGGGGGCGGTCGCGGGGGGCGTCGCCCGGATCGCGGGCGGCGCGCTCGCGAGCGCGACCGAGAACACCGCTGGAGGCTCCCGATGAGTCCGCACTCGCTCGTGGCGGCGGCGGCCGCGAAGGACCCCACCCTGGAGACGAGCTTCGGCAAGGACCCGTGGTGGCTGATCGGCGGCAAGGTCCTGGTCATCTTCGTGTTCCTGGTGCTGACCGTCCTGCTGTCGATGTGGGTCGAGCGGCGCGTCATCGGCCGGATGCAGCTGCGCGTCGGCCCGAACCGCGCCGGCCCGTTCGGGCTGCTCCAGGGCCTCGCGGACGGCGTGAAGCTGGCCCTGAAGGAGGACATCGTCCCCCGCCAGGTCGACAAGATCGTGTTCATCCTGGCGCCGATCATGTCGGCGGTGCCGGCGTTCATCTCCTTCATCATCATCCCGTTCGGCCCGAACGTGTCGGTGTTCGGCCACCAGACGGCGCTGCAGGGCACCGACCTGCCCGTCGCGGTGCTGCTGGTGCTGGCGATGTCGTCGATGGGCGTGTACGGGATCGTGCTGGCCGGCTGGTCGTCGATGTCGCCGTACTCGCTGCTCGGCGGGCTCCGCTCGTCCGCCCAGGTGATCTCCTACGAGATCGCGATGGGGCTGTCGTTCGTGGCGGTGTTCCTGTTCGCCGGGTCGATGTCCACCTCGGACATCGTCGCGGCGCAGCACAACAAGTGGTTCGTGGTGCTGCTGGCCCCGTCCTTCATCGTGTACGTCATCACGATGATGGGCGAGTCGAACCGCATCCCGTTCGACCTGCCCGAAGGCGAGGGCGAGCTGGTCGGGGGCTTCCACACCGAGTACTCGTCGCTGAAGTTCGCGATGTTCTTCCTGGCGGAGTACATCAACCTCGCGACGCTGTCGGCCCTCGCCACGACGCTGTTCCTCGGCGGCTGGCGCGCGCCCGCGCCGATCTCCACGGTGTGGGAGGGCGCGAACGCCGGCTGGTGGCCGGTGCTGTGGTTCCTGGCCAAGCTGTGGCTGTTCATCTTCTTCTTCATCTGGCTGCGCGGCTCGCTGCCGCGCGTGCGCTACGACCAGCTCATGAAGCTCGGCTGGAAGGTGCTGATGCCCTTCTCGCTCGGCTGGATCCTGCTGGTGTCCACCGTCAAGGCCCTGCGCAACGAGGGCTACGACGTGCAGAAGATCTTCATCGGCGCCGCCGTGGTGGCCGCCGTCGTGCTGGTGGCCACGGTGATCTGGGAGACGCTCCGGGGCGACGGCGACGGCGAGGGGGAGATCGTGCCGGGCATGGACCGCGACGCGGCAGGCGACCCCGCCGCCGGCGGGTTCCCGGTCCCGCCGATGGACGCGCCGCACTACCACGGGCGCGGCCTCCGGTCCGCGGGGCCGTCCACGATCAACACCCCTCCTGAGGAGGTCACCAGTGGGACTCACTGATTTCCTGAATCCGGTCAAGGGGTTCGGGGTCTCGTTCCACCAGATGTTCACCAAGAGCGAGACCGTTCAGTACCCCGAGGTGAAGAAGCCGACCGCCCCGCGCTTCCACGGGCGGCACCAGCTCAACCGGTGGCCGGACGGCCTGGAGAAGTGCATCGGCTGCGAGCTGTGCGCCTGGGCCTGTCCCGCCGACGCCATCTTCGTCGAGGGCGCCGACAACACCGCGGACGAGCGCTACTCGCCCGGCGAGCGGTACGGCCGCATCTACCAGATCAACTACCTGCGCTGCATCCTCTGCGGCCTGTGCATCGAGGCGTGCCCCACCCGGGCGCTCACGATGACCAACGAGTACGAGCTCGCCGACGACAGCCGCGAGAGCCTGATCTACACCAAGGACATGCTGCTGGCGCCGCTGCGCGAGGGCATGGAGCAGCCGCCGCACGAGATGCGGCTCGGCGACACCGAGGAGGAGTACTACCGCCTCGGCCTCCAGCCCGACGAGGGCCCGGCCGTCCCCGCCGAGGGCGGCGGACGGGCGAGCGCCGACAACGCGGCCAACGCGGCCAAGCGCGAGCGCCGCCGCAAGGGCGGTGAGGCCAAGTGACCGCCCACCTCCTCGCCGGGCACGCCGCCGCCGGGCACGCCCTCGCCGGGCATGTCGCCGACAAGCAGTCCGGCGAGCCGTTCTTCTTCTGGCTGCTGGCCGTCGTGTCGGTCTGCGCCGCCCTCGGCATGATCTTCATGCGGAAGGCGGTGCACTCGGCGCTGCTGCTGGCGGTCGTGATGCTGTCGCTGGCGGCGCTGTACGCGATCCAGAACGCGCCGTTCCTGGCGTTCGTCCAGGTGATCGTCTACACCGGCGCCGTGCTGATGCTGTTCCTGTTCGTGATGATGCTCGTCGGCGTCGGGTCCACGGACTCGCTCGTGGAGACGATCAGGGGACAGCGCCTGTGGGCGTCCCTCGGCGCGATCGGGTTCGTCGTCCTGCTGGCGGTCGGCCTCGGGAACGCCTCGCTCGGCGACTCCGCCGGGCTGAAGTCGGCGAACGGCGACGGCAACGTCGTCGGGCTGGCGAAGCTGCTGTTCACCAAGTACGTGTTCGCGTTCGAGGCGACCAGCGCCCTGCTGATCACCGCGGCGCTCGGCGCGATGGTGCTCGCGCACCGCGAGCGGACCGGGCCGAAGACCACACAGCGCGACCTGTCCCGGGAGCGGTTCGCCTCCGGCGGGCACCCGGGCCCGCTGCCCGGCCCCGGCACCTACGCCCGGCACAACGCCGTCGACATGCCGGCGCTGCTGCCCGACGGGACGCCCTCGGAGCTGTCGGTCAACCCGATCATCGCGGCCCGGAGCGACACCTCCGAGCGGCACGCCGACCTGTACGGCGGCACCGAGCAGGAGGCGGTCGACCGGGACGTGGCGGCGGTGAAGGCCGTGACCGGGGAGGCCGAGGACGCGGGCGCCGAGTCGCGCGTCGTCAAGGCCGGGACGGGCGCCGCGGGCGGCCCCGCGTCCGGCACCGACAGCGAAGGCGAGGCTGGTCAATGAGTCCGGGGCACTACCTGGCGCTCTCGGCGATCCTGTTCACCATCGGAGCCCTCGGCGTCCTCGTGCGCCGCAACGCGATCGTGGTGTTCATGTGCGTCGAGCTGATGCTGAACGCCACCAACCTGGCGTTCGTGTCGTTCTCCCGCATGCACGGCACGCTCGACGGCCAGATCATCGCCTTCTTCGTGATGGTGGTGGCCGCCGCGGAGGTCGTGGTGGGCCTGGCGATCATCATGACCATCTTCCGGACCCGCAGGTCCTCGTCGGTGGACGACGCGAACCTGCTGAAGTACTGAGAGGCCGAGGATGAAAGCGGAAGGAATCCAGGCCGCGTCCTGGCTTCTCATCGCGCTCCCGCTCGCGGGCGCCGCGGTCCTCCTGCTCGGAGGGCGGCGCACCGACAGGTGGGGGCACCTGCTCGGCGTCACCATGTCGCTGGCGTCGTTCGCGGTCGGCGCGGCGATGTTCGTCCAGATGCTCGGGTACGACGCCGAGGAGCGGCGCCGCACCCAGCACCTGTGGGACTTCATCGACGTCGGCACGTTCAAGGTCGGCATGGACCTGCTGGTGGACCCGCTGTCCATCAGCTTCGTCCTGCTGATCACCGGGGTGGGCTCGCTCATCCACATCTACTCGATCGGCTACATGGCCGACGACCCCGAGCGGCGCCGGTTCTTCGCCTACCTGAACCTGTTCGTGGCGGCGATGCTGCTGCTGGTGCTCGGCGGCAACTACCTGGTCACCTTCCTCGGCTGGGAGGGCGTGGGCCTCGCCTCGTACCTGCTGATCGGGTTCTGGCAGTACAAGCCGACCGCCGCGACCGCCGCCAAGAAGGCGTTCGTCGTCAACCGCGTCGGCGACCTCGGCCTGATCCTGGCGATCGCGCTGATGTTCCAGACGTTCGGGACGATCGGCTTCGACCAGGTCCTCGGCACCGGCGCCGAGCACGTCGGCCTCGCCGCCAAGCTCGGCACCGGGACCGCCACGGCCATCGGCCTGCTGCTCCTGCTCGGCGCCTGCGGCAAGTCGGCGCAGCTCCCGCTGCAGTCCTGGCTGCTGGACGCGATGGAGGGCCCGACCCCGGTGTCGGCCCTCATCCACGCCGCGACCATGGTGACCGCCGGCGTCTACCTGATCGTCCGGTCCGCGCCGATCTTCGAGATGTCGGAGACCGCGCAACTGGTGGTGACGATCGTCGGCGCGGCCACACTGCTCGCCGGTGCGATCATCGGGTGCGGCAAGGACGACATCAAGAAGGCCCTCGCGGGCTCGACGATGTCGCAGATCGGCTACATGCACCTCGCCGCCGGGCTCGGCAAGCCCGGGTACGTCTTCGCCATCGCGCACCTGATCGCGCACGGCTTCTTCAAGGCCGGCCTGTTCCTCGGCGCCGGCTCCGTCATGCACGGCATGAAGGACGACGTGAACATGCGCCACTACGGCGCGCTCCGCTCGATGATGGTCGTCACCTACGCCACGTTCGGGCTCGGGTACCTCGCCATCATCGGGTTCCCCGGCCTGTCCGGCTGGTTCACCAAGGACGGCATCATCGAGGCCGCCTACGACAAGGGCGGCACGTCCGGGGCGGTCCTCGGCACGTGCGCGCTGGTCGGCGCGGGCATCACCGCCTACTACATGTCGCGCGTGATGTTCATGACGTTCTTCGGCGAGAAGCGCTGGGCGGACGGCGTCCACCCGCACGAGTCGCCGAAGGTCATGACCGTCCCGCTGGTCCTGCTGGCGGTCGGCTCGATCGGCGCCGGCGGGTTCCTCGTCCTCGGCGGGTTCTCCGACTTCCTGGAGCCGGTCGTCGGCGCGCCCGAGCACGAGCACAGCTTCAAGTGGATCACGGCGCCGGGCGCCGCCACGTTCGTGCTGATGCTCGTCGGCGCCGGCATCGCCTGGCGGCAGTACGGCAGCCGGAAGGTGCCGCGCGAGGCGCCCGCCGGCTCGTTCGTCACCGTCGCGGCCCGCAAGGACCTCTACGGCGACGCGCTCAACGAGTCGCTGCTCATGCGCCCCGGCCAGTGGCTGACCCGCCTCGCGGTCTGGTTCGACGGACGCGGCGTCGACGGCGCCGTCAACGGTCTCGCTGCGGGCGTCGGAGGCAGCTCCGGCCGGGTCCGGCGGCTGCAGACCGGCTTCGTCCGGTCCTACGCACTTTCCATGTTCTTCGGCGCGGCACTCATCGTGGCGGCGCTCCTGGTGGTGAATGTGTCTTGAGTGACTTTCCCTGGCTGAGCGTCCTCATCGGGCTGCCGCTGGTCGGCGCGTTCCTCGTGGCGCTGCTGCCACGTGAGCGCGAGACCCTCGTCAAGCAGTTCGCGCTCGGCGTGTCCCTCGTGGTCGGGGTGCTCGCCCTGGTGATGGCGGCGCGCTTCGACGCGGACGGCGCGCGGTTCCAGTTCGACGAGAAGTACTGGTGGATCAAGGAGTTCGGCGTCCACTGGGCGCTCGGCGTCGACGGCGTCGCGCTCGTGCTGATCGTCCTGTCGGTGATCCTCGTCCCGCTGGTCATCCTCGCGTCCTGGAACGAGAGCGACCGCTCCGGCGGCGTCGACGCCCCCGCCGAGGGCGGGACGCGCCGCTCGGTGAAGACGTACATGGCGCTGCTGCTGTCGCTGGAAGCGGCGATGATCGGCGTCTTCGCGGCGACCGACGTCTTCCTCTTCTACGTCTTCTTCGAGGCGATGCTCATCCCGGTGTACTTCATCATCGGGTACTACGGCGGCGCGCAGCGCTCCTACGCCGCGGTGAAGTTCCTGCTCTACTCGCTGTTCGGCGGCCTGCTGATGCTCGTCGCGGTCATCTGGCTCTACCCGCTGTCGAGCAAGCCGGCGAGCGAGGGCGGGCTAGGGCACGGGACGTTCATGTTCGACGAGCTGTCGAAGATGAACATCGACCCGACGACCGCCCGGTGGCTGTTCCTCGGCTTCTTCATCGCGTTCGCGATCAAGGCGCCGATGGTGCCCGTCCACACCTGGCTGCCGGACGCGGCGCAGCAGTCCCCGGCGGGCGCGCTCGTGCTGATCGTCGGCGTGCTCGACAAGGTCGGCACGTACGGGATGCTGCGGTTCTGCCTGGAGTTGTTCCCCGGCGCCGCCAAGTGGGCCACGCCGGTCGTGCTCGGATTCGCCGTCCTCAGCATCATCTACGGCGCCGTCCTCGCGATCGGGCAGGTCGACCTCAAGCGCCTGATCGCCTACACCTCGGTGTCGCACTTCGGGTTCATCGTGCTCGGCATCTTCGCGATGACCTCGCAGGGGCAGTCCGGCGCCGCGCTCTACATGGTCAACCACGGCTTCTCCACCGGCGCGCTGTTCCTCGTCGTCGGCTTCATGATCGTCCGGCGGCGGTCGGCGAGGATCGGCGACTACGGCGGCGTGCAGAAGGTCGCGCCCGTCCTCGCCGGGACGTTCCTCGTCGCGGGGCTGTCCGGGCTGTCGCTGCCCGGTCTGTCCCCGTTCGTCTCGGAGTTCCTCGTCCTGGTCGGGACGTTCAGCCGCTACCGCTGGGCCGCCGTCCTCGCCGTCAGCGGCGTCGTCCTCGCCGCCATCTACATCCTGTGGATGTACCAGCGGACCATGGGCGGGCCCAAGACCCCGGCGGTCGAGGGCATGAAGGACCTCACGGCCCGGGAGAAGTGGACGGTCGCGCCGCTCATCGCGATCATCGTGGCGATGGGCTTCTTCCCGCAGCCGGTGCTGCACGTCATCAACCCATCGGTGAAGCAGACGCTGGCCCGGATCGACCGGCATGATCCCGCGCCGAAGATCACCGGCAACGTCGCCGAGAACGGAGCCCGTCCATGAGCAGCACCAGTCAGGTGAGCGCCGCCCTGGCCCAGGGGGGTGGTGACATTCAGGCGCCGCACATCGAGTACGGGCAGATCGGCCCGATGCTGCTGGTGCTCGGCATCGCCGTCGTCGGCGTCCTGGCCGAGGCGTTCGTCGGCCGCACCTGGCGCTACCACGTGCAGGTGCCGCTCGCGTTCCTCGCGCTGGCGGGCGCGTTCGCGTGGACGGTCGCGCTGGGCTGGCGCGACAACCCGCACCACGTCGCGGCCGAGGGCGCGCTCGGCGTGGACGGCCCGACCCTCTTCCTCCAGGGCACCATCCTGGTGCTCGCGCTCGTCTGCCTCCTGCTGGTCGCCGAGCGCGGGACCGGCACCGCCGGCGCCGTGGGCGGCCACTTCGCCGCGCAGGCGTCCGCGCTCCCGGGCAGCGAGGCCGAGCAGCGCAGCGCCGACGCCGGGTTCACCCAGACCGAGGTGTTCCCGCTGATGATGTTCGCGGTCGGCGGCATGCTGATGTTCCCCGCCTCCAACGACCTGCTCACGATGTTCGTGGCGCTGGAGGTCATGTCGCTGCCGCTGTACCTGCTGTGCGGCCTGGCCCGCCGGCGGCGCCTGCTGTCGCAGGAGGCCGCGGTCAAGTACTTCCTGCTCGGCGCGTTCTCCTCCGCCTTCTTCCTGTACGGGACGGCGCTGCTGTACGGCTACGCCGGATCGGTCAAGCTGGCCGACATCTCCGCGCAGATCAGCAAGGACGCGGGCAGCGAGACGCTGCTGCTCGCCGGCGTCGCGCTGCTGTCGGTCGGCCTGCTGTTCAAGCTCGGCGCGGTCCCGTTCCACATGTGGAAGCCGGACGTCTACCAGGGCGCCCCGACCCCGATCACGGCGCTGATGGCGTCCTGCACCCTCGTCGCCGCGTTCGGCGCGATCCTGCGCGTCTACTACGTGGGCTTCGAGACGCTGAAGTGGGACTGGCGGCCCGTCATGTGGGGTGTGGCGATTCTCACAATGGTCATCGGCGCGGTCATCGCCATCACCCAGACCGACCTCAAGCGGATGCTGGCCTACTCCTCGATCGCGCACGCGGGCTTCCTGCTCACCGGCGTCATCGCCACGTCCCAGAACGGCCTGTCCAGCACGCTGTTCTACCTCGCGGCCTACGGCTTCACCACGATCGGCGCCTTCGCGGTGATCACCATGGTCCGGGACGCGGCCGGCGAGGCCGCGCACCTGTCGCGCTGGGCCGGGCTCGGCAAGCGCTCCCCGGTGGTCGCCGGGGTGTTCGCCTTCTTCCTGCTGGCCTTCGCGGGGATCCCGCTGACCAGCGGCTTCACCGGCAAGTTCGCGGTGTTCAAGGCGGCCGTCGAGGGCGGCGCCACCCCGCTGGTCATCGTCGGCGTCGTCTCCTCCGCCGTGGCCGCGTTCTTCTACGTCCGTGTGATCGTCGTCATGTTCTTCAGCGAGCCCGAGGCGGACGGCCCCACGGTCGTGGCGGGACCGGCGACCGCGGCGGCGGTCGCGCTCGGGCTGACGGCTACTGTTGTACTCGGAGTGCTCCCCCAGCCCATCCTGGACCTTGCGGGACACGCCACGACACATATGTTCGTCCGGTAGGGGGTCATGGGTGAGCAACGCTTTCGCTGAGGAGTCCGGCCCGTTCGGGCTTCCCGTCGCTGCGGCGCTCGCGGCCGACGCCAGGGAGCGCCTCGCCGCCGTCGAGGCGCTGCTCCTGGAGTCCGTCCAAGGCGAGGACCCGCTGCTCACCCAGGCGTCCAAGCACCTCGTCGAGGCCGGCGGCAAGCGGTTTCGCCCCATGCTGGTGCTGCTCGCCTCCCACTTCGGTGACCCCGCCGCGTCCGGCGTCGTCCCGGCCGCGGTGGTGGTCGAGCTGACCCACCTCGGCACCCTCTACCACGACGACGTCATGGACGAGGCGACCGTCCGCCGCGGCCGGCAGTCGGCCAACTCCCGCTGGACCAACACCGTCGCGATCCTCACCGGCGACTACCTGTTCGCCCGCGCGTCCGACCTGCTCGCCGACCTCGGCCCCGAGGCCGTCCGCATCCAGGCCCGCGCGTTCGCCCGCCTCGTCCGCGGCCAGATCCAGGAGACCGTCGGCCCTCCCCCCGACACCGACTCCCTTAAGCACTACCTCCAGGTCGTCGCCGACAAGACCGCATCGCTGATCGCCGTCTCCGGCCAGTTCGGCGCCCTGCTGTCCGGCGCGCCCCCGCACATCGTCGACACCATCACCTCCGCCTGCGAGAAGATCGGCGTCGCGTTCCAGCTGTCGGACGACATCCTGGACATCGACTCCGAGGCCGAGCAGTCCGGCAAGACCCCCGGCACCGACCTGCGCGAGGGCATCCGCACCCTCCCCATGCACCACGTCCTCGCCGGCATCGGCTCCGGCCCGGCCGACGCCCGCCTCCGCGAGCTGCTCGTCCAGGACCTCACCGACGACGCCCTCCACACCGAGGCCCTCACCCTCCTGCGCGCCCACCCCGCCATGGACCGCGCCCGCGCCGACCTCCGCCGCTGGGCCGAAGAC
>NZ_SMKU01000148.1 GCF_004349215.1 Actinomadura rubrisoli | reverse complement strand
AGCGTGCGCCGGGCGGAGCGTGTGTGGGGTAGGGCGCGTGCGGGGTAGGGCGTGCGCTGGGTAGGGCGTGCCGGGTAGGGCGTGTGCGGGGTAGGGCGTTTCGGGTGCGCTTAGAGGGCGTGGCCGGGGTCACGGGGTGTTGTGTGCCTCGGGGTCCTGGGCTAGGACGGTGCGGCCGCCGTCTACGGGGATCGTCGCGCCGTTGATGAAGCTCGCGTCGGACGACAGGAGGTGCGCGACGGCGGCGGCCACCTCGTCCGCGTGGGCGACCCGGCCGAGCGGGTGCAGTTCGCCCATCCGCCGCTCGATGCCGGCCGCCCCGTCTGGGCCGAGGCCGTCCAGGAACTCCTCGTAGCGCTCGGTGCGGACCGAGCCCGGTGCCACGGCGTTGACGCGGATGCCGCGCGGCCCGTACTCGACGGCCAGCGCGCGGGTGAGCCCCTCGATCGCGGCCTTCGCCGTCACGTACGGGGTGCATCCCGGGACGGCCTGGCGCGCCTGGTGCGAGGTCACGTTGACGATCGCGCCGCCGGTGCCGGCGGCGATGAAGCGCCGCACCGCGGTCGCGCAGCCGACGACGGGCGCGGCGAGGTTCGCCCCGATGAGGTCGAGGACCTCGCGGGCCGACGCCGAGTGGAGCGAGGCGTCCCGGAACACCGCCGCGTTGTTCACCCATCCGGCGAGGGGCCCGGCCGCCTCGGCGAGGTCGGCGGCCCGCTCGGCGACCGCCTCGTCCGAGGCGTCCCCGGTCAGGGCGGTGATCCCGGCGTCCGCGGTCCACGCCAGCGCCGCCGGGTCCAGCTCGATCGCGACGACGCTCCCGCCGTCCGCGCGCAGCCGCTCGGCCACGGCCCGGCCGATGCCGCGGCCGCCTCCGGTCACCACGAACGATCCGCCCATTGCCGCCTCCCGGTGTCGCGGGGCGTCCCGATCAACCTACGCCGTGGGTGCGGGACGGTTCACCAGGTCGGACGGGTCGGTGTTGGCGCCGCAGAGGACGACCACCACGCGTTCGCCCGGGGCCGGGCGGTACGCGCCGGTGCGGAGGGCGGCGACCGCGGCGGCGGTGCCGTGCTCGATGGCCAGGCGGTACTCGCGCCAGACCAGCCGGCGGGCCTCGACGATCGCCTCGTCGCCGACGAGGACGGGCCGGACCCCGGTGCGGGACGCCACGTCGTAGGCGATGTCGCCGAGCCGCGTCGCGCCGAGGGAGTCGGCGGCGACGCCGGACACCCGCACGTCCACGGGACGTCCGGCGTGCAGCGCGCGTTCGAGCGTCGGGATGTCCTCCGGCTCGACGCCGACGACGCGCGCGCGACCGTCCAGCGCGGCGGCGACGCCCGCCATCAGCCCCCCGCCGCCGACCGCCAGCAGGACGGTGTCGACCTCGCCGCCCGTCTGCTCCAGGATCTCCAAGCCCAGCGTGCCCTGCCCCGCGCAGACGTCCGGCTGGTCGTAGGCGTGGCAGAACAGTGCGCCGGTGTCGGCGGCGTGCTTGGTCGCGGCCTCGAACGCCTCGGCGTACCGGACGCCGACCTGGACGACCGTCGCGCCGAGCGCGAGCAGCCCCGCGACCTTCACCTCGGGCGCCGTCTCCGGGACGAACACCTCGGCGGGGACGCCCAGCCGCGCCGCCGCGTACGCGAAGGCGAGGCCCGCGTTGCCGCCGGAGGCCGCGACGATCCCGGACGCGGGGAGCCGCCCCGCGGCGTGCGCGGCCAGGATGTGGCTGAACGCGCCGCGCGCCTTGAACGACCCGGTGTGCTGGGTCTGTTCGAGCTTCAGCCACATCCGCCCGGCGGGCGCGGGCGGACGGGCGTCCGGCGCGGACGGGCCGGAGTCCGCCGTGAGCGGGTCGGGGTCCACGGCGAGGAGCGGCGTCCTGCGGATCCGGCCCGCGACGCGTTCGGCGGCGGCCTCGACGTCCGGACGAGCGATCACTGGGGTCCCCCCTCCCCGCACGGACCGGCGCCGTGCTCCGGCCTCCATCTCTACCACTCAGATCGACGCGGCTTCCGGGACGGCCTCCTCGGCCTCCGGGGTCCGCGCGGTCTTGTCCACGAGCGGGACTTCCCGGACGAACCATGCCAGGACGAATGCCAGGATCCCGACACCGGCGGCGACGAGGAACGCCTGGTGGATGCCTCCGGCGACGGCGTGCTCGTAGGCGTCGCGGATGGCCGCGGGCAGCCGGTCCAGGCCGGCCGCGTCCAGCTGGGCCGAGCCCTCGGTGACGGCGGCCCCCGCCGCGCCGCCGCGCTCGGCCATGATGTCGTGGACGCGTCCGGCGAACAGCGCGCCGACGATCGAGACGCCGACCGAGCCGCCGATCGTCCGGGACAGGGTGGCGGTGGACGAGCCGACGCCGAGGTCCTCCGGCTCGACGCTCTGCAGCGTGACGATCAGGACGGTCTGCATCAGGCAGCCGATCCCGGCGCCGACCAGGGCCATGAACACGCCGGTGGTGAGACGCCCGGTGCCGGTGTCCATCGTGGACAGCAGCGCGAGCCCGGTGGTCAGCAGCGCCGCCCCGGCGACGATGAAGACCTTGTAGCGGCCGGTCCGGGTGATGACGGGCCCGGCGACCACGTTGACGGCGACCATCGCCAGGAACAGCGGCATCCCGAGCAGGCCCGCGTTGGTCGCGGACGCGCCCTGCACGCTCTGCTGGAACAGCGGCAGGTACGTCATCGCGCCGAACATCGCGAAGCCGAGGACGAACCCGATGATCGTGACGAGGGTGAAGTTGGCGTTGCGGAACAGGGTCAGCGGCAGGACGGGCTCGGCGGCGCGGCGCTCGACGAACACGAAGCCGGCCGCGGCGGCGACGGCGAGGGCCGCCAGCCCGGCGATGACGCCGGACGTCCAGGCGTACTCGGAGCCGCCCCAGGTGGTGACCAGGACGATCGAGGAGATCGCGGTGGCGAGCAGGACGACGCCGAGGTAGTCGATACGGGCCTTCGCGCGCCGCTTCGGCAGGTGCAGCACCGCCCCGACCATGAACAGCGCGAGCGCGCCGAGCGGCAGGTTGACGTAGAAGCACCAGCGCCAGCCGAGATGGTCGGTGATCGCGCCCCCGGCGAGCGGCCCGGCGATCATGGCCAGGCCCATGATGCCCGAGATCATGCCCTGGTAGCGGCCCTGCTCGCGGGGCGGGACCAGGCTGCTGATGATGGCGAGCGCGCCGACCATCAGCCCGCCCGCGCCGAGCCCCTGGACGGCCCGGAAGCCGATGAGCTGCGTCATGTCCTGCGACAGCCCGGCCAGCGCCGAGCCGGTCAGGAAGATCACGATGGCGGTGAGGAAGGCGCCCTTGCGCCCGTACATGTCGCCGAGCTTGCCCCAGACGGGGGTGGAGACGGCGGTGGCCAGTGTGTAGGCGGTCACGACCCAGGACAGGTGGCCGAGGCCGCCGAGGTCGCCGACGATGCTCGGCATCGCCGTTCCCAGGATCAGGTTGTCGAGCGAGGCCAGCAGCATCGCGATCATCACGGCGCCGATCACCACGTAGAGGTTGCGGCCGCGCGCCTCGTCCGGAGGGGAACTGGTCATGGTCGTCTGCCTTCTCGATGGGGAACTTACTTGCCGACCGGCTAGTTAACGGTTTCGAGTGTGCCGACTGGCTAGCCGGTCGTCAAGTAAGTTGAGGCGGTACCTTGGTCCTACGACGAGCGGAGGAGGCCATCCAGGTGGGCAGCAGGCCGCAGACGCGCCGCAAGGACACCCGGCAGCGGATCCAGGACGTGGCGCTGGAGCTGTTCCTCGAACGCGGCTACGACCAGACCTCGCTCCGGGAGATCGCCGAGCGGCTGGACGTCACCAAGGCCGCGCTCTACTACCACTTCCGCACCAAGGAGGACATCGTCAGCGGCCTCCTGGCCGACCTCGGGCGGCCGATCGACGAGCTGATCGCCTGGGGGCGCGACCAGCCGCGGACCCTGGAGACCCGGCGGGAGCTGCTGCGCCGGCTGAACGAGTCGCTGGAGACCGGCGCCCCCTTCTTCCGCTTTCTGCAGGAGAACCAGGCGGCCCTGCGCGGCAGGGAGTCCTCGGAGGGCTTCCGCGACCGCATGCGCGACCTGGCCGGGCTCCTAGCCGAGCCCGGCACGTCCGTCCTCGACCAGGTCCGCTCGGTCAGCGCGCTGTTCACCGTCTACTTCGGGACGTTCGCGCTGGACTCCATGGCGGGCGGACGGGAGGAGAAGCGCGCCGCCCTCCTCCAGGTCGCCTGGGAGCAGCTCGACGCCGCCCAGGCCGAACGCGACGCCGCGAACACCCAAAGCGACACCACGCGAGCCGGGTGCGAGGCCGCGAACACCGAAGGCGGCGCCGCGCAAGCCGGACGCGACGCCGCGCCGAAGCCTTAGTCGGGGCTGGCGAGTGAGGCGGCGCGGTCCAGCAGGGCCTTGCGCTCGGGCGCGTTGCGGGTGAGCCGCGCGGCGCGCTCGAACTCCGCGCGCGCCTCGTCGCGGCGTCCGAGCCGGGCCAGCAGGTCGCCGCGGACGCTCGGGAGCAGGTGGTAGCCGCGCAGGGACGGCTCGTCCGCGAGGGCGTCGGCGAGTTCGAGGCCCTTGCCCGGGCCGTGGGCCATGCCGACCGCGACCGCGCGGTTGAGGTCCACGACGGGGGAGGGCGCCACCCGCGCGAGGATCTCGTAGAGCGCCGCGATCTGCGCCCAGTCGGTGTCCTCGGGGGCGAGGGCCTGCGCGTGGCAGGCGGCGATTGCGGCCTGCAGCACGTACGGGCCGGGCGGCCCGCCGATCTCCTTCGCGCGCAGCAGGGCGGCGAAGCCGCGGTGGATGAGCAGCCGGTCCCAGAGCGCGCGGTCCTGCTCCAGCAGCGGGACGGGCTCGCCGCACGGCCCGGTGCGGGCCCGGGTGCGGGACGCCTGAACCTCCATCAGCGCGGCGAGCCCGTGCACCTCGGCCTCGCCCGGCGCGAGACCGGCCAGGATCCGGCCGAGGCGCAGGGCCTCCTGGCAGAGGTCCGTCCGCACCCAGTCGTCCCCGGCCGTCGCGGCGTACCCCTCGTTGAAGATCAGGTAGACGACCTCCAGGACGGACGAGAGGCGGGCCGCGCGATCGGGCCCCTCCGGGACCTCGAACGGCACGCCCGCCTCCGACAGCGTCCGCTTGGCCCGGACGATCCGCTGCGCGACGGTCGCCTCGGGGACGAGGAACGCCCGCGCGATCTCGTCCGTCGTCAGGCCGCCCAGCATGCGCAGCGTGAGCGCCACCCGGGCCTGCGTCGACAGCACCGGGTGGCAGGCGGTGAACACCAGCCGGAGCACGTCGTCCTCGATGCGCTCGTCGCCCGAGACCTCGAACTCCGCGTCGCCCGCCTCCGCCGCCAGCCCGTGGCCGATCTCCTCCAGCTTGTGCTCCAGGCGCCGCTGCCGGCGGATCCGGTCGATGGCGCGGCGCTTGCCGACGGCCATGAGCCAGGCGCCCGGGTTGTCCGGGACGCCCGACTCGGGCCATTGTTCGAGCGCGGCGACCAGCGCGTCCTGCGCCAATTCCTCGGCGAGGCCGACGTCGCGGACCAGGCGCGCGAGACCGGCGATGATGCGCGCGGACTCCAGCCGCCACACCGCCTCGATGCTCGCGTCCACGCCGGAACGTCGCACGCCGGAAGGGGCCATGCAGCAGATGACAGCACCGGCACCGCCCGCCGCGCAAGCTCGGCGCGTCCGGCTCACGCGCCGGGGGCGTCCTCCGGGCCGAACACCTGCTGGATCACGCCCTCGCCGTCGCCGACGATCTGCCAGAACCGGCGGGACAGCTCGATCGCCTCCTCCTTGCTGCGCACCTCGATCAGCGCGAAGCCGACGACCGCCTCCTTTGCCTCGGTGAAGGGACCGTCGGTGACGGTCACCTTGCCGCCGGAGGAGGTGATGCGCGTGCCGTGCGGGTCCAGGCCGCCGGTCGCCAGCAGCACCCCGGCCTTGGACATCTCGGCGATGAACGCGCCCATCTCCGCCAGCTGCTTCTCGTCCGGAGGGGCGGACTGCTCGCCGCCGTCCGTGGTCATCATCATGAACCGCATCGTGGTGTCTCCTCGTTCCCTCGTCCGAACCGGGCGTCTCCCGCCCGTTCACCAACGCGTCGAAGAGGGGGCGGCCGGATCGACATCGCGGACGATATTTCCGGATTTTTTCTCCGAAGTCGTATCGTGCCAGGTCACAACGGTCAGAGACGGTCCACGCGGCCGCGTTCGCCGAGATGGCCGAGTCCGGGACGGCTCCGGGCCATTGGGCAACCGGTCCGCCGACGAGTAACTTTGCCCCGTAGGCACGAATTTGTGCGCCCGAGGAGGGTTCCTGTGGGAGATCCACCGTCAGGATCCGGTGTGCCCGCCGCACCCGGCGGGGCCGTCCCCCAGGGACTGGACCCCGCCGGGCCGACCGTCCTGCGCATGCTCGTGGGCGCGCAGCTCCGGCGGCTGCGCGAGGCCGTCGGCATCTCCACCGAGGCCGCGGGGTATGAGATCCGCGGCTCCCACTCCAAGATCAGCCGCATGGAGCTCGGCCGGGTCGGGTTCAAGGAACGTGACATCGCCGACCTCCTGACCCTCTACGGGGTGACGGACGCCGCCCGGCGCGAGCCGATCCTGGAGCTGGCCGAGCAGGCCAACATGCCGGGCTGGTGGCAGCGGTACAGCGACGTGGTGGCCAGTTGGTTCGAGCCCTACCTGGGGCTGGAGCAGGGCGCCGACGTCATCCGGACGTACGAGGTGCAGGCCGTCCCGGAACTGCTCCAGACCGAAGACTACGCGCGCGCCCTGCTCCTGGCCCGCCACCCCGAGGCCCCCAGGGAGGAGATCGAGCGGCGGGTCGAGCTGCGGATGCGCCGCCGCCGCGTCCTCCATCGGGCCCACCCGGTGAAGCTCTGGGCGGTCCTGGACGAGGCGGCCCTGCGCCGCGCGGTGGGCGGCGCCGCGGTGATGCGCGAGCAGCTCCACCACCTCATCGAGGCGTCCCGGGATCCCAACATCACCGTCCAGGTCCTGCCGTTCTCCGCCGGGGGCCACCCCGCCGAGGGCGGCCCGGTGACCATCCTCCGCTTCGCCGAGCCGGAGCTGCCGGACGTCGTCTACCTGGAGCAGCTCGCCGGGGCCATCTACCCGGACCGGGCCGCCGACATCGTCCGCTACCGCGACGTGCTGAACCGGCTGGGCGTGCAGGCCGAACCCCCGGCCCGCACCCCCGACATGCTCCGGACCCTGCTCACCTACCTCTGAGCCCGCCCGCCTCTGAGCCCGCCCGCCTCCGGCCGGGGGGCGCTACTCGGCGGCCGGGCGGTAGGTGGCGACGATGACGCCGTTGCTGAACGCCTGGGTGCCGGCGAGCTCGAACGAGGCCGAGTAGCCGGCGGGGGCGAGCAGCTCGGCGGGGTCGCCGGAGCCGACGATGACCGGGTGGATCCACAGGCGCAGCTCGTCCAGGAGGCCGTTGTCGACGAGCGTCCGCGAGACCGCGCCGAAGCCGTACTGGAGGATGTCCTGGCCGGACTGCTCCTTGAGCTTCGCGATCTCCGCGACGGCCGCGTCGCGCTTGATGATCGTGGTGTTGTTCCAGGCGCCCTTCTCCAGGGAGTCGGAGACGACGTAGTGGCCGATGGTGTTCATCCGGACGCCGAAGTCGCCGGTGGCCTCCTCCATCGCGGGCCAGGCCTCGGCGAAGCCGTCGTAGGTCGCGCGGCCCATCACCATGGCGTCGCAGGAGAACAGCAGCTCCCTGGCGTAGGCGGCGGCCTCGTCGTTGAAGTAGGCCGACGTCCAGTTCTGCGGGTTCTCGATGACGCCGTCGAGCGAGATGTACGTCGAGTTGATGATCTTGCGCATGGTGTCCTCCGTGGAACTCGGTTGGAACTCAGGTCGTGTACGGGTGCTTGCGTCGTGCCTCGCGGAGGGCGCGGGCCCACCAGGAGAGCTGGTCGAGCGTGGTCGTGACCGCGGTGGTGCACTCGGCCGCGGCCTTCGGCCAGGAGCCGTCCGCCGCGAAATCCTCCCAGTAGCAGGCCAGGGTCATCCCGTCCCGGATCGTCACGGCGTGCAGCTCGGTGAAGACCTCGGTGAGCTGCGCCGCGGCGTGCCGTCCGCCGGACTCGCGGCCGTAGGAGACGATCGCGACGGGCTTGGCCTTCCACTCCTCGTAGTACCAGTCGATCGCGGTCTTGAGCGGAGCCGGGTAGCCGTGGTTGTACTCCGGCGTCACCACCGCGAACGCGTCGGCGGCGGCGAGCCGGGCGCCCAGGGCGAGCACCGGCGGCGGGGCCGCGTCGTCGTGGTCGGGCAGCGTCTCGGGGAGCCGCGTCTCGGCCAGGTCGATCACGTCGACGTCCAGGTCCGCGCGCTTGCGGGCCTGGCCGGCGAACCAGCCGGCGACGGTCGGCGCGAAGCGGCCGCGGCGTGTGCTGCCGACGATGACCGCCAGGCACAGCTTCTCCGGTTCCCGCATCTCCCGCCTCCTTCACCGTGGTGCCGGTTCGATGGGCCCTACTCTGCGCCAGGCGCTTTACCGGATTCTTACGGTCGGCTCACCTGGTCTTACGGTGGGGGCCTGAGGGGAAGTGGAACTGGGGGTAAGGGTGCGGCTGATGCGCTTCGGGGTACTGGGGCCCCTCGCCGTGTGGACGGCGGACGGCGGGCTCGTTCCGGTGCCCGGGCTGAAGGTCCGGGCGCTGCTCGCGGACCTGCTGGTGCACGAGGGCCGTCCGGTGCCCGCCGACCGGCTGATCGACGACCTGTGGGGCGAGGCGCTGCCCGGCAACCCCATGGGGTCCCTGTCGGCGAAGGTGTCGCAGCTCCGCCGGGTGCTGGAGGACGCGGAGCCGGGCGCGCGGGCGCTGGTGGAGTCGCGTCCGGCGGGCTACCTGCTGGGGGCGGACGACGAGCGGGTGGACGCGCGGCGCTTCCAGAGGCTGCTGACCGAGGCGAGGCGGACCGCGGACGCGGAGGCCAGGGCGGGGCTGCTGGCCGAGGCGCTCGGGCTGTGGCGGGGACCCGCGTTCGCCGACTTCGCGGACGAGCCGTTCACCCGCGCCGCCATCGCGTGGCTGGAGGAGCTGCGGCTGACCGCCCTGGAGGAGCACGCCGAGGTGCGGCTCGCGCTGGGCGAGCACGGCGCGGTGGCCGGGGAGCTCGGCGACGCCGTGGCCGCGCATCCGCTGCGCGAGCGGCTGCGGGCCGCGCACATGCGGGCCCTCTACCGGACGGGACGGCAGAACGAGGCGCTGGAGAGCTACGAGCGGCTGAGGGTCCTGCTCGCCGACGAGCTGGGCCTTGATCCCGGTTCCGAGCTGGCGGCGCTGCACCGGGCGATCCTCACGCAGGACCCGTGCCTGGACGGTCCCGCCGCGCCGGCCGTCCGCCCGTCCGGTCCGCGGTCGAACCTGCCGGTCCCGTCCACCGCGCTGATCGGACGGGACGGGGCGGTCGCCGAGATCCGCGCGCGGCTCGGGACGGACCGGCTGGTGACGCTCACCGGCCCGGGCGGGGTCGGCAAGACGCGGCTGGCGGTGGAGACGGCCGCCGGGCTCGTGGACAGGTTCGCCGACGGGGTGTGGATGGCGGAGCTGGCGGCGTTCGAGCGCTCCACCGTCCCGGACCTGGCGGAGGTCGTCACGGCGATCCTCGACATCCGGGACGGGCCGGGCGGTCCGGCGACGCCGCTCGACCGGCTCGCCGCGGCGCTGGGCGCACGGCGCCTGCTGCTCGTCCTGGACAACTGCGAGCACGTGGTCGAGCAGGCCGCGGAGCTGGCCGAGCGGCTGCTGCGCCGGGTGCCGGGCGTGCGGATCCTCGCGACGAGCCGCGAGCCGCTCGGGCTGGCCGGGGAGGTCGTGTGGGCCGTCCCGCCGCTGGAGGTCCCGGACGGGGCCGCCGGGCAGGACCTGGGGACGGTGGCGGAGGCGAGCGCGGTGCGGCTGTTCGCGGCGCGGGCGGAGGCGGCGTCGCGCGGGTTCCGCCTGGACGAGGGGACGGCGCGGGCGGTCGCCGTGCTGTGCCGCAGGCTGGACGGGATCCCGCTGGCCCTGGAGCTGGCGGCCACCCGCGTCCGGACGCTCGGCGTGGAGGGCCTGGTCGCCCGGCTGGACGACCGGTTCCGGCTGCTGGCCACCGGGCACCGCGGCGCCCCGCCCCGCCAGCGCACCCTCACCGCGATGATCGACTGGAGCTGGGACCTGCTCTCCGGGCCGGAGCGGGCCGTCCTGCGGCGCCTGGCCGTGCACGCCGACGGCTGCACGGTGGAGGGCGCCGAGGCCGTCTGCGCGGGCGGCGACGTCCCGGGGGAGGAGGTCCCCGAGGAGGAGGTCCTGGACCTGCTGGTCCGGCTGGTGGACCGGTCGCTGGTGGTCATGACCGAAGATCAAGGCGAGTCGGCCGAAGGTCCCGGAGAGGGGCCGCGCTACCGGCTGCTGGAGTCCGTCGCCGCCTACAGCGCCGACCGCCTCCGGCAGGCGGGCGAGGACGGGCGGACGCGCGACCTGCACGCCCGCCACCACCTTGCCCTGGCCGAGCGGGGCGAGCGCCGCCTCTACGGCCCGGAGCAGGCGCGCTGGCTGCGGATCTTCGACGTGGAGTCCGCCAACCTGCGCGCCGCGCTCGACACCGCCGTGGCCGCCCGCGACGCGGACGGCGCGCTGCGGCTCGTCGACGCCCTGGCCTGGTACTGGTTCCTGCGCGGCCGGCTGACCGAGGCGCTCCGCTCGCTGGACGCGGCGCTGGCGCTGGACGGCGGCCCGCCCGTCCCGAGGGCGCGGGCGGTGACGTGGCGGACGGGCCTGGCGATGCTCAAGGGCACCGCCCTCGACTGGGCGGCCCGGCGGGACGAGGCGCTGCGGCTCGTCGACGCGGCCGGGGACCCGGGCGTCCGCGCCTGGGCCCGGTGGTTCCTGACGTTCGCGGGCTCGGAGGTCGACGACGTCGCGGCGGCCGCGGTGGTGCTGGAGGAGGCGCTGGCCGCGTTCCGCGCGTCCGGCGACCGGTGGGGCGAGGGGGCCGCGCTGGCCATGCGGGCCATGCACGGCCACGCCCACGGCGACCCCGCCGCGCTCGAACGCGACGCCGAGCGGGCCGCGGCGCTGTTCGCCGAGATCGGCGACCGCTGGGGCCGGCTCCAGGCGATCGAGTGGCTCGGCGCGCACGCCGAGCTGACCGCCGACTACGACCGGGCCGAACGGCTCCAGCGCGACGGGCAGCGGATGGCCGAGGAACTGCACCTGTGGCCGGACGTCGCCGGCCGGATGGCGTGGCGCGGCTGGATCGCGCACCTGCGCGGGGACCAGGCGCCCGCCCGGCAGATGTTCGGCCGGGCGCTCCGGGTGGCGGCCGACCAGGGGCTCGCGCAGGTGGTGACGTTCGCGGAGCTGGGCCTCGGCCTCGTGGCGCTCCGCGAGGGGCGGCTGGACGACGCGGAGGAGCGGCTCGGCCGCATGCTGGACGCCGTCCCGCGCGGGGAGTTCCCGCCGCTGTACCTGCCGCTGATCCAGGTCGGGCTCGGGTACGCCGCCGAGCAGCGCGGCGACGCGGCGGCGGCGCTGCGGCTCCAGCGCGACGCCCTGGCCGTCGCGCTCCGCCTGGAGGCGCCGCGCGACATGGTGTTCTCCCTCGAAGGGCTGGCCGGCGCGCTGAGCCTGTCCGGCCGCCATGAGGAGGCCGCGGCGCCACTGGGGAAGGCGGCCGCGATCCGGGAGGAGACCGGGCTCAAGGCCGGGCCGGCCGAGCAGGGCGACATCGACCGCACCACCGCGCGGATCCGCGGGGCGATGGGCGCGGAGCCGTTCGCCGCGTTCTGCGCGGCCGGGGCCCTCCTCGACCCGGAGGAGATCCTGCGGCGCGCCGAGAAGGCCGACCCCGCAGGCGTCTCCGTGTGGGCCGCCGTGGCGCCTGACCAGCCGGAGGGCGGCGCCTGACCGGCCGGGCAGGCGCGATAGTGGAGGCATGCCGATCTTCTTCCGCCGCCCTGGCTTCGTCTGCGCCGACCACTTCCTGGACGTGCCGCTCGACCACGCCGAGCCGTCCGGGCCGTCCGGGCCGTCCATCCAGGTGTACGGGCGCGAGGTCGTCGCGCCCGGCAAGTCCTGCGCGAGGTCGACTCCCCGGTCTGATCGGTCGGCGCGGTCATGATCGGCCGGAACGGCCGGCGGCGAGACCGAACCGTGAGCGAACGGTGATGGAAGCGAATCCGATTTGCGGGGAATTGTCTCGATACGCAAAAGAAAATCGTCCCGGTCTTGTAGCGCGGCGCGCACCTCAATGATCATCGGCGTCTATGTGGCATCCGGGGCTCGTCGTCAGGAGGATGGCCGGGGACCGGACACTGGTCCTGGCCGCGTGCGCGACGGCGCTCTTCGCGACCACCGTCCTCGCGGCGCTGACCGGCTACGCGGGGTCGGTGACGCGGGAGGGCCTGCGGCGCACGCTCGCGGAGGCGACCTTCGACACCGCCGGGACGAGGATCGCCGCGCACGTCCCCGCCGGCGGCCTCGACGGCGCGCGGCAGCGGGTCGACGGGGCGCTGCGCCAGATCTACCGGGACGTGCCGCTCACCGTGTCGGTGGGCGTGCGCAGCGACTCGTACACGCTTCCCGGCCAGGAACGCCGTGACCACCCCGAGCTGACCGCCTTCGCGACCTATGCCGGGATCGAGAAGCACGCGCGGCTGGCGCAGGGCCGCTGGCCCGCCGCGAACGGCGCGGCCGCCGCCAAGGACGCGGAGATGGAGGCGGCGCTGCCCGGCGCGGCCGCCCGCGCGATGCGCGTGCGGGTCGGCGACTCGCTCACCGTCCGGGGCCGGATCGACCGGGAGGCGGTCGCACGGGTCAAGGTGGTCGGGCTGTTCGACGCCGACCGTCCCGACGACTACTTCTGGCAGGGCGACCGGTTGATTACGACCGGCGTCGAGCGGCTCGACTACACGACGCACGGGCCGTTCGTGGTGCCTCCCGAGGTGTTCGCCGGCCGGTTCACCGGCAGCGGCGCCGACGTCCGGTGGACGGTCATGCCCGACCTGCGCGGCGTGGACACCGGGGAGCTCATGTCCCTGGGGGACCGCGTCGCGAAGGGCGGCGAGGTCTTCCAGAAGGCCGGGAACGGGTCGCCGGTCACCGCGGTGACGAGCCTGCCGAAGCTGACCGGGCAGTTGCACGGGGCCGTGATGGTGGCGCGGTCCACGATGCTGATCCCGGTACTCCAGCTGATCCTGCTGGCCGGGTACGCGTGGATCCTCGTGGCCCGGCTGCTGGGCGAGCACCGGCGTGCCGAGACCGCGCTGCTGCGGACGCGCGGCGCGAGCATCCGCCAGCTCGCCGGCCTCGGCCTCGTCGAGGGGCTGCTGATCGTCCTGCCCGCCGCGCTGCTCGGGCCGCTGCTGGCGGCGCCGCTGCTGCGGCTGGCCGGGTACGCGCCCGCGGTGCGGGACTCGGGCCTGCGGCTGGACGCCGGTCCGCTCGCACCGCTGTGGGCCGTCTCGGTGGCGACGGCGCTGGCGTGCGCGGTCGTCCTGACGGTCCCGACGCTGCGCGGGGCCAACCGCACGTTCGTCGAGACGCAGACGGGCATCGGCCGGACGGCGCGCGGCGGGCTGCGCGGCTCGGGCGCCGACCTGGCGCTGCTGCTCGTCGCCGCGCTGGCGGTGTGGCAGCTCACCCGGTACGGCGCGAGCGGCTCGACCGACGAGGACGGCCCGTCCGGGATCGATCCCGTCATCGTGTCCGGTCCCGCGCTGGCGCTGCTCGCGGGCGGCGTCCTGCTGCTGCGGCTGGTGCCGGTCGCGTCCCGCACCGCCGAGCGCGCCACCACCCGGGGGCGGGGGCTCGCGCCCGCGCTCGGCGCCCGGCAGGTCAGCCGCCGCCCCCTCCGGTACGCGGGCCCGGCGCTGCTGCTGGTCATGGCGATGGCCGTCGGGGTGCTGTCGGTGACCACGATGGGCACCTGGCGCCGCTCGCAGACCGACCAGGCCGACTTCCAGACCGGTGCCGACCTGCGCCTGGAACGGCCGTCCCTGCCCGGGGGACCGGCGGCTCTCGGCCAGGGCGGGCGGTTCGCCTCGCTGCCCGGCGTCACCGCCGCGACGGGCGTGGTCCGCAAGGACGTCACCGTCGGCACGACGTCCGGGACGCTGCTGGCCGCCGACGCGCGGGCGCTGGACCCGATCCTGCGCGTCCGCCCCGGCCTGCGCGACGACCTGGACCTGGCGAAGCTGGCGGCGGGGCGGCCCGCGCCGCCGGTGCTCGCCGTCCCGGGCAGGCCCGGACGGCTGCTGTTCGACCTGCGGCTGACCAAGGGCCGCGGGGGCCCGCCCCCGTTCGTCTCGACCGGGCCGGACGACCAGCCCCCGCCGCGCAAGGGGACCTACCAGGTGGCGGTCACCATCGAGGACGCGCACGGGCAGACGCAGCGGGTCACGCTGGCCGGGCTGCGCCCCGACGGACGGACCCAGACGATCGCGGTGAGCGCCGCCGATCTCGCCGGGCCCGGCGGGGTGCTGTCCTACCCGCTGTCGGTCCGCGGCTTGCATTACGTCTACGACGACAACGACCCCTCGGGTTCCCTGGAACTCGGCCTCGTGCGCGTGCGCGGCGAGGGCACGGGGGACGCGACGGCGCCCGCCGGAGCGCGCTGGAACGTGTTCGACGGGCCGCGCGACGAGGACCGCCCCCTGAAGCCGGGCGAGCTGGCGACGCTGTCGCTCCGGGCGACGGCGTCGCGGGAGGGCTGGCAGACCGGCACGGGCCAGACCGTGGACGCGATGCTCGCCACGTCCGCGCCGCCCAAGCGCTCCACGGCCCAGGAGAACCTGCAGCCCGCCGTGCCGGGGATCATCACCGAGGAGACCGCCGCACGGGCGCGGGTCGGCGTCGGCGCCACCTTCACCCTCGGCACCGCCGACGGCGACCAACCGGTCACCGTGGCGGGGATCGTCCCGGCGCTGCCGAGCACCGCGCCCGACCGGCCCGGTGTCCTGGTGGACCTGCCCACCCTGACCGAGCGGCGGCTCGCCGCCGCCAGCGCCGGACCCGAGAGCACCCGTCCCGGCGAGTGGTGGGCGTCGGTGCGCGACTCCCGCACCGCGCCGGCCGCCCGGGCGATGGCCGGCCACCGCGCCTGGGGCGACGTCGCCGGCGACCGCGCCGCGACGCGCACCCGGCTCCGCGACGCCCCGCTCGGCGCGGCGCTCCAGGGCGCGCTCGTCCTGGGCTTCGGCGCGGCCCTGATCTTCGCCGTCATCGCCTTCGTGGTGAACGCGGCGGTGTCGGTGCGGGAGCGGGCCCGGGAGTTCGCCGTGCTGCGCGTCCTCGGCGTCCGGCCCCGGCAGGTCGCCGGGATGCTGGCGGTCGAGCAGGCGTTCCTCGTCGCGCTCGGCCTGCTCGGCGGACTGGCGCTCGGGCTCGTCGTGGCGCGGCTGGTCATCCCGCACATCGTGCTCACCGTGCAGGCGGCGCCGCCGTATCCGCCCGCCGACCTGATCGTCCAATGGCCCGTGGTGCTCGCCATGTTCGGCGGTGTGGGCGTGGTGCTCGGCCTGCTGCTGGCCCTGGTGATCCGGATGCTGCACCGCCGCGATCTCGGCGCCGGGCTGCGCGTGGGGGAGGAGTGATGAACGGTCCCTGGACGCGGCTCGCCCGCACGCAGTGGGCGCCGCTCGCCGCGCTGGCCGTGCTGGCGCTGGTCGCCGCGGTGCTCGCGGTCACCGTCCCGTCCCGCACGGCCGACGGGTACGACCGCGCCGCGGCCGCCTCGCTGGGCGCGGACGGGGACGTGCGCGTGGAGGCCCGGGTCGCGGGGACGGAGGGGTTCCGGTCCGTCCCCACGGCGTCGGACATGGCGCTCAACTCGGTCAACTGGCAGCAGCTGCTGCCGTCCACCCTCCGCGCGGTCGTCGGTGCGCCCGAGCAGTCGGTCTCGACGCGCGGGGACCGGGTGCCCGATCCGTCGCCCGAGCCCCGCATCGTCACCGTGAGCTGGGACGACGGCGCGCTCAAGCGGCTGCGGCTCGTCGCCGGCGCCCCGCCCTTCAACCAGGTGTCCGACGACAGCGACGACGACCGCGGCCGCGAGGTGCAGATCGGGGTCTCCCAGCAGGTCGCCGCCAAGTTCGGCTACAAGGTGGGCCAGCGGCTGCGCGTCGGCACGCGGCGCGTCCGGATCACCGGCCTGTACGCGCCGGTGAACGCGTCCGACCCGTACTGGGTGAGCCGCGGCGACATGCTCAGGTGGCGGTCGGGTCTCAACGGGGACGGCGTCATGGTCCACCATGCCACCGCGCTTGTCGACGCGGGCGCCTACGGGCTGCTCACACGCGCCGACGACCAGCTCACCTACACCTGGCGCTTCCCCGTCCGCGGCGACGCCCTCACCAACGAGCGCACCGGCGCCATGGCCGCCGACCTGGAGGCGTACCGCGCCGCCATCAAGAACCGCTCCGACGTCTTCCCATGCGAGGTCGTCACCGCGCTGGACGCCCGGCTCAAGAGCTACGCGGGGCAGCTCCGCACCGCCAAGACCGTCCTCGGTCTGGCGCACAGCGGGCTCGCCGCCGTCGCCGCCGGTGTCCTGCTGCTCGCCGCCGGCCTCCTCGCCGAGCGGCTCCGGCCCCTCCTTGCCACGATGCGCGCGCGCGGTGCCTCGCTCCGCCAGCTCGCCGCCCCCGCCTGCGGCCTGGCCGCGCTGGCCGTCCTGCCCGCCGCCGCCCTCGGCTACGGCGCCGGACGGCTGCTCGGCACCGGGCCGCCGCAGGCCCAGTCGGTCTACGTGATCGCCGCGCTGGTCGCGCTCGTGCTCGCGCTCCCGGCCGTCATGATCGTCCGGGAGCACGCGGGCGTCGCCCCGGCGGCGGACCGGCGGGAGGACCTCGCCGCGGCCCGCACGTCCAGGCGGCGGCTCGTCCTGGAGGCGCTGGTCGTGGTGCTCGCGGTCATCGGCGTCGTGCTGCTGCGCCGGCGCGGTCCGGCGGGCGGCGACGACCCGCTGGTCGCCGCCGTCCCCGTCCTGCTCGGCGCCGCCCTCGGCCTGCTGGTCCTGCGCGTCTACCCGTACCTGCTGCGGGCCGCCGGGCGGGCGCTGAAGCGCGGCCGGGGCGTGGTGGGCTTCCTCGGCTTCGCGCGCGGCGCCCGCCAGAGCGCAATCGGGGCGCTGCCCCTGGTGGTGCTGCTGCTCGCCGCCACCGTGGCAGGCTTCGCCGCGACCGTCGAGACCGCGCTGCAGCGCGGGCAGGAGAACGCGGCCTGGGCCGCCGTCGGCGCCGACGCCCGCATGGCGGCCGAGCAGTTCGACCCCGGCGTCCTCGGCAAGGTCCGCGCGGTGCGCGGCGTCAAGGACGCGGTCCAGGCGCGGGTCGTCAACGACCTGCGCCCGCAGTCCGGCCCCGCCCGGATCACGCTGATCGCCATCGACCTGGAGGCGTACGAGCGGATCGCGCCCGGACGGCTGCCCGCGCACCCCCGGGGCGCGCTGCTGTCCCCGGCGGCGGCACGGGACCTCGGCTCCGGCCCCGTCACGCTGAGCAAGCCGGGCTTCGACCCGATCCGCGTCGAGCCGTCCGGCCGGATCGAGGACTTCCCGGGCGGGCCCGGCGCCGCGTTCGCCGTCGTCCCGTACCGGACGCTCAAGGGCACGCAGGCGTTCCCCAACGAGGTCTTCGTCCGCGGTGACCCGGACAGGGCCGCGCTCCAGGCCGCGCTCCGGGCGTCGCTTCCGCCGAACCCCGCCGCGGGCGGCTTCGACCAGGTCATCGAGGTGAGGCGGGACGCCTTGAAGGAGATGACCCGGGCGCCGATGGTCGACGTCGTGAACGACACCTTCCGCGACGCCACCCTCGCCGGCGGCGCGTTCGGGCTGCTCGCCGTGCTGCTCGTGCTCGTCGTCGGGGCCAGGGCCCGCGGGCGCTCCATCGCCCAACTGCGCGTCCTGGGGCTGAGCCGGCGGCAGAGCCGGAACCTGGCACTGGTGGAGATCACGCCCGTGCTGCTGTGCGCGGTCGGCGCCGGATGGGTGCTCGGGCTGCTGCTGCCCGGGATCACCGGCCCGGTCGTCGACCTGCGCCCCTACACCGGCGGCTTCGCCGCCGGCAACTACGCGGTGGACCCGGCGGCGCTGCCCGCGCTGCTCGGGGCCCTGCTGCTCGCCGCCGCGGCGGCGGTGGCCGTCGACCGCGCCTTCGACGCCCGCCGCGACCTCGGCGGCGTCCTGAGAACGGGGGAGTGAAGATGAGCCGCGTACCCGACCTCGCCGAACTGGAGCGCCGCGCCACCGAGCGCGGCCCCGCCTTCGGCGAGGGCGCGCACATCGTCTGCGACAACCTGGTGCGCATCTACAAGAGCGACGGCATCGAGGTCGTCGCGCTGCAGGGCCTGGACCTGCTGGTCGACCCCGGCGAGCTGATCGCCATCGTCGGCGCGTCCGGCTCGGGCAAGTCCACCCTGCTCAACATCCTGTCCGGGCTGGACGTGCCGACCGCCGGCGTCGCCCGGGTCGCCGGCGCGGACCTGCTCACGATGGCGTCCAAGGAGCGGCTGAAGTTCCGGCGCGAGCAGGTCGGGTTCATCTGGCAGCAGACGTCCCGCAACCTCCTGCCGTACCTCACCGCCATGCAGAACGTCGAGCTGCCGATGCGCTTCGCGGGCCGCTCCCGCCGCGAGCGCCACATCCGCGCGGCCGAGCTGCTCGGCATGCTCGGCGTCGGCGACTGCGCCGGGCGGCGCCCCGCCGAGCTGTCGGGCGGCCAGCAGCAGCGCATCGCCATCGCCGTCGCCATCGCGAACGAGCCGCACGTCGTGCTGGCCGACGAGCCCACCGGCGAGCTCGACACCGTCACCGCCGCCGACGTGTTCGGCGCGCTGCGCCGCGTCAACCAGGAGTTCGGGACCACCACCGTGGTGGTGACGCACGACGCGCAGGTCGCCGAGCGGGTCGACCGGACGGTCGGCATCCGCGACGGCCGCACCAGCAGCGAGGTCCGCCGCCGCGACGAGGCGGACGGGACGCGGGTCAGCGAGGAGTACGCCGTCCTGGACCGGACCGGCCGCGTCCAGCTGCCCCGGGGCTTCACGCAGGCCCTCGACATGAAGGATCGCGTCCGGCTGGCGCTGGAGAGCGACCACGTCGGCGTCTGGCCGGACCGCCCGGAGGCGCGGCGGGACCAGGAGCGGCGGGACCAGGAGGAGAGCGATGAGTGAGCCGATGGTCGCCGTCGAGGGGCTGACCAGGACGTACCGGACGGGCAAGGTCGAGGTCCCCGCGCTGCGCGGCGCCTCGTTCAGCGTGGCCTCCGGCGAGCTGGTCGCGATCAAGGGGCGGTCCGGCTCCGGCAAGACCACCCTGCTCAACCTGATCGGCGGCCTGGACACCGCCGACGCCGGGACCGTCCGGGTGGCCGGCAAGGACATCGGCGGCCTCCCCGAGGACGATCTGCTCGCCCTGCGCCGCGACGTCATCGGCTTCGTCTTCCAGTCGCACGGGCTGATCCCGGTGCTGTCGGCGGCGGAGAACGTGGAGGTCCCGCTCCGCCTGGCCCGCACCGCCCCCGCCGAGCGCGACAAGCGGGTCCAGGTCCTGCTCGGCCTCGTCGGGCTGGCCGACCACGCCGAGCAGCGCCCGTACGAGCTGTCCGGCGGCCAGCGGCAGCGCGTCGCGATCGCGCGGGCCCTGGCCAACCGCCCCCGGCTGCTGCTGGCCGACGAGCCCACCGGCCAGCTGGACTCCGAGACGGCCGCCGCGATCATGCCGCTGCTGCGCGCCGTCGTCGCCAGCGAGGGCGTCACGGTCCTCGTCGCCACCCACGACCAAGCGCTGCTGGGCGAGGCCGACCGCGTCCTGCACCTTGAGGACGGCGCGATCACCGAGACCCCGGTCCCGGCCGCCTGAGAGCGGGCTTGGAGTGAACTCGCTCCGGGCCCGCCGCGTCCAACCCCATGGTGCGGCGGCCCCGGGGGAGGCCGCCCATCGCCACCGACCCCTGGATGACGACGAGGAGCGCGCGTGCGGACTCCCCTGCTGCCCGGCGACCCCGGCTCGATCGGCGGCTACGGCCTGGTGGGGCGGCTCGGAGCGGGCGGCATGGGCGCGGTCTACCTCGGCGAGGACGTCACCGGCGCGCCGGTCGCGGTCAAGACGATCAGGTCCGAGCTCGTCCACCGCAAGGACGGCAAGGTCTCCGCGCGGTTCCGCCGGGAGATCGCGGCGCTGCGGCGGCTCAGCCGGCGCTGCACCGCCGCCCTGCTCGACGCCGACCCCGACGCCGACCCGCCCTACCTGGTCATCGAGTTCGTCGAGGGCCCCACGCTGGCCGAGCGGGTGCAGGCGGACGGCCCGTTGCGCGGCACGGCGCTGGAGGAGGTCGCCATCGGCACTGTCGCCGCGCTGGAGCACATCCACGCCGAGGGCATCACCCACCGCGACCTCAAGCCCGGCAACATCCTGATCGGCCCCTACGGCCCGCGCGTCATCGACTTCGGGATCGCCCTGCTGACCGAGCGGAGCACGCGGATCACCGCCACCGGCGAGCTGTGGGGCACCCCGCCGTACATGGCGCCCGAGCAGCTCGTGGGCGAGCGGGTCGGCTCGGCCGCCGACCTGTTCGCCTGGGCCGGGACGGTGGTGTACGCCGCGTCCGGGGCACCGCCGTTCGGCGACGACCGCCGGACCGTCCACACCCGGATCCTGCACGGCGAGCCGGTGGTCGAGGGGATCGGCGGCCCGCTGCTCGGCCTGGTGCGCCGGGCGCTGGCCAAGGACCCCGCCGACCGGCCCACCGCGTCCGAGGCCCTGGAGGCGCTGCGCGTCCTGACCACGTCCCGGACGGTGCTGAGCCAGGCCGCGGTCAGCTCCGGCGCGGTCGGCTCCGGCGCGGTCGGCTACGGCGCGGACGCCGGAGGGCGGCGCGGCGGCAGCGACGGCCGGCATCTGCTGGCCGACGACGCGGACGAGTGGGCCGACCTGGCCGCGCGCAGCCTCGCCGAGGGCAAGACGCAGCTCGCCCTCTACCAGGCGCAGCGCGGGCTGACGCTGGAGCCGCTGCATCCCCGCTGCCTGCTCCACCGCGCCCAGGCCAACCTCGCCGAGGGCGGGCACGGGCTCCAGGACCTCCAGCTCGCGCACGAGGTCGACCCGGAGGACCCGGAGATCCGCCAGGCGTTCGCCAGGGAACTGGTGTCGCGCGGAGCCCCGCGCGACGTGGAGCGGGCCTACTCGCTGGCGCCGGAGGACCCGGTGGTGAGCGTCGCCTATGCCAGGCTTCTCGCCGAACGCGGCTTGGCGGGGGAGGCGTTCGAACTCGCCCCGCATGACGAGGTCGTCCGCAAGAGTTACGCGCTGAGCCTCGCGGACGGATCGGCGAGCGTCATCGAAGCGCTGGAGCTCCGGCCCGACGATCCCGAGATCTGGGCCCGGTACAGGGAGTTCGCGGAGCGGAAGGCCGGATCGCCGAACATCGAACCAGACCTCCTACGCGCCTTCCTCGCTTTCCTGGAGACGCTCCGCAGGGCGCGTCCCGAACCCGGGGCGACGGAGGACGGTCTCGACCTGGCCCAGGTCGGCGACGCGCTGGCGGCGCTGGAGACGCAGGCCGATCGGCTCCCTCCCGAGATCAAAGGCTCCCTGTTGCCCCTGGTCACGGCGGCGCTCCAGGGCGAGGTGGACAAGAACGCCTCCGCCGTCGACGGCTACTCGGAGCACCGGGGCGAGGAGATCCGGCGGGCGGCGGAGCAGGCCGCGTTCCTCGCGCACCCCAGGGACCAGCAGCTCGCGAAGCTCGCCAAGGACGCGGTCAGGCGCCCGGTGGGCCTCGGCGCGGAGCTGTTCGGCTGCGGCTTCCTGATCGCCGTCCCCCTCCTGGCCCTGTACCCGGCGCTGGCCCTGCTCGGCCCCGGATGGTCGGCCTCGGCGGTCGTCCTGGGGGTGATCGGAGCCGTTATCTTCGGACTGACCGCGGTCAGCTCCTACCGCGGTCATCGGGGCCGCCGGCGGGCATAATCCCCGGGAGCCGGGGAGAGCGGGAACGGGGGAGTGGCCATGACGACGGTCGTGCTGGTGGGGACGCTCGACACGAAGGGCGCCGAGTACGCGTGGCTGCGCGACCGGATCCGCGCGCTGGGGTGCGAGGCGGTCCTGGTCGACGCGGGTGTCGGGCCGCCCGGGGCGGACGCCGACGTGCCCGCCGGGCGGGTGGCGCGCGCCGGGGGCGCGTCGCTGGAGGCGCTGCGGGACGCGGGGGACCGGGGCGCGGCGGTCACGGCGATGGGCGAGGGCGCCGCGGCGGTCCTGGTCGAGCTGCTGGAGGAGGGACGGCTCGACGCCGTCCTCGCGGTGGGCGGCAGCGGCGGGTCGTCGATCGCGGCGCGGGCCGTCCGGGACCTGCCGATCGGCCTGCCCAAGGTGATCGTGTCGACGATGGCGTCCGGGGACGTGGCACCGTACGTGGGCGCGAAGGACGTCACGCTGACCTACAGCGTCGTGGACATCGCGGGCGTCAACCGCGTGTCGCGGCTCATCCTGGGCAACGCGGCCGCGGCGGCGGCCGGGATGGCGGAGGCGTACGCGGCCGCTCGGGAACCGGCGGGGACGGCCGGCGATGAGCGGCCGCTGGTCGGGGCCTCGATGTTCGGGGTCACGACACCCGCGGTGGACGCGGCGCGCGAGCGGCTGGAGGAGCTCGGGTACGAGGTGCTGGTGTTCCACGCGACGGGCGCGGGCGGGCGGGCGCTGGAG
>NZ_SMKU01000147.1 GCF_004349215.1 Actinomadura rubrisoli | reverse complement strand
CTCCCAATGAACCTCCTCGCCCGCCGCCCCACCCCCTGACCTCAAGGCGTCGGGCTGGGACGTCACAAAACATCCGCGGGCCGTGTCATATCAGCGACCCCCTGGCACAAGGCCGGCGGATGAAGGAGATGACAACGATGGAACCTCGCATGAAGCACCCGGTCAGGGTCGTCCCGGACGCGTACAAGGCGCTGGCGGCACTGAGCGCGGCCGTGGAGCAGGCCGGTGTGGGCAAGCAGCTGTCCGAACTGGTGAACCTGCGCGTCAGCCAGATCAACGGCTGCACGGTGTGCTGCCACATGCACGCCCGTGACCTGCGCAAGATGGGCGACTCCGACGAGCGGATCGACACGGTGGCCGCCTGGCGGGAATCACCGTGGTTCACCGACGCCGAACGCGCCGCCCTGGCGCTGGCCGAGTGCGCCACACGCCTGGCCGACCGCCCGGACCCGGTGCCCGACGACGTCTGGGACGAGGCCACCCGGCACTTCGACGAGAAGACCCTGTCCGGCCTGCTGCTGTCGATCTCGGCGATCAACGTATGGAACCGGCTGAACGCCGCCGTACGCCAGGTCCCCGAAAGCTAAACGCGGATGCGCTCTCCTGGTCCGATCGCCGACACTGGCCGAGTGGATCAGATTCAGGAGGTCGTGGGGCTGGTCGGCGACGTTCTGGGCTCCAAGGTCATCGGCGGCTACCTCCACGGATCCGCGGTGTTCGGCGGCCTGAAACCGGCCAGCGACCTGGACGTCCTCGTCGTCTCCCGGCGAAGCCTGGACGATCAGGAACGAAGGGCGCTCCTCGAAGGACTGTTCAACCTCTCCGGTTTCACGGGCGGGCTTCGACCGGTCGAACTCACCGTTGTCGTCCAGTCCGAAGTCCGCCCGTGGCGGTTCCCACCCACCGTCGACTTCCAGTACGGCGAGTGGCTACGCGACGAACTCAAGGCCAGCGGCCCCCCGCAGCCGGAACCCATGCCCGACCTGGCCTTGCTGATCACGATGGTTTTGGCCTGCGACCATTCCCTAACCGGCCCACCACCGGCGCAGGTCCTCGCCCCGGTCCCGCACGCGGACCTGATCCGGGCGAGCATGGCCGGCATCCCCGCCCTGCTCGACGACCTGGACGATGACACCCGCAACGTCGTGCTGACCCTAGCCCGCATCTGGGCCACGCTCGCCACCGGCGAAATCAAATCGAAAGACGCCGCCGCCGACTGGGCCCTGACCCGCCTCCCACCAGAACATCGTCCCGTCCTGGAACATGCGAAGAACCTATACCTCGCCTCCCGCTATTCCGAAGAGACCTGGAGCGACAACCTAAAGGCCCAGATACGCCCCCACGTGGACAAGCTCCTAACCGAAATCAAACGGCTACCGCACCGCTAGCGCGGGTGCCAGGCAACCACAACGATCGCACCGTGTTCCGCGACTCGGGCGCCGACCGATTCTGCCACGGCGCCAACGTGATGGCCGACGGCGGCTATCAAGGAAAATCGCAGGTCATCATGCCTCACCGGCGCCCCCGCGACGGCGTCTACCACGCCACCCGCGGCATCGCCCTCATGCGGAACCTGGCCATGGCCAGCTGATGCCTCCAAACCTCCTGCCCCGCGCGGCCGCCTCCTCGTACCGTTCTTGCCAAGCCCTGCATGACTGGAGCGTCCATTGACCGTCATCGCGACGTTTCTCGACCGCCAACTGGCTGCGGATGCTAAGTACGGCGGGCGGATGGACCTGGATGAGTGTCCACCGCTGCCTCCGGCGCTCGATCGGCATCTGCGTTCCTGCGCCCGGCATTCGGCCGCCCAGCCTCACGCCAACCAGGAGATCCGGGCCCGCTGCACCCAACGCCCCGAGTTCCTTCGGCTGCTGGCGTACGTGTACGCCGGAATGCCCGGCTACCGGCCCTTCTGGCAGCCGATCTTCACCGAGAACGGTGTCCCCTCTGATCCGGTCGCCGACCTCCTGCTGGAGCGGTGGCGCGGCGAGGAACGCCTGGCTCGCGAGGCCATCGAGGAAGCGGGCTTGGACTTCGACTGGCGGGAAGTGGACCGCCAAGATGGCCAGGGCCTGGTCATCGACGGGGTCGGCCGCCCTCTCTGGGAGACCGCCGTCTATCCCCAGGACGGCTACACGATCTCCCGCTACGGACCAGGCCGTGTTCTCCGCGAGCTGGCGGCCCGGCGCGAGATGCTGGCGAGTCTCGACCTCTCTGCCAAGGCTGACCAGACCATCCTCCGCCTCCTCGCCGAGCCATATGCAGGATGGTGACCAGAAGGCGCGAGGCCGATCGAGCTGGGGACGGTGGTGACACAGGCGTTAAGGAGTTCGCTTTGTGGCATTGCTTCCGCCGTTGCGTGAGGCACAAGGGGCCTGAAACCCGGCCACCGACCGACTGGCCGACAACCGCGCCCTCCGCCAGCGCTTCCCAGTCATTGCGGGACAGCCTTTAGTCCACAACGAAGGAACCGGAACGAACGTGTCAGACAAAAGTCGGCCCTACGCGATCAAGTTGACAGAAGACCAGGCACTGGTCCTGTCAGACTGGCTGGACCGCGTCATGCATCGCAAAGAGTTCTCAAACCTGGTCGATGACCGCGCGGTCTGGTCGCCCCTGCTGGCAATCAGTGGAACCCTGGAGACCACACTTCCGCAGATCTTCGACTCCTCGTATGGCGAACAGCTCGATGCAGCCCGCACTCGACTGATCGCCGAACTCGGCGAGTTCGGTGAGCGCCACTAGCGCCACGACGACGCCCACTGCGAAGGAAAGGTGCTTCGCCCTTCCCTGCGCTGATCCAGTACGACTAAAGTTTCCTGATGGTTTCAGCGAAACCCTGGAATTCTCTGCGACTAACAACAATCATGGGGCCGTCGGGGTCCTTGCTGTCACGAAGCGCCACAGCGCTCGGAACGCTAGCGACCTCGACACAGTTGTCGCCCTCTACCGTGCTGCGCGAAGCCTTGCGCCAAACCGCCTGACTCAGGTCCATCTCTTCTTGCACGCCCAACCTCCTTAGGAAGGGGTTTTGGCTAGGCTCTCTTGATGACCTTGATAACGCGCTGAAAGTCTTCGCGTTCAAGGACGAGCCTGGGCCCCTCCGGATCCTTGCTGTCACGGACGACGACTACATCCAGGATAGCTGCCACCTCAATACATGCGTCTCCATCATCATGGCTTCGGGACGCCTTCCGCCATACCGGAACCGTAAAGTTCACCTTCACTCACCGCTCCTCTCGGCATGTGGTGGGAAGATCTGCACCTAGATGTTCTTGAGGACGTCAGCGAAGCTCTCGAAGTCGCTGCGGCTCATGATGAGCATGGGGCCGTTGGGGTCCTTGCTGTCACGAAGCGCCACACCGCTCGAAACGCTAGCGACCTCGACACAGTTGTCACCCGACTCGTTGCTCCGAGAAGCCTTGCGCCACGCCACCTTACTCAAATCCATCTCTCTTCAATCACCTTTCTTATCAACGCTCTCGTGTCCCTAACGTTGAGCGCTTCGGCTTGCAACGTTGCCATAGTCTCATTGACCAGCGCCACGTGCGCCGGATCAGTCGAGGTCTCGCCCCCGTAGGCTTTAGCTGTGTAGACCACCTGCCGCTGGTCCGGAAGAGTTGCGATCGCGAAAGTTGCCCAGACGTTTCGAACGTAGCGAATCGGCGCTATTTGAAGATTGATCTTCTCTCTATCAGATAGCTCCAAAAGGGATTCGAGTTGCGCTTTCATGACCGCTTTACCGCCAACCTCTCGATAAAGAACAGTCTCGTCCATGACAGCTGTGACCGTGGGCGCAGGCGTACGGCACAAAATCTCTTGTCGGCGCATCCTGTTCTTGATCGCATCGCTATCGTTCAGAAGAACGCGAGCATAGGCTTCGCTCTGGAAAAGTCCATAGACCACCCTGTCCTCATAGGCGCGGAGCATAATCGCCGATTGTTCAGCTCTTGGAAAGTTGGCAAAGAATTCGGGATACTTGTCGGACTTGATCGATTCTAGTAGCTCATCCCATGCTTGGACGATAGTTGTACCGGACTTGAGCCCTCGATCGAGCCTGAGGGCGAAGTCTCGGCGACAGCGTGTCCGGCCGGACTCGACCTGCGTGATGTAGCTACGGGTTACGTTGACCAGGTCAGCGAGCTGTTGCTGGTTGAGACCGGATGCCTTCCGGAGTCGCCTGACTTCCGCGCCGAAGCTGAGGAACTCGGGCTTGATCCTTTTCGGCATGGACATGACGTCTCCTGAAGATGGTTAGCAGCACGGTAGTGATGGTTAGCGTTTCGACAGTGCTCCGTCGGTACCCAGATACTGTAAGTGCTTCTGTGGCTGGATGGTGGTCGTTCGACAACACAGAGTGACTTTGGACGAGATCTCCCTGCTGGGACGAGGATCCGTCCGAGGTCGACCGCCGTCCACGCTGGAGGGGTCTACCGATGCCGGCAGCAGCTCTCGCGCCCGAGGTGCCGACTCTCGTACTCGCGCCGTCCGACCAGGCGCCCGATCATGCCCGCCGCTTCCTCGCGGAGCGGTTCCGCGAGCTGGGGGTCGCCAACGACTACGTCGGCCGGATCGTGGTTACCGAGTTGGTTACCAACGCCTACAAACACGTCGGCGTCGGGCACATCGTCGTCCGTGTGCTGGCCGACGAGCGCGACGGCCTCGTCCTCATCGAGGTCTGGGACGAGGGGGCGGAGCCGCCCGTGATCCAGCCCGAGGACCTCGGCGCCACGAGCGGGCGCGGCCTGTCGCTGATGGTGCAGCTCGTCCATGACTGGGGCGTTCGGCCGCTGAACGAGGAAGGGAAGATCGTGTGGGCTCGATGCGCTCGCTGAACGTGGAACGGTACGTCCTGCGGTGGCGCACCCGCCGGGGCCGCACTACCGCGATCTACCACCTGGACCTGCTCGCCGTCGCGCTCCAGCCGAAGGGCTACCGATACGTCGAGCTCTATCGCGCCGAGGAGTTCCCGGCTGGTCCGCCGCTGCTGTGGGTCTTCGCCTTCAGCCGGGACGAGCACGTCAAAGTCGCGGTGACCGTCCATGCCACGTCCGGCGGAGCGTGGGGCTACTACGAGGCCGGGCGGGGCAGGCGCGGCTACCTGTCCCCCTGCGGCGATGCCAAGACGGCCGCCGACCAGGTGGACGGAATCCTCAAGCGCCGCATGTTCCCTTCCACCTGGTAGCCCGCATCTTTGTCAGAGCAACTCCGGTCGTGACCCCGTTCTATTGGGTACCGTCACCTCGATGCCCCCCAACGAAAGGGTCCCCCGCTATGGGCAAGCATGGTGACAAAAGCGAAGGTGACGCCCACCAGCCGGGAAAACCTATTCCACCGCCAGAAAAGGATGAGAAAGGCAAGGAAAAGGGCAAGTGACCCAAGTGCCAGCCGGGCCGGACGCGGCGGCGCGGGTCGATGCGCTCGCTGATGAGCTTCGGGCGCAGGGCCATCTTTCGGACCCGCGGATCCGTGACGCGTTGCATGCCGTGCCCCGGCACATGTTCGCTCCAGACCGCGGTTGGTGCGCGCCCGACGGCCCTGGTCCGCGCCGGACCATCGACCGCGTCGCAGATCCTGGGGTCTGGTGGGATGCCGTCTACAGCGACGCCTCCATCGTCACGCAAGCCGCCGACGGTGCCGCCGACCCTGCCGCCGGGGTCGCCGAGGCGACATCCTCCCTGTCGGCGCCGGGCGCCGTGGTGGCGTTCCTGGAGCTGCTCGACGTCCGGCCCGGCGACCATGTCCTGGAGATCGGGACGGGCACCGGGTGGACCGCGGCCCTGTTGACGGCGCTCGGCGCCGACGTCACCACCGTCGAGATCGATCCGGCGGTCGCGGCGGGCGCCGAAGAGGCGCTGACCGTGGCGGGGTTCGAAGTGCGGGTCCTGGTCGGTGATGGATCCTACGGCGTGCCGGGGAGCGGGGTTTTCGACAGCGTGCACGTCACCTGCGGTGTCACACGAATCCCTTACGCCTGGGTCCAGCAGACCCGGCCCGGCGGCCGCATCGTCGCACCGTGGATGCCCGAGTTCGGCGAGGGCCACAAAGTGCTGCTGACCGTTACTGACGACGGCCGGGCGATCGGCCGGCTGATGGGCACCGCGAACTTCATGATGCTCCGCGCCCAGCGCGGCGCTCTCCGGGTTCCCGATGACATGGCAGGCGCGACCGAGACCACCACCCGCTTGGACCCCCGCCGCGTCGTCAGCGACGACTACGGGGCCGACGCCGCCATCACCGGGACGTTGCCGGACGTCATGGCGGCGTCGGAGTCCGGCGTACGACGGTTCGAACTGGTGCTGGCGGACGTGGCGGGCACATCCTGGGCGCGTGTCCGCCGTACGGGCGGCGCTGAGCATCGGGTATTGCAGGCCGGTCCCCGGCGGCTGTGGGAGGAGGTCGCCGACGCCTACCTGCGGTGGGTGGGCTGGGGACGACCTGAACGATCACGGTTCGGGATGGCCCTCGGCTCGGACGGTCAGGTGATCTGGCGCGACGATCCGTCCAACGTCATCACTCCCTAGAACGATGCCCGTCTCGTGGGACGGACGCGGGCCAGCGTGGCGGTGAAGAAACGGGACCGTGAAGAGGCCGTTGCCCGTCCCCGCCCGGGCCGGCGCCGGGAGGAGGGGCCAGGGGTAGGTGCCGGGGCTGGACGAGTGGTAGCCGGCGATGGCGGCGAGCGGGCATCCGCCAGATTGTGAATCTCGTTCCGACTCGGCCGTTCTTGCGCTCAGGCAAACGCGAAACTCCGATCACCGCGAACTCTATCTACAGAGCAACCATCTAGTGCCAAGACACCTGCGAGCTGGCACTTTATTGGAACGATCAATTGCTTTTTGATCTTTGATTATCCAGCCCCGGACAGATCTTCTTTCTGTCAGTTTAAAGGGTCTCGCCAAGGGAAGATTCAGCCTGACCGGCTACACGATATCCATTCAAGGGGGATATGGTGTTCATTCTGCTGAACACTTATAGTGCGCCACTGGAGCGAATCGACGAACTCATTCCCGAGCATCGCGCCTGGGTCAAGGGCCATTTCGCGGCCGGAAGGTTCCTGTTCGGTGGACGCAGGATTCCCCGCACGGGCGGTTTCGTCGTCGCCGCCGGTGACGACGTCGATGAGATGGACCGCCTGCTGGCGGAGGATCCGCTCGTGCGGCATCAGGTAGTGGAGTGGACGCCGATCCACGTCGAAGCACAGTTCACCAACTCCGACGAGCTGCGCCGCCTCCTTACGCGACACGGCGCTCCCACCGAGACCGTCACCGCGCCAGAACCTCCGGCGGAGTATCCCGCCGCGGACGCTTCGCCGACGACCGTCCATTTCGTCGACCAGGCCATCACCATAGAGGCGGGAATCACTCTGGCCGAACTGGCCGACCGCTTCGGCCTGCCCTGGGAAGAAAGCTCACTGGAAGTGGACCGAAGGGTCGTCCCTCGGGAAGAATGGTCGGCTCAGCGGGTACCCGTCGGCGCTCAGGTCACCGTCGTCAAACTCGCGCCGGGGGGTTGAATGGCTGACCGATGGAGCCTGGGCGAAGTCGACTTCGACTCAAGGCTCATTCTCGCCATGCCAGAGGACGTCGCTCTGGACTCCCTTCCACCGATCCTCGATTCCTGCGGCACCAAGCTGGTGACGGTTCGAACCGATCAGATGTCGCTGAACGATGAGAACCTCGTCGCGCGGATCTTCCGTCGAGAAGGCGTGCACATCCTCCCCAACACCGAGGGCGCCGAAGACGCCGCGGCGGCCGTCCGAGCGGCGCAGCACGGCGCGGAACTCTGCGGACGGCGCTGGGTCAAGCTCATCATCAGCGATGACTCCACGTACCACGTGCCGCGGCCCGACCACATCCTCGCCGCCAGCCGCGAGCTCGTCGGCATGGGCTTCACGGTGGCGCCGCTGATAGCCGACGACCCCGGCCTGGCCCGGGCTCTCCAGGACCTCGGCTGTGCTGCGATCATGCCGCAGGGCTCGCCGGTCGGCTCCGGGCAGGGCATCGCCAACCCGCTGAAGTTCCAGATCATGATCGATCGGCTGACGGTGCCGGTCGTGGCCGCCGCGGGTATCGGCAGCGCGGGTGACGCCTTCGAAGCCATGCAACTTGGTTGCGCCGCGGTCGCCTCGGCCAAGGTCGTCTTCGGTGCGGCAGACAAGCCCCGGGCCGCCAATGCCTTGGCCCAAGCCGTACAAGCCGGACGCGCGGCCTATCTGGCCCGCGAGGCCGCCTAGACCAGGCCGTGCAGGCCGGACCGGGTTGGCGGAACCTGTACCTGGTCAACGGTGGGCGCCGGAAGATTGGCTTGAGTTCGGCGTGGACGGGCTGCGCTCGGGTGGCTGCTGAGCAGGACGAACCCGACCGCTTTGCCGGGCTCGTGCAATGATCACCAGCGTCTAGTCCAGGACGTCGGCAGCGCAGCCCGGTGGCGCTCCGGTCGATCGCTCCCGTCCACGCTCAGCGCGTGAGGAACATCGTCTGCCACGGGATAGTCGTACGAGCTCACTCTCCGCTTGCACCCTTTATCGAGCAGATACCGGATCGCGTCCACGATGTCGCGGCACCGGTGCTTCTCCGGCCATCCGACGGCGTGCCGAGGAACGGGTTTTCGACGGCGTGCATGTCACCTGTGGCGTCACACGGCGTCAGCGCCCGGACGCCGTCGGAGCACGGCGCAGGACGGTTTGACTGGTGCTGGCGGACGTGGGAGGAACTCCCTAGCGGGACCGGTCCCGCCGGGTATTTGGTGATATGGGCTGTCGTCGTGGGTGTCGCAGGGCGGCGGGAGGAACGCGGTGTCAGGGCCGAATCCGGGTGAAAGTACGGACGCCGACGAAGCCCTGGTCACCGATGGGCAGGTGCCGGAGCAAGAGGCCCGTCTGGAGCGAGCCGAGCAAGTGCAGGTCGCTGCTCAGCAAGCCCAACTGATGGCCTTGCGGGTCATCTTCATGCTGTTGAACGTCGTCCACCTTCTCGATCAGCAGGACGAGGCGTCCGGCGACCGGCGCGGCGCGGACCGGACACGTCGGGAACTGGCCGAGGCGCGTTTGAGCCAGGCGCGGAGCGCCCGTGACGAGGCCGAGAAGCTGATGGTGCAGGGGCATGCCCAGGCCGAGCAGGCGCGCCGGTTACTGAACCGGCCGGGGCAAGCGCGGGTACCAGCGGACGAGCCGCCGCCGATCGCCGGGGCGTTGACCACCGAGGAATGCGACGAGTACCTGGAGCAGTCCCGCGACTTGCTGGCGCAGATCTGGGACGCCTTGGATCGGGCCCGTGACCATTTGGAGGTGGATCCGGCCGATGACCGTCCGGCCATGGAGACCGACCAGGAGCAGCATTCGGATGACACCCCCGAGGGCACGGAGCCCAATGCAGAGGCGAAGTCTTCCGAGTCGGTCACGGGATGCGTGGTCGGGGCACTGGTCGTCATGACGTTTCTCGGCCTCATCATTTTCGCCATTGTCAACCAGACCGCCAATGGCGAGACCAAGACCATGGCTCCGAGCTGGACGTCCGACGGAACCCGGCCGATTCAGATCCCGGCGCCCAAGAAGAGGCGGAATCAGGGGAAGAGCACGGCGCTGGCCTACCGGCTGACGGCATGGCAGACGTTCAGGACTACCTTCGCCATCCCCCCGATGGAGCAGGTTTGGCTGGTCGGCGGGGCCCGGTTCTTCACCGGGTTTCTCGACTTCCGACCAGATGGAGACTGCGCCGCCGGCAGCGGGCTCACCTGGACGATCGGCTCCGCCAACGGTCGGCTCGCCCTCGGCAAGGTGAAGACCTTCGAGTACCTGAAAGTCCATAATCCGTTCACCCTGTCCGCCTATCTGGACGCTCCGGCACCGTGCGGTGGGTCCCTGCGCCTTTCCTATCCCCGCATCAGCAACTATGGGTAATCCGACGGACCTCCGTCAAAGGTGTGCTTGGCCGGCAACAGATTCAGCGGCGCATCAGGGCTGCGGTGACGGTTCCGGCCGTTAGGAGGGCTATGGCTATCCAGAAGGCCGTTTGGGCGGCGGATAGTGCTCCGGCGTCGGGGAGGATGTGAAAGAAGGTGGTGCCGAGGACGGCGATGCCCAGGGTTCCGCCGAACTGCTGGACGGCGTTGAGGAGGCCCGCGGCGGAGCCCGTTTCGTGGGGGCGGACGCGGGTCAGTGCGGCGGTGAAGAATGGGACTGTGAAGAGGCCGTTGCCCGTCCCGGCCACGGCAAGCGCTGGGAGGAGGGGCCAGGGGTAGGTGCCGGGGCCGGACGAGTGGTAGACGGCGATGGCGGCGAGGAGCCCGGCGAGCAGGCATCCGAGGCCGGCGAACATGACGCGCGAGCCGTAGCGCGGGACGAGGGACGTTCCGGCGAACCAGGACGAGAGAGCCAGGGCGCAGGACCAGGGCAGCAGGGTCAGGCCCGCGCTCAGCACGCCTCGTCCGAGACCGAGTTGGACTTGCAGGACGATGACCACCATCAGCCCGTTCATCGCGGCGAAGAACAGGGTGGAGGTCGCGAGGGCCGCCGGGAAGCCGCGGTCGCGGAACAGGCTCGGCTCGATCAGCGGGCTGAGGCCCCGGCGCGCCGCGTGGCGCTGGTGCAGCACGAACAGGATCAGGACGGCGGCTCCGCCGGTCATCAGCGTCCAGGGGAGCGGACCCGCCGTGTCGCCCTGGATGAGCGGGTAGACGATCAGGCCCGTGCCGAGAATCGCCAGGACGGTGCCGATCGGGTCCATCCGCGGCGGCTGTGGTGCTTTGTCCTCCCGCAGCATCGGGACGGTCCCGAGCACGATGAGCGCCAGGGGCACGTTGACCAGGAACGCCGCCCGCCACGACACGGTATGGGTGAGGACGGCGCCGAGCACGGGGCCGCAGACCGCCGACAGGCCCATGACCGGCCCGATGGTGCCCAGCGCCTTCGCCATCTCCGGCCCGTCGAACATCGCGCGGATCAGGCCGATGGTCTGCGGGATGATCAGCGCGGCGGCGGCGCCCTGGACGGCCCGCGCCGCGATCAGCGTGCCCGCGCCCGGGGCGAGGGCACAGAGCAGCGACGCCAGGGCGAAGGCGGTGACGCCGACGACGAAGACGCGTTTGCGCCCGGCCATGTCGCCGAGCCGGCCGCCCGTGATCAGCAGGACGGCGAACGGCAGCGTGTAGGCGGCGCTGAACCACTGGATGCCGGACTCGGGGCCGCCGAGGTCCCGGTGGATGACCGGCGCCGCGACCTGCACGATCGTGGCGTCCAGGAGGTTCATCGCCTCCGCTGCAAGCAGCGTGGACAGCGCCGCCCAGCGCCACCGGTACGTCTTCGTCCGAACGTCTTCGTGCACCCGCATGGCAACCCCTTTCCGGCTGGATGACCTAGCCTGGGTGGTAGGGGCGGGGTGCTTCCATTCGGCGGACGAACGCTGAGGTTATCTTCCATAAACAGCCCGGCAGTGAGGATTACGGCCATGCTGGACGACCTGGACCGCGGTGTCATCCACGCGCTCCACATCGACGGGCGCGCCCCGTTCAGCCGGATCGCCGAGGTCCTGGACGTGTCGACGCAGACGGTGGCCCGGCGGTACCGGCGGCTGCGCGCCGAGGCCGGGCTGCGCGTCGTCGGGCTCCTGAACCGGCACGGCGGGGAGGAGACGCAGTGGGTGGTCCGGCTGATGTGCAGCCCGTCCACCACGCAGGCCCTCGCCCACTCGCTCGCGCGCCGGCCCGACACCTCATGGGTGAAGCTGACGTCCGGGGGCACGGAGGTCTTCGCGATCGTCCACATGCCGGACGACGCGGAGCCGGCGCACACGATGCTCCTGCGCGACATCCCGCGCCGGAGCGGCATCGTCTCGGTGTCCGCGCACGCCCTGCTGCACACCTATCTCGGCGGACCCACCACGTGGCGCGGCATCACCCGGGCCCTCGACGCGCGGCAGCGGGAGCGGCTCAGGCCGTCCTTCGACACCGCGGACGACCGGCCGCCGTCTCCCGCCGACCAGGGCCTCCTCGACGTCCTCGGGCAGGACGGCCGCGCCGGGCTCGCCGACCTCGCCGCGGCGACCGGCTGGTCGCAGGCCACCGCCGCGCGCCGCCTCGCCGCCCTCCGCGCTCATGGGACGATCTTCTTCGACGTGGAGGTCGACTCCCGGCTCCTGGGCGCCCGGACGCAGGCCCTGCTGTGGATGTCGGTCGTCCCGGCGCATCTCGACCGCGTCGCCACGGCCATGGCCGGGCACGAGGAGTTGGCCGTCGTCGCCGCGACGACCGGCCCCACCAACCTGATCGCGCAGGCCCTCTGCGCCGGGCACGCCGACCTGCACCGCTACCTGACGCGGCGGCTCGGCGCCCTGGAGGGCATCCGCTCCCTCGAAACCGCCCCGGTGCTGCGCACCCTGAAACGCTCCGGCGCGCTCGACCCCGTCAGAGCTTCTCTACGGGGGCGTAGCGGAGGACCAGCCGCTTGACGCCGTACTCGCCGCCGAAGTCGACGCTGGCGGCGGCCTTCTCGCCCGCGCCGTCGACGGTGACGACCGTGCCGAGGCCGAAGGAGTCGTGGGTGACCTTGTCGCCCGGCGACAGGGCCGGGACCGCGCGGTTGCCCGGCGAGCGGACGCCGGGCCGGGCCGCCATCCGCGACAACGCCGGGGTCGAGGTGGAGGACGCCTCGCGCTCCCAGTCGACGAGCGTCTTCGGGACCTCGCCGAGGAAGCGGGACGGCGGGTTGACCTGGGGGGCGCCCCAGGAGCTGCGCATCGTGGCGCGGGAGAGGTAGAGGCGCTGCCGGGCGCGGGTGATGCCCACGTAGGCGAGGCGGCGCTCCTCCTCCAGCTCCTTGGGGTTGCTCATGGCGCGCAGGTGCGGGAAGACGCCGTCCTCCATGCCGGTGAGGAAGACGACGGGGAACTCCAGCCCCTTGGCGGTGTGCAGCGTCATCAGGGTGACGACACCGTGCTCGGTCTCGGCGGGCTGCTCGCCCGGCGGGACGGGAGCGCTCTTGGCGCCGCCGGGGATGGAGTCGGCGTCGGCGACCAGGGCGACCTGTTCGAGGAAGTCGGCCAGGCGGCCCTCGGCGGACTCGCCGTCCAGGCGCTCCTCGAACTCGCGGGCGACGGCTTCGAGCTCCTGGAGGTTCTCGACGCGGGTCTCGTCCTGCGGGTCTTTGGAGGACTGGAGCTCGGCCAGGTAGCCGCTCTTGAGCAGGATCTGGTCGACCAGCTCGGCCGGGGTGCTGGACTCGGCCGCCGCGCGCAGCTCGTCGAGCAGGGCGACGAACTCGCGGACGGCGTTGCTGGAGCGGGTCGCCATGCCCGGGACGTCCTCGGGACGGCGCAGGGCCTGCCAGAACGAGACGCGCTCGCGGGACGCGTGCGCCTCGACGCACGCCTCGGCGCGGTCGCCGATGCCGCGCTTGGGGACGTTCAGGATGCGGCGCAGGGAGACGGTGTCCTCGGGGTTGGCGAGGACGCGCAGGTAGGCGAGGAGGTCGCGGATCTCCTTGCGCTCGTAGAAGCGGACGCCGCCGACGACCTTGTAGGGCAGGCCGACGCGGATGAACACCTCCTCGAACACACGGGACTGGGCGTTGGTGCGGTAGAAGATCGCGACGTCGCCGGGCCGGGCGTCGCCGGCGTCGGTGAGCTTGTCGACCTCGTGGGCGACGAACGCGGCCTCGTCGTGCTCGTTGTCGGCCACATAGCCGGTGATCTTGTGGCCCTCGCCCTGGTCGGACCAGAGCTTCTTGGGCTTGCGGTCGGCGTTGCGCTCGATGACCGCGTTGGCCGCCGACAGGATCGTCTGGGTGGAGCGGTAGTTCTGCTCCAGCAGGATCGTGGTGGCCTCGGGGTAGTCGCGCTCGAACTCCAGGATGTTGCGGATCGTCGCACCGCGGAACGCGTAGATCGACTGGTCGGCGTCACCGACGACGCACAGCTCCGCCGCGCCGACCTCTTCCACGGGGGCGGTCAGCTCCCTGACCAGCTCGTACTGCGCGTGGTTGGTGTCCTGGTACTCGTCGACCAGGACGTGCCGGAAGCGGCGCCGGTAGTGCTCGGCGGCCTCCGGGAACACCTGCAGCAGGTTGACCGTCATCATGATCAGGTCGTCGAAGTCCATGGCGCCGGCCTGCTGGAGGCGGGCCTGGTACATCTGGTACGCCTCGGCGAGCGTCTGCTCCATGTGCGTGGACGCGCGGTTCTTGAACGTCTCGTAGTCGATCAGCTCGTTCTTCAGGTTCGAGATCTGCGCGCTGAACGACTTCGGCGGATACCGCTTCGGATCGAGGTCGAGCTCGCGGCAGACCAGGGCCATGAGGCGGTTCGCGTCGGCCTGGTCGTAGATCGAGAAGCTCGTCGGGAAGCCCAGGCGCTTCGCCTCGCGGCGCAGGATGCGGACGCAGGCGGAGTGGAACGTCATCACCCACATGGCGCGCGAGCGCGGGCCGACGAGGGCGTCGACGCGCTCCTTCATCTCCGCGGCGGCCTTGTTGGTGAACGTGATCGCCAGGATCTGGCCGGGGTGCACATCGCGCTCGCCGAGCAGGTGGGCGATGCGGTGGGTGAGCACGCGGGTCTTGCCCGAACCGGCGCCCGCGACGATCAGCAGGGGGCCGCCGGAGTGGACGACGGCGGCGCGCTGCTGCGGGTTCAGGCCATCGAGCAAGGGGTGAGCTTCGGTCTTCGACATCACGTGCGAGTGTACGGCGCGCGGCGGACGTTTTCGGCGTCCTCGGCGGTACCTGCGGGTTGCCGGGGTGCTCCGCAAGGCCACCAGTCCGGATGAGGACAAACGCCGCTACTCAAGGCTTTTCTGGGTTGACTCGACCTTGTGATGGGCGGAGCGTGAACCGCGCAGGGCGACGCGCACGACGGCCCGTCGGCCCCCATCTGGATCGATCACCTGGGGAAACGCACATCCACGGTGCTCCCGCGCGCCCGCCCGCGACAGCGCCGGGCCAGCATAGGCCCACGCAAAGTGACGGAAGGTGGGATCGTCGATGATCCGCCAGGAGGACGTCCAGGTTCAGCGACAGGACCGTACAGCACGGGAGATGGAAGTTCCCGAGTCGCGCACCGAGCAGATGGCGCCGCAGCTGCGCATCGAAGGGGCGGTCATGGCCGCCCGCCGTCCGGTCGAGCGCGCGGTGCCGATGCCGGCGCCGCAGGTCACCGGCCACCGCTTCCTCATCTACAAGCAGGACCCGTCGGTCACCGCACTCGGGGTCCGGCTGGTCTTCGTCCCGACGGTCGTCCTGAACGGCCCGATGGACGCGCGCATCAGGACGGAGCTGTCCGGCACCGCCCCAGTCGCGCGCAACGCCAACGGCGACTTCATCTTCACCGCGAACTCGCCGCAGTTCGACTGCGCGCACACGTTCGCCGTCGTCCGGGAGACCCTGACGATGTACGAGCGGCACAACGGCGGGAACCCGATCCCGTTCGCCTGGAACGTCGGCGGCAACACCGACCGGATCTCGGTGTTCCCGCGCGCGGCGACCGGCGCCAACGCCTTCTACAGCCGGACGGCGAAGGCGCTGAAGTTCCTGTTCTTCACGTCGCAGGGACAGCCGGCGTCCAGCACGGTCTTCACGTGCCGTTCGCTCGACATCGTCTCCCACGAGATGGGGCACGCGGTACTGGACGGGCTCAAGCCCGGCTGGCTCGCGGCGGGCAACCCGCCGCAGACCGGCGGCCTGCACGAGTCGTTCGGCGACCTGTCGGCGATCTTCCTCGCCCTGGCGCAGCCCGACCAGGCCGAGGCGCTGGTGGCCCTCACCAAGGCCAACCTGCATGACAAGTCGTTCCTGCCCGCCCTCGCCGAGGAGTTCGGCGCGGCGCTCGGCATGCCCGGCAGCCTGCGCAACGCCGACAACGACCTCAAGCTGAGCCAGGTCGGCAACGAGGTGCACGCGATCTCCCAGGTGTTCACCGGGGCGGTCTACGACGTGCTGGCCGACGTGTACGCGTTCGAGCTGGCCCGCCAGCGCCGTACGAAGGACCCGACGGTCATCCTGATCGAGGTCGCGGCCCACCTGTGCAAGCTGCTGTTCGACGCGATGGTGGCGTCCCCGGCGACGGCCGCGAAGTACGTGGACGTGGCCAACAAGATGCTGCAGATCTCGGCGAGCCGCGGTGACCCCGCGATCTACCGGACGTTCATCCGCAACCGGTTCGCGGTCCGCGAGGTCACCACGGCGGCGACCCCGCTGCGCGACATGATGAGCGGGCTGATGAGGATGACCGAGGCCGACTACACCGGGGACGGGCGCGACGTCACCGAGGTCGAGGTGCACGACGAGCACTCGGCGAGCCTGCGGGCCGAGCAGGACAGGTCGCGCTGCTGCGGCACGATGCAGATGCCGGAGTACCAGGTCATCGACGCCGAGAGGCTGGCCAAGCGCGGCGCCCTCGACGACGATGACATCCTCCGTCCCGAGCTCGAAGAGCTGAGCCGGGCCTTCAACAAGTAGGAGCCGCGGAAACCGGTGCCGGTCTCCCGGTCGTCGTGTCCGGCAGCGGGCACGACGACCGGGAGGGCGGGCGGCGGGCGGCCCGCCGGAAAGGTGGCGCGGCATGCGGGTGAAGGTGGAGAGCACCGGCGGGTTCACGGGCCGGGAGGTGGTGGTCGCGCTCTACGACACCGCCGAGCTGCCCGCAGGCCCGGCCGCCCGGATCAGGGACGCGGTGGACGATCTGGCGGCGGCGCACGCCCGCGGCGACACGGGCGAGGTGGGCGCCGACCTCCCGTCCTACCGCATCACGGTGGACGCGGGCGACGACGCGGTGGATGCGGGCACTGCGGGCGGCAGAGAAGGCGCGGCGGCCGCCGGTCCCCGCGTCTACGAGGTGCGGGGCGACCCGTCCGCCGACGTGGAGTCCCCTCTGGCCACGCTGCTCACCGGCCCCGGCTCCCCCACCTGAGTCAACCGAACGGCGAGGGGCGGGGCGGTCAGGTCTTGCGGAGGTCGCGGGCCTGCTCGGCGGCGGCGAGGACGGTGGCGAGGTCGGCGCCGGTGGCGGCCATCGAGGCGGCGGCGACCGCGCCCTCCACGAGCGGCGCGTCAGCGAGGACCGTGTCGGTGCCCTCGGCGTCCTCGATGTACATCCGGGCGGTGAGGACGGAGCTGCCGAGGTCGGCGAGCAGCAGCACGCCGTCCCCGCCGTCCGCCGCGGCGACGGCGCGTTCCACAAGGTCGATGCTCGTGCCGAGGCCGCCGTCCGCGTCGCCTCCGGCGGGCTCGACCACGGCCTTGCCGACGCCCAGGGCGCGGGCCAGCTCGACGGCGCCCTCGGCGAGCGTGCGGCTGTGCGAGATCACGACGATTCCGACCATGCGCCCTCCCCCTTCCCGGCGGCGTCGGCCAGGGCCCGCAGGATGAGCGCGGTGGACGAGGCGCCCGGATCCATGTGGTCGACACTGCGCGGGCCAAGATAGCTGGCCCGGCCCTTGCGTGCCTGGAGGGGCACCGTCGCTTCGGCTCCCCGCGCGGCACCGTCGGCGGCGGCGCGCGCGCAGGCCGCGAGGTCTGCGTTTCCGGCGAGCGCCTCTTCGTATGCGGCGACGGCCGGGATCAGCGCGTCCACCATGGTCTTGTCGCCCTCGGCGGCCTGCCCCAGTTCCTGGACGCCCTCCAGCGCGGCCCGCAGCGCGGCGCCGAGACCGGCGGCGTCCACGGTGGTGGCCGCGTCGAGCGCCTTGCCCGCGCGGCGCAGCGCCGTCCCGTAGAGGGGGCCGGACGCGCCGCCCGTCTTCGACACGATCGCGCGGCCCGCCGCGATGAGCACCTTGCCGGGCGCCGCGTCCCCGGGCAGCGCGTCGACGGCCTCGACGGCCGCGCTGAAGCCGCGGTCGAGGTTGAGGCCGTGGTCGCCGTCGCCGATGGCCGCGTCCAGCCGGGTGAGGCGCTCGGCGTCGGCCGAGACGAGCCGCGCCGCGTGCCGGATCCAGCCGGCGAGATCGGCCCCGCCCAGCCCGGCGGCGCCCGTCCCGGCCCCGTCCCGCTCGGCCCCGTCCCGCTCGGCGGGACTCATCGGCCCCACCTCAGCGCCGGGGTCTCGACGGGCGCGTCCCAGAGCCGGGTCAGCCGCGGCGTCAGCCGGCACACGCTGATCATGCAGCCGGCCATCTCCAGGCTCGTCACGTACCCGCCGACCAGGGGCCGGACGACCGTCGCACCGTGCGCGGTCAGCCATTCGGCCGCCGCCGCGTACGCGACGTACTGCTCGATGAGCGGCGTGCCGCCCATCCCGTTCACCAGGACCAGCAGCTCGGCGCCGTCCACGGGCATGTCGGCGTGGATCGCGCTGAGCGCGGCGTCGACGATCTCGGAGGCGGTGCCCGCCTTGACGCGCTCGCGGCCCGGCTCGCCGTGGATGCCGATGCCCAGCTCCATCTCGCCTTCGGCCAGCTCGAACGTGGGGGTGCCCGCGGCGGGCACCGTGCACGGCGACAGCGCGACACCGAACGAGCGGCTGCGCTCGTTCACCTCGCGGGCCAGGGCCTCGACCTCGGCGAGGGCGGCGCCCTCCTCGGCGAGCGCCCCGGCGATCTTCTCCACGAACAGGGTGGCGCCGGTGCCGCGGCGGCCCGCGGTGTAGGTGCTGTCCTGGACGGCGACGTCGTCGTCCACGACGACGGTGGCGACCTCGATGTCCTCGTCCTCGGCCAGCTCGGCCGCCATCCGGAAGTTCAGGACGTCGCCGGTGTAGTTCTTCACGATGTGCAGGACGCCCGCGCCGCCGTTCACCGCCATCGTCGCCGCGATGATCTGGTCCGGGACCGGCGAGGTGAACACCTCCCCGGCGCACGCCGCGTCCAGCATCCCGGGACCGACGAACCCCGCGTGCAGCGGCTCGTGGCCGGAGCCGCCGCCCGACACCAGGGCGACCTTCCCGCGGCGCGGCGCGTCCGCGCGCACGACCGTTCCGCTCCCCGGATCGACCCGCAGCGATGAGTGGGCCGCGGCGAGGCCGCGCAGGGCGTCGGAGACGACGTCCGCCGGGGCGTTGATGAGTTTGCGCATGTCTCAGCTCTACCCCGGCGCGGCGCCGCGTCCCAGGCCCAATCGGCGGTCGCTCCCCGGCGGCCGCGATTTCTTGATCACAGGGCATGCCGGTCGCGGGTCCGGCACTTATGGTTGAAACCGTGACCAACGTTCTGGACGACAGTGAGGTGCGGCGGGTCCTCGCCGTGATGGCGCATCCCGACGACGTCGACTTCGGCGCGGCCGGGACGGTGGCGGGCTGGACCGACCGGGGCATCGAGGTGGTCTACCTCATGGTCACCGACGGCGACGCGGGCGGCTTCGACGACGGGATCACGCGGGCGGAGATGGCCGCGCTGCGCCGCGAGGAGCAGCGCGCCGCGGCCAAGTGCGCCGGGGTGGGCGACGTCCGCTTCCTCGGCTACTCCGACGGCCGGGTCGAGGCGACGCTGGAGCTGCGCCGCGACATCTCGCGGGTCATCCGGCAGGTGCGGCCCGACCGGGTGGTGATGCCGAGCCCGGAGCGCAACTACGAGCGGATCTACCCGAGCCACCCCGACCATCGCGCGGTCGGGTCGGCGGCGCTGGACGCGGTCTACCCCGACGCGCGCAACCCGTACGCGTTCCCCGAACTGCTGGCCGAGGAGGGCCTCGGCGCCTGGACGGTCCGCGAGGTGTGGATCAGCGGCGGGCCGTCCACGAACCACTCCGTCGACATCACCGACCGGTTCGACCGGAAGCTGAACGCGCTGCGGGCCCACGCCAGCCAGACCGGCCACATGGGCGACGAGCTGCCGGAGATGCTGCGCGGCTGGCTGTCGGGCAACGCGGCGGCGGCCGGGCTCCCCGAGGGCCGTCTCGCCGAGGCGTTCCTGGTCGTCGAGACGGCCTGACGCACCGGGAGGACACCCCCACGCACCCGCAGATTGTCACGCTCCAAATTCTCGTCGTCACCCGCCGTGATCCGCCTCGATTCGGGCATGTACCCCAGGTCAGACGCGCGCGGCGGCCGCCTCGCGAGGGGACGCGCCGGCGCGGGCGACCGGACCGGGGAGCCGTCATGCCGCACGAGATCGAGGCCACCGCCACCTGCTACGCCGCACCCGAGGTGATCTTCAAGCACCTGTGCGTCGCGGAGGCGTGGGGCGAATGGGGCGCCTTCCTGGCCCGGGCCAGGCGGGAGCGCGCGGGCGACGACCACCCGAACGGGATCGGGGCCGTCCGCACCATCCCGCCCTGGCGCGAGCAGGTCGTCGTCTATGACCCGCCACGGCACTACGGGTACGTCGTGCTGGCCGGGCCGACGCCGCGCCGGTTCCGCGCCGACGTCACCTTGGAGCCGCACGGCACCGACACGCTGATCCGGTGGCGCGGGATGTTCGACGGCCGGGTCCCGGGCACCGGGCCGCTCACGCGGGCCGTGCTGCGGCGGCGCCTCGGCGCCTACGCCCGCCGGGTGGCCTGGCACTCCGAGCGCTGCGAGCCCGGCTGCCCGGCGCGCCTCCCTCTCGTCCTCTAGGACGCTCCCTTAGGGATCTACGTTCTGTTACTCGCTGCCCAGGCACGCATCTGGACGCCGCTCACGACGAACAAGACCCATAAGAAGCACCCTGAGCCCATAACCCCGTAAGCCCGCTTTTCACCACGTCATCCCTTCCCTGGCCCGCAATCCGGTAATGGACGACAAAGAGTCCGTACGGGCGGAACGGCAACAGGTGATCATTTGGGTGGACCCGGGTAGGGCCGCCACTGATCATGGCGGCCCCGGGGGACGGCCGCCGTCGCGCGAATCGGGGGATCGATGCGACGCCACCTCACCGTGCTCGTCCTCGCGGCGAGCGCCACGGCCGCCTCGGGGGCGGGGCTGACGGCCCACTGGATCGTCTCGGCCGAGCCGGACGCCAAGAAGGGCGTGCAGGCGGGGGCCACCGAGCCGATCGGCGACGGGCGCGCGGCGGGACGTGCGGGCGGCGCCGGGCGTGCGGGCGGCGCCGAGGGCGACGGGCGCGCGGGGGGCGCGGGGCCTGGGGCCGCCGTGCCGCGGCGCCCGCTCGACACCGCGCGGCTGCGGCAGTCCGTCCGCGGCTACCTCGCGACGCGGCCGGGCAAGGCGGGCGTGATGGCGACCGACCTGCGCACCGGACGGACGTTCGGGGACAACGAGGGGGGCCGGTTCGTCACCGCCAGCATCATGAAGGTCGACATCCTGACCGGCCTGCTGCTCCAGCGGCAGAAGGGCGGCCGGGGCCTGTCCGCCGACGAGCGGGACCTGGCTGGGCAGATGATCCGGGAGAGCGACAACTCCGCGGCCGACTCCCTGTACGCCAAGTCGGGGCACGGCTCCGGCATCGGACGGACGAACCGGACCCTCGGCCTGAGGCAGACCACTCCGTTCTCGCCGTCCTGGGGCTCCTCCCTGACCAGCCCGTCCGACCAGGTGCGCCTGCTCGGCGCGCTTGTCTCGCCCACGAGCCCGCTTGGCGTGTCCGGCCGGCAGTACGTGCTGAGCCTCATGGGGTCGGTCCTGCGCGAGCAGTCCTGGGGCATCAGCGCGGCGGCGCGGCCGGGCGAGCGGGTGGCGCTGAAGAACGGGTGGACGCCCGTCCATCACCAGGGCCATGGCTGGACGGTCAACAGCGTCGGCCGCATCACCGGGCCCGGCCACGACTTCCTCGTCGCCGTGTGCAGCGGCAGCAGCCCGACCATGAAATCCGGCGTTGACACCGTCGAGCATGTGGCAGATCTCGTGGTCAGCGCGATGCGGCAATAAATACGTTTCCCTCCGAGTTACCGCGTCATGACCATTGGAATAGCGCTTCAACCCTCCCCGTCCGGAAATGCCGTGGACGACACCGTGGCGGCCGCCAAGGAGGCCGCGGCGGTCGGCGTGCGGTCGCTCTGGTTCGGCCAGCGATTCGACTACGACTCGATCGGCCTGGCCGGGCTCGTGGGCCGCGAAGTACCGGAGCTGACCGTCGGGACGTCCGCCGTGCCGATCTTCGCCCGGCATCCGATCCTTGTCGCGAGCCAGGCGCAGACGACGCAGGCCGCGACCCATGGCCGGTACAGGCTGGGCCTCGCGCTCGGCGCCAAGGCGTTCGTCGAGCCCGTGTTCGGGGTGCCCTACGAGCGGCCGATCGCGCGGCTGGCCGAGTTCCTCACCGCCCTGCGGTCGCTGGTCGACACCGGGACGGCCGACTTCCGCGGCGAGCTCCTGACCGCCGCGCCGCCGATGCCCACCGCCGTCGCGGGCGCGGAGGCCGCCCTGCCGCTGCTGGTCGCCGCGATGGGGCCGCAGGCGCTGCGCGTCACCGGCGAGCTCGCGGACGGCACGCTGCCGTTCCTCGCCGGGCCGCGGACGCTCGGCGAGCACATCGTCCCGGCCATCACCAGGGCCGCCGAGCGGGCCGGGCGCCCGGCCCCGCGCGTCGTCGCGTTCCTCGCCGGCGTGGTGACCGGCGACGTGGAGGCGGCCCGCGAGACCGCCGCGGCGCAGGTCGCGTTCTACGACCAGGTGCCGTCCTACCAGCGGGTGATCGGGCTTGAAGGCGCGTCCAAGGCGGCGGACCTGGTGGTCGTCGGCGACGAGAAGGCGGTGTCGGCCGAGATCCGGCGGTACTTCGACGCGGGCGCCACCGAGGTCGTCGTCACCCAGACCGGCCTCGCGGGCCCCGCCGACCAGGCCCGGACGTGGCGCCTCCTGGGCGACCTCGCCGGCTGACCCTTCCGGCCCCTTCGCCCCGCCCCGCAC
>NZ_SMKU01000146.1 GCF_004349215.1 Actinomadura rubrisoli | reverse complement strand
AGAAGGTCCTGGGCATCGCCTCGCCGTCCAAGGTCATGCGCAAGATCGGCCGACAGATCATGCAGGGCCTGCACGGGGGCCTCACCTCCTCGGACGCGGACCGCCGGGCCTGGGCGGCATGCCGCCCGGGCTGGGACGCGGACCGCCGGCGCCGGGAGCGCCGCCGGGACGGCCGCCGCCCGCGGGACGGGGCCCGCCCGGACGGTCGCCGCCGCCGCGTGGGCGGTCATCGCGCTCGGGACGGTCGCCGGCCGGACGCGGGCCGGGACGCGGACCCGGCTTGGGCGACTGGCCCATGCCGGTGTTGGTCGAGCTGAACGGGTTGTTGCCCGGACGCGGCCCGCCGGGGCCACGGCCGCCGCCGCCACCGCCGGAGCGGGGCCCGGGGCGCGGGCCCGGCTTGGGCGAACGGGCGCCCGGCTTCGCGCCGCCGCCCGGGGCGCCGGGAGCGCCGCCAGGGGCGCTCGGAGCGCTCGGGGCACGGCCGCCGTCGGCCGCCGGCGGGGCGCTGGGCGCCTGCGCGGCGGGCGGTGTGACCGGCGTGCTCGGAGCCGGCGGGACGGGCGGGCGCGGGCCCGGCCTGGCACCGCCCGCCGGAGAACCGGCGGGGCCAGGGGCAGGGCGGTCCGCCGGACCGCCGGGAGCCGGCCGGGGCGTGGCCGGGCGCGGCGCTGCGGGACGCGGCGCCGCGGGGCGCGCACCCTGGGAATCGGACGCGCCACCGCCGGGCGCGCCACCGGAGGCGCCGCCGCCGGACGCGCCGCCACCGGGCGGGCCCGGACGCGGTGCGCCCGGACGCGGCCCCGAAGGCCGCTTCGGACCGACGCGCTTGTCCCCCTGCTTGGAGGACGAAGAATTGGAGAAGGCTTCTGTGAGCCTGCGAACGACCGGCGCCTCGATCGTGGAGGACGCCGACCGTACGAACTCGCCCATTTCCTGGAGCTTGGCCATGACGACCTTGCTCTCTACACCGAACTCTTTGGCGAGTTCGTAAACCCGGACCTTGGCCACTGCACTCCCTACTCGGTCCGGGGGTGTGGCCTCCGGACCGTCGCTAACTTGCCGTACTCATCGCGGCGTGCTCATCGAGCGCTCATAGCAATCTCGACCTGCTTCCGACTAGACGTCGCTTACTGTTCGGCCATCCTGTTGCTGCACGTCCCGCCCCGTGAGCCGCTCTCGCAGCACACTTCCATCGAGCGGTCCCGCGAGGCGGAACGCCCGGGGGAACGCCCGACGACGCTCTGCGAGGTCGAGACACTCCAGGTCGGGATGCAGATGAGCACCCCGTCCCGGCAGCCGCCCGGAGGGATCGGGGACGATCACGCCCTCGACCACCACCAAGCGCAGCAAGTCGGACTTGGCCGTGCGAACCCGGCAGCCCACGCACATGCGTCGTGGAACCGCCCGGCCACGTGACATGAGTCTACCGCGCCGAGGCGTCGGCGGGACCTGTCGCATGCTCTCCTGATGCAGAAGATCCGGATTCGCCCGCCCCGGCGCCCTTAGGGGGCGTCTGTCCCGGCGTCCGGCCCGGCGTCTGCTCCGGCGTCTGCTCCGGTGCCTGACCGGCCGCCTGCTCCGGCGGCGGAGCCGTCTGCGCGGCGGGCTGCTGGCCGGGGCGCGTGCGCGCCCCGCTCGGGGTGCCCGCCGGCTCGGTGTCGGACCGGATGTCGATCCGCCAGCCGGTGAGCCGCGCGGCGAGGCGGGCGTTCTGCCCCTCCTTGCCGATGGCCAGCGAGAGCTGGTAGTCGGGCACGATCACCCGGGCCACCCGTCCCTCGGCGTCCACCACCTCGACGGCCGAGACCCGCGCGGGCGACAGGGCGTTGCCGACCAGCTCGGCGGGCTCGTCCGACCAGTCGACGATGTCGATCTTCTCGCCGTGCAGCTCGGCCATCACGTTGCGGACGCGGCTGCCGAGCGGGCCGATGCAGGCGCCCTTGGCGTTCACGCCCGGCTTGCGCGAGCGCACCGCGATCTTGGTGCGGTGCCCGGCCTCCCGGGCGATGGCCGCGATCTCCACCGTGCCGTCCGCGATCTCCGGGACCTCCAGCGCGAACAGCTTGCGCACGAGGTTCGGGTGGGTGCGCGACAGCTGCACCGACGGGCCGCGGTGGCCCTTGCGGACCTGCACCACGTAGGCGCGGAGCCGCTCGCCGTGCTCGTAGCGCTCGCCGGGCACCTGCTCCTGCGGCGGCAGGACGGCCTCGATCTTGCCGAGGTCGACCAGCACGTTCCGCGGGTCCTTGCCCTGCTGGATGATGCCGCTGACGATGTCGCCCTCGCGGCCCGCGTACTCGCCGAAGGTCAGCTCGTCCTCGGCGTCGCGGAGCCGCTGCAGGATGACCTGCTTGGCGGTCGTCGCCGCGATACGCCCGAAACCGCTCGGAGTGTCGTCGTATTCCCGGAGGTCGGCGCCCTCCTCGTCGGTCTCCGTCGCCCAGACGGTGACGTGCCCGCTCTGCCGGTCCAGTTCCACGCGCGCCTTGGGCGCGGCGCCCTCCGTCCGGTGGTAGGCGATCAGTAGGGCGTCTTCGATGGCCTTGACGGCCACGTCGAGCGAGATGTCCTTCTCGCTCTCCAGGCCCCGCAGGGCGGTCATGTCGATGTCCACGAGGTTCCCCCCTCTTCGTCCGGCTCGGCCGGAGAAAGCGTGTCCGGCCCGGCCGGAGAACGCGTGCCCGGCCCGGCCGGGGAGCGCGTCCCCCCGGCCGCCTTGCCGGCGTCGTCCCGGGCAGGCGCGTCGCCTCCGGGTCCCCCGGTGTCGCCCGCGGGGGCCTTGAACTCCACCTGCATGCGGCCGCGTCCCAGCTCGCCGAGGGCGAACCGGCGCCGCGCGACCCGCGGCCCGGCGGCCTTCTTCCCCGCGGATGTCCCGCCGCCCTTGCCGGCGCCTTTGCCGGAGCCCTTGCCCCGGCGCTTGTCGGCGACGTCGATCACGACGGCCTCGTCGTCGGCCGCCACCACGCGTCCCTCGATCTGGCCGCCCTCGGCCAGCGGGGCGACGACCAGCCGGCCGACGGCGCGGCGCCAGTGCCGGGGCTCGGTGAGGGGGCGGTCGACGCCCGGCGAGGTCACTTCGAGCACGTAGGACGCGGTGCCCATGATCCCGGAGTCTTCGAGCAGGCCGGAGGCGGACTCGCTCACCGCGGTGATGTCGTCCAGGCTCACGCCGCCGTCGCGGTCAATGACGATCTTGACGAGGCGGCGGCGCCCGGCGGGCCGCATGTCGACCTCCTCCAGGTCGAAGCCCGCCCCGGTCACGGCCGGCGTGAGCAGCCGGGTCAGCTCGGCGACGGCCGCCTCGCGGGTCGGCCGCGCGGACGCGTCGCCGCGGCCGCCCTGAGCGCGGCCCCCTTGAGCGCGGCCACCGCGGGACTCGACGCTCATGGGACCCTCCTCCTGTTGTACCTGCCCGTGATCCTCACCCGCCTAGGGGCGGGCGAACCACCTGCGCTGAAACCACCGCTTGTCCGCTGGCTCCTCAAGACTATCGACAGCCGGACACCGCAGCGGTCTTTCGAACAGCTCACCGGCGCGGCGGATATGGAATGCTTGAGCTGGCCTGATGGGCGCGCCCGGGGTCCGGGACCGCCGCGGGCCGACACCATCGCACCATCGGGTGAGGAGACGCCCTTGCCGGAGGCCGTTCCGCGCCTGCCACAGGCAGTGCCGCATCCGCCACGGGCGGTGTCCGCGCTCCCGCGCCGCGCGGTGCTCGGCGGGGCCGCCGTGCTGGCGCTGCCCTGGCTCTGCGGCTGCGCCGCGGAGGCCGCCCCCCGGCGGGATGTGTCCACGCTGGTGGGCGCGATCGCCTCCGAGCAGGACCTCGTCGCCTCCTACGAGGCCGCGCGGGCCGCGAACGCGTCGCTGGCCCGCCGCGTCGATCCCGTCCTGGCCCATCACCGCGAGCACCTGGCCGTCCTGAGACGCCACTACGTGCCCGGTTCGGGCGATCGGGCCGACGAGGGCGGCGCCATCCCGTCCCCCCGGGCGATACGGCTGCCCGAGGGGAGCGCCCAGGTCCTCGCCGCGCTGCGCAAGGCGGAGGAGCGCGCCGCCGTGGCGCGCCGGGAGGACGCGGGGAAGGCCGGTCCCGGGCTGTCCCAGCTCCTGGCGAGCATCGGCGCCTGCGAGGCGGGCCACTCCGGGACGGTCAGGCCGCCGACGCCGTACGATGCGCCCAAGTCCGACGTCCAGGCGCTTCAGACGGCGCTGGCCGCCGAGCACGCCGCCGTGTACGGCTACGGGGTGCTCGGCGCCCGGCTGCGCGGAACGCTCCGGCAGACCGCCGCGGCCGTCTGGGACGCGCACCGCGTCCAGCGCGACCGGCTGATCTCGATCCTGTCCGTCCGGCCGGTGGCCGCGGCCCCCGCGTACCGGCTGCCCGTCAAGGCCACCTCCGCGCGGGCCGCCGCCCAACTCGCCGCCGCGCTTGAGGACGCCCTGGTCCCCGCGTACGTGGGGCTGGCCGGCGCGTCCTCCCCCGACCTGCGGGTACTCGCGTCCGGCAGCGCCCAGAACGCCATGGCCCGCGCGGCGCGCTGGCGCATGAACGCGGGCGCGCCGGCCCCGTCCGCCGCGTTCCCGGGGCTGCCGTCCTCGGCGCTGTCGCCGCGTCCCCGACCCGGTGAGTGATCCTGCGGCCCGGTGAGTGATCTCCCGCACGTCGGGAACGAAGGGGCCCCGTGTACGCGTTGATCCCTTTCGTACTGGATGACTCGGGGGAGGAGCCCAGACCTGTCATGACGATCACCCCGCACACCCCGCGTGGGAACGACACCGCCAAGCCCAGCGCCCTGGACGAGCTCAGGGCCGCCTATCACGACCAGCTGACGCGGCTCGCGACCGAGCGCGACGAGGCCCGCCGCCAGGCCCGCCGGGCCAAGGCCGAGGCGGACGTGGCGCGCGCCGACCTCGCCAGCCTCAAGAGCCGCGTCCACGAGCTGCTGACCGCCGCCTCGCGGCACCTTCCGGACCTCCCGGCGCTGGAGGCCCCGGCCGCTCCCGCGCGCACCGCGCTCCCGGCCGCCGCCCCGGACGCGACACGGGACGCTTCGCGGGAGGCCGCGCGAGACGCGTCGCGGGAAGCCGCGCACAAGGGGACCGAACGACGGAGCGCCCGCGGGTCGAAGCGACGGCCCATTCGGGCCGCCTGACCAGGGAGGAACGGCCCGCCCAAGGGCCGTGCGGAGGCCGCCAGGGTCGCTCCCCGGCGGCCTCTGACCTATGCCCGACGCTGCTAGTCTCGATCGAATGACCGCGTACGGCCTCCTCGTCTCCCCTTCGCACAACCGGGTCTACGCACAGGCCGCCGCAGAGCTGGTGAAGGCGGAGCTGACGGTGTTCAGCGAGCGGGCCCTCGGCGGGCGCGTCCAGGACATCGCGGAGACCCCGATCGGCGGCGTCCCGTACGTGACGTTCTCGGCGGACGGCCTCGCGGAGCGGGACGTCCGGCTCCTGTCGAACCTGTCGTCCCTGTACGCGCTGTTCGAGATCCGCGGCGACCTGCTCCGGCCGGTGCCGGTCAAGCCGCTCGACCTGTTCGGCAGCGACCTGCTCACGATCCAGAAGTACTCGGGCAAGACCAACGAGAGCTTCACCAAGCTGCTGCTGAACGTCACGGCCATGGCGACCGACTCCCCCATGGACCTCGTCACCGGGCGGCCCCGGCTGCTCGATCCGCTGTGCGGCCGGGGCACCACCCTCAACCAGGCGATGATGTACGGCCTGGACGCGGCGGGCATCGACATCGACGGCAAGGACTTCGACGCCTACGCGGCCTTCATCAAGACTTGGCTGAAGAACAACCGCGTCAAGCACCAGGCGGAGACCACCAACATCCGCCGGGAGAAGGCCGTCCTCGGGCGCCGCCTCCACGTCACGCTCGGCGCGTCCAAGGAGCTCTACAAGAGCGGCGAGACGATGGAGATCACCGTCGTGAACGCCGACTCCCTCGGGGCGGGCCGGTTCTTCCGCCCGTCGTCGTTCGACCTGATCGTCACCGACGCCCCGTACGGCGTCCAGCACGGCAGCCGCGCGAAGGGCGCCCGTCCGGGACGCGCGGGCAAGCCCGCGCTGTCGCGCAGCCCTGTCGAGTTGCTGGCGGCGGCCGTCCCGGAGTGGGCGCGGCTGCTGCGCCCCGGCGGCGCCATCGGCATCTCGTGGAACACCTTCGTCGGCCGCCGCGAGGAGCTGGCCGGGATCCTGTCCGGCAACGGCCTCGCCGTCCAGGACTCGGACGCCTACCGCGGCTTCCGCCACCGCGTGGACCAGGCCATCTCCCGCGACCTGATCGTCGCGACGAAGACGCAGGGCCAGGCGGGCCAGAAGAGCCAGGCGGGCTAGGCGGCGGCCCACCTCTCCACGTGCGGGAGCAGCTCCTTCAGGTCGTGGATGAGCGCGTCCGGCGGCGTGAGCCCGGGGCGGGTGAAGGCATGGGTCGTCTGGTGCCAGATCTGGACGGCGCGCAGGCCGACCGCCTTGGCGCCGTGGATGTCGTCGTAGGGGCGGTCGCCGACGAACACGCACGAGGCGGGATCGGTGGCGCCGACGGCGTCCATGGCGCTGCGGAACGCCTCTGCGTGCGGCTTCGTCCAGGGGATCTCGCTGGAGTAGACGGCGCCGTCCAGCAGGTGGAGGACCTCGTCGCGGGCGAAGACGCGCTCGTGCCAGTCCCGCGTCCACATGGTGTTCGACAGGACGCCGATCTTGATGCCGCGCTCGCGGAGCGCGGCGAACAGCCCGGGCACGGCCGGATCGGTGTGCGTGTAGGGGGTCCAGGTCTCGAAGTGGGCGTCGAGGATGGCCTCGGTCGGCTCGACCCCGGCGATGGCGAACACCTCGGTGAAGGTGGCGCTGCGGTGCTCCTCGTTCCCGCGCCTCCACAGCTCCAGCTCGGCCTCGGTGAGCGCCGCGATGGCCTTCTCCAGGTCGTCGGGGGGCAGGTGCGCGGAGCAGATCGCGCGCCACATGTCGGTCAGCTCGATGTCGTGCCACGGGGTCAGCGTGCCGCCCCAATCGAAGATCACTGCTTGTACGCCCATGACCGGATGGTAACCACACGACGGCGGCCGGGAGCGATCCATTTGCGGTGGGCGCGCTCCCGGAGCGCGCGCCGGACCGGCGCGAATAGGCCGACCGGCAGCGGGGATACCGGTCCGATCAGCGCAGTCGAGCCGATGGTGGAGGGGCGATGACCGAGCGCAGGCCCGGTGAGGGCCGTGACTTCCGCGAGGACATGGACGACATGGGGGACGACGAGCAGGCCGAGGAGATCGCCCTGACCGAGCAGTACGTCCAGGATCCGCCGGAGGACCACCGCATCGAGGAGCCGGAGGACGGCAGGGACGGCGTAGGCATCACCGACTACGAGCGTCAGACGGCCAGAAGGGGCGACGACGAGCCCTGGCCCGAGCCCGACACGCCCGCCGAGTCCGACGCGGTGAACCCGACGCGCAGGCCCTAGAACTAGGCGGCGAGGTTCGGCTGCCGCTTCATGCCGCGCGCCGGTATCGCCGCCTGGAGCAGGAGTGGCAAGAGTCACTTTGCGGTTCCGTTACCACGCCACGGGGAATGTCGTACCCACGCCGTAGGTTGCGCATAGCGGGCGAACTTGCGAGGTGACCGGGCCATGGACGAGACAGTCACGGTACCGGTCCGCACCTTGACCGAGCCGCTCGCCGAGAAGGCCCTGATCCACGAAGAGGGCCTGATCCCCGAGGAGGCGCCCGCCCGCCCCTGGTGGCGGCGCAAGGCGGGCCTGCTCGCGCAGTGGGCGGTGCTCCTCGGCGCCGTCGCGGCCCTTCCGTTCGTCCACGACCAGCTTCCCGATCTCGGCGTGATGTGGGCCGCCGCGACCCACGCCGATCCCGGCTGGCTCGCGGTGGCCGTTCTCGCCGAGGCGGGCTCGATGGGCGCGTTCGCCCGGCTCCAGCGGCGACTGCTGCGCATCGGCGGTCTGCGGATGACGCTGCGCCGCGCGTTCGCGATCACCTACGCGGGCAACGCGCTGTCCACGACGCTGCCCGCGGGCCCGGCGGTGAGCGTCGTCTACACCTTCCGGCAGTTCCGCCGCGGCGGGGCGTCGGCCCAGCTCGCCACGGCCGTGATCCTGGCGGGCGGCGTGATCACCACGACCGCCTACACGGTGATCGGGGTGGCGGCGCTGATGGCCGACCCGAACGCCCGCGCGCTGGCGCTGACCACACTGGCCGTCCCGGCGGCGCTGGTGCTGCTGCTCGTCCCGGCCCTGCGGTGGCGGCCGCTGCGCGCCCTCCTGTCGGCGCCGCTGCGCCGTGCCTACCGGGCCGCGCTGGCCAGCCCCCGGATCGCCCCGCACGCCGAGCGGCTGGCGGGCGCCCGCGACGTGCTGCGCCCGACAGCCCGCGACTGGGCCGCGCTCGTCCTGCTCGCCACGCTGAACTGGCTGTTCGACATCCTGGCGCTGCTCGCGGCGGCGCGGGCGGTCGGCATCGACGTCGACCCGCACGGCGTCACCCTCGCGTACTTCGCGGCGCAGGCGGCGGGCAGCGTCCTGCCGCTGCTGCCCGGCGGTCTCGGCGCGATCGAGAGCAGCATGGCCGCCTCCCTGGTCGCGTTCGGCGCGACGCTGTCGCCCGCGGCGGCGGCGGTCGGCCTGTACCGGCTGGTCTCCTACTGGGCCGTCGTCATGGTCGGCTGGGTCGCGTGGGTCGCCCTGCACGACGGCCCGCGACTTCCCGAGCGCGCGCGGCAGTATCTGGCCGGTGCCGGGCGCTTCATGCTGGACGGCCTGAACTCCTCGGCGCTCCTCACGCCCTACAGCGCGCTTCCCGCAGCGGCGCCGCGGACGAGGCCCGCCACATCTACCCCGCCGTAACCGAGGTCCGGCGCCTGACCTTTCGAGAGCCCCGCCCGCCAAGGCCGGGGCTCTCCTTCACCCTGCCTCCGGGCGACTTGTTGGGATGGACGGCTGCTGCTAATCTCCCAAGCGAGCGCTTGGTCACATATGAACGGAGGCTCGATGACGTCCCTACGGGTCAGCCTTGGCTACGAACTCGAGGTGCGCGGCCGCTCCCGCGAGGTCGAACGCCGGGCGTTCGAGAACGTGATGGAGCAGGTCGTGCTGGCCGACGAGCTCGGCTTCGACACCGCCTGGTTCGTCGAGCACCACTTCACCCGGGGCTTCTCGCACTCCTCCGCGCCCGACCTGGTGCTGGCCGGGCTCTCCCAGCGGACCGAGCGGATCCGCCTGGGCCTCGGCGTCGTCCTGCTGCCCTTCCAGTCCCCCATCCGCACCGCCGAGCGCGTCGCCACCCTGGACGTCATCTCCGGCGGCCGGGTCGAGTTCGGGACGGGGCGGGGCGCCTCCCCCCTGGAGTACCAGGCGTTCCAGCGTCCGTTCGAGCAGTCCCGCAGGCTGTGGGAGGAGTCTCTGGAGGCCGTCCTCGCGATCTGGAACGCCGATGGGCAGCCGGTGGCGCGGTCGGGCGAGTTCTTCGAGATCCCGGACGTGGCGGTCTACCCGCGCCCGACGCAGGAGCCGCACCCGCCCGTATGGGTCGCGTCCACGTCCCTGGACGGCTACCTCTCAGCCGCCAGGCAGGGCTACAACCTGCTCGGGATGACCATGCTCAAGGGCCTGGACCAGGTCGCCGAGGACATCGCCGCGTACAAGCGGTGCCTGGCCGAGAACGGCTTCGACCCCGGGTCCCGCCGCATCGCCCTGATGATCCCCTGGTACGTCGCGCCCACCCAGCAGGAGGCGGTCGACACCGCCGCCGACGCCGTCCTGTGGTACCTGCGCCGCCAGATCAACCTGGTCGCCCCGCCCGACTACACCGACGCCCGGCACGCCACCCACCGCGTCCTCGGGCAGCAGGCGGTCGGGATGCCCCCCGACGAGGCCATGCGGATCCTGCGGGACGAGACCATGGTCGTGATCGACGACGTGGAGGGCTCGCGGAAGGCCGCCGAGCGCATCGCCGCCGCCGGCGCGACCGACCTGATCTTGCAAGCGCAGGTCGGCGGCCTCGCGCACGAGCACGTCTGCGACTCGATGCGGCTGTTCATGCGGGAGGTCGCCAGATGACCTCGTGGATCACCCGGGCGGCGTTCCCCACCGGACGGAAGACGGCGGGCCTGCTGTCGGTCTCCCCCGAGGCCGACCTCGTGGCGCCGCTGGCCGGACCCGACCGCGACGCCGCCCGGGAGCTGGCCGCCGAAACGCTGCGCGCCGCCGGGATCGGCGCGTCCGACCGCGTCGTCGTCGCCCTGAACGACGACGGCGAGCCCGCCGGGTCGCTGGTGGCGCAGGCCGCCGCCGGAATCGCCGAGGCGGCCGCGTCGGTCGGGCCGCGCGGGCGGATGCGGCTGCACTCCGCGCTGGAGGCCGTCGGCGCGACGGCCCTCGTCACGACCCCGACGGGCGCGATGGACTTCCTCGCGCGGCTGCACCTGGAATTCCTTCTCGACCCCCTCGACCTGGAGCTGCGGCACATCCTGCTCGTCGGAGAGATCCCGTCGCCGAACACCTCCGCGCAGCTCGCGAGCGAGTTCGAGACCTCGGTCCGGGAGCTGTACGCCGACCCGTTCCTCGGCGTCCCGATCGCCCAGCGCGCCCCGTCCGGCGCCGCGCTCACCCCGGTCCGCGACGGCCTGCTCGGCCTCGCCCCGCCCGCCAAGGACGTCCTGCTGGACGCCCCGTACGGCGCGGGCCTCGCGGAGATCGTCGTCACGCCGTCCTGGCACTCCTCGCTCGGCGGCGCCGCGCTGCGCACCGGCCACGCCGTGCGGCTGTCCGGCGGCGAGGACGGCGTGCCCGCGCCCGCGCACACCGCCGGGGAGCACGTGCTGATCCGCGGCCGCTGGGTGTCCCTCCCCAAGATCGCCTCGGCGCTGGCCCGCATCGACGGGCTGGCGTCCTGGGACCTGCGGATCAAGCGGGACGGCACGCTCGACGCCGCCGCGCTGCACGTCACGTTCGCCCGCGAGTCCCTGGTCGGGAATCCGATGTGGAAGTCGCGGATCGCGCAGGCCCTCTACGCGCTGACCCCCGTCTCCATCGACGTCGTCGTCGAGCCCGAGGTCCGCGAGGATCGGCGGCCCGGCACCGTCACCGACGAGCGCGGCCACCACCTGGGCCGCGACCGCTCCCGGCTGTCTTAAGAGCCCCGCGGATGGACATGCAGCCCGTCCCCGCGTGGGGAACGATCCCGCGGATGCTGCGGGACCAGGCCACCGGCCACGGCGACGTCGAGGTCGTGGCCTCCGGAGACGTCCGGCTGACGCTCGCGGGGCTGGCGCGCCGGTCGGCGGAGACGGCGCGCGCGCTGATGGCGCTGGGTATCGCGCCCGGCGACCGCGTCGCGGTGTGGGCGCCGAACACGCCCGCATGGGTCGTGGCCGCCTACGGCATCTGGGACGCGGGGGCGGTGATCACACCGCTGTCCACCCGGTTCAAGGGCCTGGAGGCCGCCGGGCTCCTGCGCAAGGTCGGCGCGAAGGCGCTCCTGGTGGCCGAGGGCTTCATGGGCACCTCCTACCTGGACCTGCTGGCCGGGACGGCGGGACCCGCCACGGCGGGACGCCCGTACCGCGACCTCCCCGACCTGGAGCACGTCGTCGTCCTGGACGGCCCGGTCCCGGCGGCGTCCTCGGGCGCCCTCTCCTGGACGGGCTTCCTCGCGGGCGGATCGGCGGTCTCCCCCGAGGCCGCCGAGGACCGCGCCCTCGCCGTGACCGGGGACGACCTCGCCTCGATCATGGCGACGTCCGGCACGACCGGCGCGCCGAAGGGCGTCATGCTGTTCCACTCCCAGCTGCTGCGGGGCTACTGGGACTGGGCGGAGATCGTCACGCTCCGGGAGGGCGACCGCTACCCGATCATCGCGCCGTTCTCGCACGGCTTCGGGATCAACGCCGGGCTGCTGGCCTGCGTCCTGCGCCGCGCCACGATGATGCCGATCGCGCTGTTCCGCCCGGACGAGCTGATGGACCTCATCGAGCGCGACCGCGTCAGCGTCCTCGCCGGCGCGCCCCCGATGTTCTTCAAGATCCTGGAGGAGCTCGGCTCCGGCGGCCCCCCGTCCCGGGACGTCTCGTCGCTGCGCGTGGCGATCTGCGGGGCCGCCGCCGTGCCGCCCGAGCTGATCCGCCGCCTCGTGGACCGCGTCGGCCTCGAACGCATGATCAACGCGTACGGGCTGATGGAGGGCACGGTCGTGTCGATGACCAGGCCGCAGGACCCGGTCGAGGTCATCGCGCGCTCGACCGGGCGCGCCGTCCCCGGCGTCAGCGTCCGGATCGTCGGCGACGACGGCAAGGACCTCCCGCCCGGCGAGCCCGGTGAGATCCTCGTCGGCGGGTACGGCGTGATGCGCGGCTACTGGGACGACCCCGAGCGGACGGCCGAGGCCGTGGACTCCGAGGGCTGGCTGCACACCGGCGACATCGGCACGCTGGACTGCCAGGGCAACGTGGCCATCGTGGACCGCAAGAAGGAGATGTTCATCGTCTCGGGGTTCAACGCCTATCCCGCCGAGATCGAGGGCCTGCTGCTGCGCTGCCCGCAGGTCGCGCAGGTCGCGGTCATCGGCGTCCCGGACGAGCGGCTGGGCGAGGTCGGCCGGGCCTACGTCGTCCCGCCCGCCGGGACCGTCCTCGACCCGGACGCGGTCATCGCCTGGGCCCGCGCCAACATGTCGAACTACAAGGTCCCCCGCCGCGTGGTGCCGGTGGACGCGCTGCCCGTCAACGCCAACGGCAAGATCGACAAGCCCGCCCTGCACGCCCGCGCCCTCACCGAACAGGACGCCAGCCGACGAGCGTCGTCCCGCCGTCGCCGGTGAAGACGGCCTCCACCTCCAGGCCGTCCCGCAGCTCGGCGGCGTCGCCGATCAGGTCGCCGTACATGAGCAGGTCGTCACCCTCGTCCAGGCGGACGAGCAGCACCGGGAAAGGGACCTCGCCCGCCATCGACCGCATGAAGACCTGGTGGTTGACGATCCAGCTGTACACGCGCGCCCTCCCGCTCACCGGCACCCACTCCGACGCCCGCGACCGGCAGCGGTTGCAGACCGAGCGGGCCGGGAAGCGGAGCGTCCCGCAGCCCCCGCAGCGCTGGACGGTCAGCTCGTGCCTCCGGACGGCCTCCCACCAGGGCGCCGAGTCCCGGTCCGGCTCCGGCACGGCGAAGCTCACGGGTCGCTCCTCAGGATCAGGGCCGACGTCCCGGCCAGGACGTAGCCGGGCTGCGCGGTCGACAGGGCGACCTCGGCGCCGGGCACCTGCCGGTCGCCCGCGGTGCCGCGCAGCTGCGCGACCGCCTCGGCGATGTGGTTGATGCCGTGCACGTAGCCCTCCGACAGGAACCCGCCGTGCGTGTTGACGGGCAGCGCGCCGTCCAGCGCCGTGGCCCCGGACTCGACGTACGGGCCGCCCTCACCCTTGCCGCAGAAGCCGTAGTCCTCCAACTGGACGACGACGGAGTAGGTGAAGCAGTCGTAGATCTCGGCGACGTCGATGTCCCCCGGCCCCACCCCGGCCATCCCGTAGAGCCGGGGAGCGATCCGGGCGGCCTCGGTGACGGTGAAGTCAGTGCCGGATGGGCCGCTCCCGGCACCGGAGAAGAGGCTGTCGCCGCCTCCCCACGCGGCCCCCGAGACGAGCACCGGGGTATGCCGCAGGTCGCGGGCGCGCTCGCGCGAGGTGACGACGACCGCGCAAGCGCCGTCGGTCTCCAGGCAGCAGTCGAGCAGCCTCAGCGGCTCGGCGATCCAGCGTGAGGCGAGATAGTCGTCCAGCGTGATCGGGTCCCGCTTGAGCGCGCGCGCGTTCTTGGCCGCGTTGGCGCGCTGGGAAACGGCGACGGCGCCGAGCTGCTCGTGCGTGGTGCCGTAGGCGTTCATGTGCGCGCGCGCGAACATGGCGAACTGCTGCGGCGGCGCGAAGTACCCGTACGGCGCCTGGTACTGCGTGTCGAACACCGGTGCGGGAGCGCGCCCGGTGCCGCCCATCCGGAACTCCGACCGCGCGTTGATCGCCCGATAGCACACGACGGTCTCGGCGACGCCCGACGCGACCGCCATCGCCGCCTGCCCGACCACCGAGTGCGAGACGCTGCCGCCGCCGAACTGGTCGAGGTACCACGACACCTCGGGCACGCCGAGCGCGGGCGCCACCACCCACGGCGGCGTGGAGTCGCCGACCCGGTGGGTGGCGAGGGCGTCCACGTCGTCCACGGCCAAGCCCGCGTCGTCCAGCGCGGCGAGGATCGCGTCCACGGCCAGCGTGAGCGTCGAGACCCCCGAGTCCTTGCTGAACGGCGTGTAGCCGACGCCGGCCACCGCGGCCCGGTCGCGGAAGGTTCCCACACGCTCCCCCTGTCTACTGGCCAAGCAAGCGCTTGGCCGCAAGTTTACGGACGCGCCGCGCCGCCGTCAACGCGGCCCCGGGACCCTCCGCTCCGCCCGGAGACCGAGCCCCGACCAGGACCTTTGACCGAGATCATCCACTTTGGGAATTCCCGTCCGCGGACGTGGGCTTTAGTGGTCATGCGTCGCGCGCGTTCCACCGAGCTTGACACCGCGAATCGCGCGGCCCTATCGTCCAAGCAAGCGCTTGGCTAAGAGAAGGGATCGGGTCACATGGGCCACGGAGCCACTGCCGCCGCCCTGGCGGGCGACGCGGCGCGACCCGCCGGCCAGGAAATGGACCTCTCCATGCAGGGATCGCCCAACGGCTCGGCCGGCTCACCGGTGACCGACATCGACGGCGCCCGCTTCCGCTCCGTGCTCGGCAGGTTCGCCACCGGCGTGGTGGCCATCACCGCCATCGAGACCGGCACGGGCCGTCCCACGGGCCTGGCCGCCAACTCCTTCACCGCCGTCTCCCTCGACCCGCCGCTCGTGGCCTTCTGCGTAGCGCACACCAGCACGACGTGGCCGCGCCTGCGCGGCGCCGACCGGCTGTGCATCAACATCCTGAGCGAACCGCAACTCGAAGTCTGCAAGCGCCTGGCCCTCAAGGGCGGCGACAAGTTCGCCGACATCGAGTGGACGGAGTCACCGAACGGCAGCCCCCTCATCGAAGGCGCCCTCGCCTGGATCGAATGCTCCGTAGAACAAGAGCACGTCGCCGGCGACCACGTCATCGTCGTAGCCCGAGTCCACGCCCTGGACAAATACCACGACGGCGACCCCCTCCTCTTCTACAAAGGCGACTACGGCAGTTTTTCTTAGCGTTACCCTCGGCGTCGGGCGCTGGACGCCCTCCTTCAACGGGCAACGCGGGCGATCGCTGCATCGCTCCGACTCGCCTGGCGGCTCGCTGCGCGATCAGGTTCTCGCTTCGCTCGAACCTGGCTTCGCACGCGATCGCAGCGCTTAGGTTGTTGACGGCTGAGGTGACTACTCGCGAACTCGGCTAAACAGGACTGTCTTCTGGTGCCCTGAGGCGGGCCAGTACCTGAACCGGGTCGGCTAGGACTTCGGCGAAGGCGAATTCTGCGGCGCCTACCAGGGTGGTGTCGTCGCCTAGGGCGGCTGTGCGGAGGCGGACCTTTTCGCGGGGGGCGGCCAGGGCGCTGGTCGCCAGGACGCTGCGGATCTGGGCGGCGGCGCCGAGGTAGATGTCGCGCAGCGTCCCGCCGAAGATGACCAGGCCCGGGTTGAAGACGTTGACCAGGTTGGCGACGCCGAGGCCGAGCCAGGTGCCGACGCGGTGCAGGGCCTCGCGGGCGACGATGTCGCCGCGGTCGGCGGCGTCGACGACGGCGCGGACGGCGTCGCGGCCGGTCTGGCCGGGGGCTTCCTCGCGGTCGGCGTGGGCGAGCAGCGTGCGCTCCCCGACCTCCGCCTCCAGGCAGCCCTGGGACCCGCAGGCGCAGGGCCGTCCGCCCGGGTTGATGACCATGTGGCCGACCTCGCCGCCGAACCCCTCGGCGCCGCCGAGCAGGCGGCCGCGGGCGATGATGCCGCCGCCGACGCCGACGTCGCCGTGCAGGTAGATGAGGTCGTCGCAGCCGACGCCCGAGCCGCGCTCGTGCTCGGCGAGCGCGCCAAGGTTAGCGTCGTTGCAGACCGAGACGGGGATGCCGAGGCCGAGGCGGCGCGACAGCGCCTCGCCGAGCCGCAGCTCGCCGACGTCCAGGTTCGGGCCGAACATGATGGCGTGGTCCTCGCGCCGGACGGTGCCGGGGAAGCCGAGCGCGGCGCCGACGCACACCGCGTCCCGCTCGGCCTTGCGGACGATCGAGCGCGCGCCCGCGACGAGCGTCCCGAGCAGCTCGCCCGGGTCGGAGCCGCGGGAGCGGGCCGCCTCGCGCCGGTCGAGGACGACGCCGCCGAGGCCGACGCGCGCCACCACGAGCCGGTCGACGCCGACGTCGAACGCCAGCACGTACACGCGCGTCGACTCGGGCCGGACGACCAGGGACGGGCGGCCCGCGCGCCGGCCCGGCTTGCGGGGCAGCTCCTCGCGGACGAGCCCGGCGGCGGTGAGATCGGCCGTCAGCGCCATGATCGTGCTGCGGTTGAGGCCGAGGGACTCGGCGAGCGTCGCCCGGGACGCGGGGCCGCGCAGGTGGACGAAGCGCAACAGCGTCCCGAGGTTGTGGCGCCGGATGTCCTCTTGCGACGGGCCCGCCTTCATCATCGGCGCAGCCCCAGATCGCCGCTGACGCCGGAGGTGATCAGCTCGACGACCTGCCGGTGGGTGATGTCGGCGGTCCTCACCTGGGCCACGGTCCGGCCGAGGTAGAGCGCGGCGACCCGGTCGGAGACCGCGAAGACGTCGTTCATGTTGTGCGAGATCAGCACGACCGCGAGGCCCTGGTCGGCGAGCCGCCGCACGAGTTCGAGGACCTGCTGGGTCTGCGCGACGCCGAGCGCGGCGGCGGGCTCGTCCAGCACCACGACCTTGCTGTCCCACAGGACCGCGCGGGCGATGGCGACGGTCTGGCGCTGCCCGCCCGACAGCGACGAGATGCGCTGCCGGACCGAGCCCATCGTGCGGACGGACAGGCCGGAGAGCGTCTTCCTCGCCATCTCCTCCATGCCGGCCTCGTCGAGGGCGAGGCCGCGGCGGCGCTCCCGGCCGAGGAAGAGGTTCTGGACGATGTCGAGGTTCTCGCAGAGGGCGAGGTCCTGGTGGACGACCTCGATGCCGAGCGCGGCGGCGTCGCGGGGGCTGCCGACCCGGACGGGCGCGCCCTCGAAGCGGTACTCGCCGGAGTCGAACGGGTGGATGCCGCCGATGCACTTGACCAGGGTCGTCTTGCCCGCGCCGTTGTCGCCGACGAGCGCGGTGACCTCGCCCGGGTAGGCGGAGAAGGAGACGTCGTGCAGGACCTTGACGGAGCCGAAGCTCTTGTCGATGCCGCGCAGGTCCAGGACGGGCGTCAATGACATGCCGAGGGGCTCCCACCGTGCCACGCCGCCGTCGCGCGCCGGGCGGTCGTGGGTGGTGAGCGTATCAGCCGGGCTCTCCGCCTCGAAAGCGCGGAACGGCCGCGCCGGACCGTACGGCGGGGCCTGGGAGCCGGCCGCCGGCTCCCAGGGGTCCGCGCCCGGGTTCACCGGCCGGTGTTCGATCGCCGGCGCCTGGCCAGCGCGTCGATGCTCGCGGCGAACAGCAGCACGACCCCGGTGATGAGGAAGCTCAGGTACGCCTTGGTGCCGAGCAGGCCGAGGCCGTTCTCGATGATGGCGATGACGAGGCCGCCGAGCACCGCGTCGCGGGCCTTGCCGCGACCGCCGAACAGGCTCGTCCCGCCGATGACCGCGGCGCCCACCGCGTACAGCAGTTCGTTTCCGCTGCCCGAGTTGGGCGTGACGGAGTTCAGCCGGGACGCGGCCACGATGCCGCTGATCGCCGCGAACCCGGAGGCGATCATGAAGACGGAGATCCGGATGCGGGTGACGTTGATGCCGGCGCGGCGCGCCGCCTCGGCGTTGCCGCCGACCGCGTAGATGTGCCGGCCGTAGGCGGTGCGTCCGAGCACGAACGTGCAGACGATGAGCAGGACGCCGACCAGCGGCACGCCCCACGGGATCCCGGCCAGCGTGATGAACGGGCTGGGCGCGCGGTCGAGGCTGAGCAGGTAGGTGCCGAACAGCAGGACGGCCGCGACGACGGCCGACTGGGCGATCACCAGCTCGACCGGCTTGGAGTGCAGGTCGCGGGCGCGCTGCCGCCGCCAGCGCAGGAGCTGGCTCGCGGCGTAGCCGACGGCGCAGACCACGGCCAGCGCCCAGCCGAGCCCGACCGGGATGTTCTTGTTGGCGAGCGCCACGATGACGTCGTCGCGGACGGAGACCGTGCCGCCCTCGCCGATCATCCGCAGCGTGACGCCCTGGAGGCCGAGGAACAGCGCGAGCGTGACGACGAACGACGGGATCCGCACCACCGCGACGAGCCAGCCGATCGCGGTGCCGATGACGATGCCGATCGCCACGGCGGTGATGACCGCGACGTACCAGGGCTGCCCGGAGTCGGCCATCAGCTTGGCCATCGCGGCGGCGCACAGGCCGCTCGCCACTCCCGCCGACAGGTCGATCTCGCCCAGCAGCAGGACGAATACCAGCCCCATCGCGAGGATGGTGATGGGCAGCGCCTGCGTGAACAGGTTCGCGATGTTGCCCTTGCTGAGGAACGTGTCGGGCCGCAGCACGGTGAACAGGACGATCAGTGAGCCGAGGCCGAGGATCGCCGGGAGCGCGCCGAGCTCGCCGGACCGCACCCGGTCCCAGTAGTCGCCGAGCGCCGAGCGCACGTCGTGCTCGCGCCGGTCGGCGGCGAAGTCGGCGTCGGCCAGCGTCATGGCGGCCTTCCCGCCCTTGGGGATTTCGGTGGACACGTCGGCCCCCTTCAGATGCTCTCGGCGGCGGTGGTCGGCGCGAGGCCGAGATCGCCGGAACGCCCGGCGGTGATCAGCTCCACGATCTGGCCGTGCGTCACGTCGGCCCGCCTGACGTCGGCGGCGACCCGGCCAAGGTAGAGCGCGGTGATGCGGTCGGCCACCTCGAACACGTCGTTCATGTTGTGCGAGATGAGCACGACCGCGTGCCCGGTGTCGGCGAGGCGCCGCACCAGGTCGAGGACCTGGCGGGTCTGGGCGACGCCGAGCGCGGCGGTGGGTTCGTCCAGGATGACGACCTGCGACTCCCACAGCGCTGCCTTGGCGATCGCGACGGTCTGCCGCTGCCCGCCCGACAGGCTGGCCACCTGCTGCCGCACGGACTTGACGGTGCGGACCGACAGCCGGGCGAGGGTCTGGCGGGCGGCCTCCTCCATCGAGTCCTCGTCCAGGACGATGCCCTTGCGCCGCTCGCGGCCGAGGAACATGTTCTGGACGATGTCGAGGTTGTCGGCGAGCGCGAGGTCCTGGTAGACGACCTCGATGCCGAGCGCGGCGGCGTCCCGGGGGCTGCCGATCTCCACCGGGCGCCCGTCGAACTCGATCCGCCCCGAGTCGGTCGGGTGGATCCCGGCGATGCACTTGATCAGGGTCGACTTGCCCGCGCCGTTGTCGCCGACGAGGGCCGTCACCTCGCCCAGCCGCAGCTCGAAGTCCACGTCGTGCAGCACATGGACGGCGCCGAAGCTCTTGTTGAGCCCGGTCAGGCGGAGGACGGGATCACCGTTTTCTGCCACGAGTCTCCTTCCAGGGATTCTCCGTCGGCCGTGGCGGGCCCCCTGGCGGCCCGAGGTTCCGGGGCCCCGGGACGCCTCCGCTGGGCGGGGCCCGCCACGGAGTCAGCGGGACCGCGTCACTGGACGCCCGCGGCCTTGCACTTGGCCGCGTAGGCGCCCTTGCACAGCTCGGAGGTCTTGACGAAGCCGTCGCCCGTGACCTGCTTGATGTTGTCCTTGAAGACGCCGATGGGGTTCAGCAGCACCGACGGGACGTCGCGCTTGCCCTGCGGGTCCTTCGTGGTGCCGTTGGTCTCGCCCTTCTCGCCCTTGAGCAGCGCGACGGCGAGCTTGGCGGCGGCGTCGGCCTCCTGCTTGACGGGCTTGTAGACGGTCATGCACTGCGTGCCGTCCAGGATGTTCTGCAGGCCCTGCTCGGTCGCGTCCTGGCCGGTGACGGCGACCTTGCCCGCCTCGCCGTTCTTCTTGATGATCGACGCGGCGGCGTTGCCGAGGTTGTCGTTGGCCGCCAGCACCCCGTCGATCTTGCCCTTCTGCTCGGTCCAGATCTGCTCGAAGATCGTCACGGCCTTCTCCGGCTTCCAGTCCGGGACGGGCTGCTCGGCGACCTTCTTGTACGTGGGGACCTTGTCCAGGACGCTGTGCGCGCCCTGGGCGAACAGGGTCGCGTTGTTGTCGGTCGGGGAGCCGTTCAGGTAGGCGATGTTCGCCGCCTTGTCCCCGAGGCACTTCTGGAGGCCCTTGCCGAGTTCCTCGCCGACCTTCACGTTGTCGAACGAGACGTAGTAGTCGGAGACGCCGCCGAGCGTGAGCCGGTCGTAGTCGATCGTCTTGACGCCCTGCGACTGCGCCTTGCGCTGGACGGCGGCGGCCGAGTTGGAGTCCAGGCCGTCCACCACCAGGACCGTCGCGCCGCTGGTGATCATCTGGTCGGCGATCGTCTGGAACCGCTGGGTCGAGCCCTCGGCGTTCTGGATGTCGTACTTGACGCCCGCCGCCTTGAACGCCTGCTCCAGGTAGGGCCGGTCGAAGCTCTCGTAGCGGGTGGACGAGGTCGTGTCGGGCAGGATCACGCCGACCTTGCCCTTGGCCGAGCCGGAGACGGCCTTCGAGTCATCGGAGTCGTCGCCGCCGCAAGCGGTCAGTGCGAGCGCCGCGGCCGCCGACAGGGCGGTGAGGCTGAGGATCCCCTTGCGCATAGCCCGGGTCCTTTCTGGGGGTGGCCGCGTCGCGGCGGCCGGGGTTCGCAGCGCCGGTGGGCGAGCCCGCGAGCCACCGGCGTGAATGTTGTGCCCCGCAACTTATGTCGCGTTCACGGACGACGCCAGACTCCTCGCACGGGGAATTTGTTGTGGGCAGTAACAATCTCGTAACGCGAGATCAACCCAGGAGTGACCCGTCCGGCATGGATCGGCCCTGAGAGGGCGGCCGAGGACGCACCGGAGCGGGGTGGGATGTCGCAGCGGCTCAAATGTTCTGCCGCTCAACTTTCAGCCGCAGCGCTCCAGGGCGGCGGGGCGCGAAGGCGGCGGGGGGCGCCCGGACCCACTTGCCGTGATCATGCAGGTGGCCTCCGGAGTGCGCCGGGCCGGTGCTGCATGATCACGTTGATCAGTGGACGGCGAGAACCAGCGCGACCCTTTCGGCCGCGGTGGCGACGTCATCGGCGGACGCGATGCGCTCGGCCCACGACCACCAGTACCACCACCCGTCGGCGCCCTGTTCCGCCAGGATGTTCTCCGTGAGGGCGGACGCGTCCGGGTTCATCACGTGCAGGCTGGGCGACTGGCCGCGGGGCAGGGTGAGACGCACCCGGAAGCCCCGGTCGGCCAGCTCGTCGCCGAGCTCTTCCAGATATTCGATCCGCGTCTTCGCAGGCGCGGCGGTTCCCGTATCGTCAGGCGTCATCCTCGTTTTCCCCATGGATTCCGCGCGGCCCGACGAGCACTCAGCCTTTCGTGTCGCCGTCGCCTCCGCAAGCATTTCGGGCACGTCAGCGGGGTGCGCCGCGCCGGAGGGACGGGGGCGGGGGGCGCGTCCCGGGTGTCGGGGACACTATCCGGGATATCTTGCGCCTAACAGGCGAACGGGAAGATGGGGACGAAGATGGCGGCGAGCGCGGGGGCGAATCCGGAGTGGACCCGGCCCGACCAACAACTGCCTGAGCGGCCGGCGCCCGAGCAGCCGACGCCCGAACCAGGAGCGTCGGAACAGCCGACGCCCGAACTGGGAGTGCCCGCGCCGGGCGTACCCGCGCAGGGGCCACCCGCGCCGGGGGTGCCCGCGCCGGGGGTGCCCGCGCAGGGGGTGCCCGCGCAGGGCGGGCCGGTGGACGGGCCGCCCGCGCAGGGAGTGCCCGCCCGGGGCCGCGAGGACGTGCCGACCTGGCACCGCTTCCACTACGCGGTCGGCGTGTTCCTCGTGGCGTACGGCGTGACGGCCCTCGCGGGCGCGGGGCTCCAGTGGGCCGACCGGCGCGACGAGCTGGAGGGCTACTTCGGGTCGGGTCCCGCTGGCGCCATGCTCGTCGGCGTCAAGGCGATCGAGGCGCTGCTCGTGCTCGCCACGGCCGCCGGGCTCGCGCGCAGGCGCGACATGTGGTTCGTCCCGCCGCTGGCCGGGTGGATGGCGGGGTTCGCGATGTTCGCCGTGCTGGACGTGCTCAAGGGCCGGTGGGGCGGCCTCCTGGAGCATGTCGTGTACCTCGCGGGGTTCGTCGTGCTGCTCTTCCTCTCCTACGGGCTGAGCGCGAAGGCCCAGCTCGGCGCGGCCCGCGCGGCCGCCCGCGCCGCCGGAGCGACCGGAGCGACCGGAGCGGCCGGAGCGGGCGAGCCGGGCGCGGCCGGGGAGGGGCCCGGGCAGGGCCGGCTCACCCGGACGCAGGAGTTCGCCCTGGCGGCGATCAACCGGCTCCCGCGCCCCTGACCCGCTGCCGGTGTTTCCGGCGGATGATCACCGAAGCGGGCGATGTTGGCAGATGTTGCCATTGGTGATCCCCGGGCCCGGTGCCAGCTTTGGGCTCCATGAGAGCGAGAAACCTGGCCTGGTCGGCGGTGCTGGCCACGTCCCTGGCGGTGCCCGCGTCGCTCGCGACGTCCGCCGCCGCGCAGGCCCCCGCACCATCCC
>NZ_SMKU01000145.1 GCF_004349215.1 Actinomadura rubrisoli | reverse complement strand
GTCAGATGTTTATAAGAGACCGGCCGCCTATCTCGGCCACGTTGCCTGCGTCGCTTGCGCTGCCCATGCCGCCTGCGCCGCCTGTCTCGGCCACGTTGCCTGCGTCGCCCGTGTTGCCCGTACTGCTCGTACTGCCTGTTTCGGCCGCGCTGCCCGCGCTGCCCGCGCCCGCGCCGTCCGCGCCGCCTGCGCCGCTCGCGCCGCCTGTCTCGCCCGTCTCGGCCGCGTTGCCCGCGTTGCCTGCGTCGGTTGTCTCGTCCGCGTTGCCTGTCTCGCCGGCGTCGCTTGTGCTGCTTGCCTCGCCGTTATCGAGGAGGGGCGCGGGGCGGTGGCCCGGCGCGTGCTCGGTGGCGGTGGCGGTGCCGTTCTGGGCGCCATCCGCCAGCCCGGGGACGAGGTTCACGGTGCTCGTGACCAGGTCGTCCGGAAGGGTGGCGGCCAGGTCCGCGGCGGTGCGGTCGGTGGGGGTGACGACGGCCACACGGACGCCTTGGCCTGCGGCTGCCGCGGCGAGGTCGAGGGCCGTCCGCTCCACCTGGCCGGGCGCCCCGCGCAGGATGCCGACGCCCGTGCGGAGTGCGGCGGTGAGCGCGAGGGAGCGGTCCTCGGGCAGGCCGGAGCGCAGGCTCTTGATCTCGGCGTCCTCCAGGAGCGGCGCGGCGGTGAGCGTCAGCCGCTGGAAGCCTTCGGCCGCCGCGTCCTCGGCCAGCGCCCACCGGGCGAGGCCCAGTGTCCGCTCCGGCTCCGGGGGCTCGGCGTCCTCCTCGAACGCCTCCTCGTCGAACTCGGGCTCCTCGGTGAGCTCCAGCACGTCTGCCTCGTCCAGGGCCGCCTCGACGGCGCCATTGGTGTCGGCGACCTGGAGCCGCTCCAGTGCGGTCAGCACGTCGGCGGCGGGCGTGACCGTGTGACCCTCCCGCGCCGCCTCGGTCAGCAGGTAGGCCACCAGGGCGCGGCCCCGGCGCGGGTCGTCGGGCCGCGCGTCCGGGCCGAGGAGACGCCGGGCGAAGTGGTCGGCCTGCCGCGGCAGGACGCCCGGGACGCGCAGCAGCCGCCACGGGTCGGCGCGCAGCAGCCCGGCCGCGCCGGACCCGAGCCGCGCGGCGGTCCGGGCCGCGAACGGCGCGGGGACGCCCGTCTCGGCGAACAGCCCGGTGAGGGCGGCGAGCCCCTCCTGGGCGGTCGGGCCCGCCTCGGGCGGCGGCGGCGCGCCGCCGCCGGGCGCCTGGCCACCGCGCGGGCCGGTGGCCTGCTTGGCGGCGGCCTCGCTGGCGGCGAGACCGGCGGCCTCGGCCGCGCGCATGGCCTCCGCGGCGCGCGCCGCCCGCTCGGCCTGGCTCGGGGCGGAGGCGGTGGTGCTTTCGGGGGTGTCGGTGTGGGAGTCGTTCACGGGCTTCCCGTCGCGGCTGGTCACGGTTGGCAGTGGACCGTCCAGAGCGTGCCATGGACGGCCCGGGGGGTCACGCAGGCGGTCACGAATGGGCCGGGGACATGTCGGACACGTCGTCCAGTGCGGCCCGGATCTCGTGGGGGAGCGTCAGGTCCTCGCTCTCCAGGATCGCGCCGAGCTGCGCGGCGGTGCGGGCGCCGACGACGGGGGCGGCGACGCCGGGCCGGTCCCGCACCCAGCTCAGCGCGACGCTGAGCGGCGACACGCCGAGGCCCTCGGCGGCGGTCACGACCGACTCCACGATCCGGCCGCACTCCTCGTCCAGGTACGGCTGGACGAACTCGGCGAAGTGCGGAGCGGCGGCCCGCGACCCGGCGGGGATGCCGGTGCGGTACTTGCCGGTCAGCACGCCGCGCCCGAGCGGCGACCAGGGCAGCAGCCCCGCCCCGGCGTCCAGGACGGCCGGGACGACCTCGCGCTCGATGTCGCGGCGCAGCAGCGAGTACTCCAGCTGGGCCGACACGACCGGCGCGCGGCCCGGCCACGCCCGCTGCCACGCGGCGGCCTTGGACACCTGCCAGCCCGCGTAGTTGGACACCCCGACGTAGCGGGTCCGGCCGGACGTGACCGCCTCGTCCAGCGCCGACAGCGTCTCCTCCAGCGGCGTCGCCGGGTCGTACACGTGCAGCTGCCACAGGTCGACGTGGTCGAGGTCCAGCCGGTCGAGCGAGGCGTCCAGCGCGCGCAGCAGGTGCCGCCGCGACCCGTCGTAGCGGCCGTTCGGCCGGATCGCGGCCTTGGTCGCGACGACGAGACGGTCACGGTCCATCGTCTCGCGCAGCAGGTGCCCGAGGATCCGCTCGCTGTCGCCGTCGCTGTAGACGTCGGCGGTGTCGACCAGGGTGCCCCCGGCCTCCACGAACGCGGTGAGCTGCGCCGCGGCCTCGTCCGGGTCGGTGTCCTGGCCCCAGGTCATGGTGCCGAGGCCCAGCCGCGACACCAGCAGTCCGCTCCGCCCGAGGTGACGCTCCTTCATAGCCGGTCAATCTAGCGGTCATCGCGGACGGCCCACCCCGACGTCACCGCGCGTATCCGGTCGGTGACGGCCGTCCGCGGAGGTGATCGGAGGATGTCCGCGACCGGTCGCGATGATGGCCTGGCGCGGCATTCGCGCAGGTAGTGGCGGAACGCGTGGAGCGTTCCGCGTGCCGCGGGTCCCCGGCCGACCGGTGGCCGCTACCCTTCCCTTGGGGCTCGGGCGCCGTGGCCCATCTCGCACTCTGGAGGGGACCAGCAGCTCGTGAACGTCGTGGAAGCGACCGTGCTCGGCATCGTCCAGGGGCTCACCGAGTTCCTGCCGATCTCCAGCTCGGGTCACCTGCTCATCGTCCCGGAGCTGCTGAATTGGGACGACCCGGGGGCGCCCTTCACGGCGGTCATCCAGCTCGGCACCATGGCCGCCGTCATCATCTACTTCTGGCGCGACCTCGTCCGGATCCTGACGACGTGGACCAAGAGCCTGTGGACGCCCGACCTGCGCCCGCACCAGGACGCGCGGATGGGCTGGTACATCGGCCTCGGCACCATCCCGATCGCGGTGTGCGGGCTGACGTTCAAGGACTTCATCGAGGAGCCGGCCCGCAACCTGTGGATCAACTCGTCCTCGCTGATCCTCATGGGCCTGCTGCTCATGGTCGCCGAGTGGGCGGGGATCAGGAAGCGCGAGGTCGCCGACCTCAACATGCGCGACGGCCTGCTGATCGGCGCGTTCCAGTGCCTGTCGCTGATCCCCGGCTCGTCGCGGTCGGGCTCCACGATGACCGGCGCGCTGTTCCTCGGCTACACCCGCGAGGCCGCGGCGCGGTACTCGTTCCTGCTGTCGATCCCCGCGGTGGTCCTGTCGGGCCTGTTCGAGATGCGCAAGGCGTTCGACGGCTCCCTCCAGCTGGTGCCGACCGTGGTCGCGACCCTGGTGTCGTTCGTCGTCGGCTACGCGTGCATCGCGTGGCTGCTGAAGTTCCTCACCCGCCACTCGATGATGGTGTTCGTCTACTACCGGGTCGCGCTCGGCGGGATCCTCCTCGGCCTGCTCGCCGCCGGCTCGATCTCCGCCACCTGAGCGTGGGCGGTCCTCCCCGCCGGATCCGCCCCGTCCAGGCCCGGCCCCCTGAGGCGAGGCCCGGCCCCCTGAGGCGGCGGCGCCCGCACGTATGATCGAGGGGTGACTTCCGACGCCGGGATGGGTCCGGATCCCAGGATCGACACCTCCGTGCCGCATTCGGCGCGGGTCTGGAACTTCCTGCTCGGGGGCAAGGACAACTACCCCGTCGACCGGCAGGCCGGCGAGGAGGTCTTCAAGACGTTCCCGGGCATGGTCGACATGGCCCGCCAGTCCCGCCGCATGCTCATCCGGGTGGTGCGGTACCTGGCCGGCGAGGCGGGGATCCGGCAGTTCCTGGACATCGGCACCGGGCTGCCCACCATGGACAACACCCACGAGGTCGCCCAGCGGACGGCGCCCGAGGCCCGCATCGTCTACGTCGACAACGACCCGCTGGTGCTGCTGCACGCCAGGACGCTGCTGACCAGCAGCCCCGAAGGCGCCACCGACTACATCGAGGCCGACGTCCGCGACCCGGACGCCATCCTCGCGCAGGCCGCCAGGACCCTGGACCTCACCCGCCCGGTGGCGCTCATGCTGATGGGCATCCTCGGCCTGGTGGACGACTACGACCAGGCCCGCGCGATCGTGGGGCGCCTGATGGCGGCGCTGCCTGCGGGCAGCTACCTGGCGGTCTACGACGGCACCGACACCGACCCCGCCTACGTGGAGGCCATCCGGGCCTACAACGCCGGCAGCGGCGCGATCGCCTACACCCCCCGCAGCCCCCAGCAGATCGCCGGCTACCTCGACGGCCTGGACCCGGTGGAGCCCGGCGTCGTCCCCGTCACGCGCTGGCGCCCCGACCCCCACGCCCCGGCGGAGGTCCCCGACGTCGCCTGCGTCGGCGGGGTGGCCCGCAAGGGCTGACGCGGTGTTCGACTCGTCCGACTTCGACCTGGTGCCGTACGCGGGTTTCGACATGGCGGAGTACGTGCGGCGCACCTATTGCAGCTGGCACGACTCGGGCTGGCGGTCGCTGCTCGTGCAGAGCTTCGCCCACGCGCGGCAGGCGGAGGCCCTGCCGCTGCCCGGGGTGTCCGACCTGCACCTTGTGCTCTGCACGAGCGGGGACGCGGTGATGCGCACGCACGACGGCGGCAGGGCGTCCCGGCGGCGCTGGGTCCCCGGCCGCCTGGAGCTCATGCTCCCCGGCCACCCGACCGTGCGCAGCTACCATGCGACGTCCGCGATGCGGAGCGTCCAGGTGCACATACCGCGGGCCACGGTCGAGCGGACGGCGGCCGAACTGGGCGGCCCCGCACCGGACTTCGAGGCGCTCTCCGCAGCCCTCGGCACAGGCGACGCGGTCGTCGAACACCTCATGCGCGCGCTCCCGGCCGCCCGTGACGCCGGCGACCTGTACGCGGAATCGGCCGCGGCCTTCCTCGTGACGCATCTGCTGACCCGGACCCGCGACCAGCCCCCGCCGGGCCCCGAGCACACGGCGGTCCGCAAAGGCATCGCGACCATGCGGGAGCGGCTCGCCGACACCGGTCTCACCATCGAGCAGATCGCCGAACGCTGCGGCTTCTCCAGCCCCGGAAGCCTGTCCTCGGCGTTCCTGAGGCACGTCGGCGTCCGTCCGTCGGTGTACCGCAAGATGTGACCGGCAGGACCGCAATCGGACGCATGTCCCGCGTCGGCGTCGGCGCCATAGCGTGACGGGATGCCGTACACCTACGCCGTCACCTCACATTCCCAGGCGAGCCCCGAAGCCGTGTTCACGGCCCTCGTCCACCCGGCGACCTGGCCATCGTGGTCGCCGATCGATTCCGTCGAGCTGGAGGACGGCGCCGACCCGGAAAAGCGGCAGCAGGTCGGCGACATCCGGATTTTCCGCGCCGGCCGAGGGGTCGCCCGGGAACGTATCGTTGAACTGGTGACCGACCGGCGGTTCGTCTACGAGAACACGGGCAGCCCGTTCCGCTCCTATAGAGGCACCGTCGAACTGGCCGAGTCACCGCACGGCGGCACCGACATCACCTGGACGGGAACCTTCCGGCCAAGGCTGCCCCTTACAGGACCGTTCTGGCAGTGGTACCTGACGCGCTTCATGCAGCGAATGGCCGACGGCCTGGCCGCGTACGCCGCCGCACCCGATCCGATATGAGGCGAACCGGTTCACCGTCTCCGCTGGATCGGGCGCCCCGCGATGGGATAATCAGCCCAAAGCGGTCGGCGGACCTGTGGAGACTCTCTTGGACGTCTCGTTCTCGATATTCATCGACGCATCGGTCAGCGCTTCCTCTATCGCGAAGTTCGTCTATGGCGGTTCCCTCGGAAGCCACCTTGAAGCGATCGGGGAGAATTCGCTGATGTCCGCGAAGTATGCCTTGGAGCGCGCCGCCTCGTCGGACGACAAGTTCCACTCGCTCAGATCTGTGGTCACCCACCTTGAGTCGGCTCATGTGGCCCTCTTCGCCGTATATTCGCCTCTCCTCCAGGGAAAGATCATCCAGAGGGCCTCGATCGGCACCCAGCAGCTGGCGGCCACCAAGGACTTCTACACGCTGGCCATGCTGGCGGTCTGTGACCGGTATCTTGAGGAGAGGCGAAATATGCTGAGGTCTCTCGATGCGATGAAGCCCGCGTGCGACGCCGCGGACGGCGGCAAGAATCTGGCCCAGGTCGGAAGAAGTCTGCTGAGGCTCGCCGCGAATCCCATTGACTGGGCCAGGAAGGCGCACAAGATGAACCAATACGCAACGCCCAATGAGAGTCTATATCTTGAGTTCAGGGCAAATATGGAAAAAGGGTGAGCCGAAGGGCGCCGGGGTGGCCGGGTGCTCAGACCCCCTGACGTCAAGAGGCCCTGCGCCTTAGCCTGAGGTTGTCGAGACACCCAGGGAGGTGCAGGGCCTATGTCTGAAGTTAGCATGATCGGCCGCAATCTTCGCCGTATCCGGACCGACCGAGACCTGTCCCAGGAAGGGCTCGCCGATGCCGCCGGCGTGTCAGTGGACGTCATCAGCAAGTTGGAGCAGGGCCGCCGCCACACCGCACGCATGACCACCCTGGCGAAGCTGGCCGCCGCACTCGACGTCGAGGTCTCGGCGCTGGTCGGCAAGCGCGAGCGGCTCGGAACCGACCGAGACGGAGGCAGCGTTCTCGCCCTCCGGGACGCGTTGCTCTCGCCGAGCCTGCTCCCGGGACTGGACCGCGATGACACCGATGACCCGACGCCGCCCGAACAACTGGAGCGGTCGGTCACCCGCGCGCACTGCCTGTACCGCATGGGCGACTTCGGTGAGCTGCTCGCCATGCTGCCCGGCCTCATCGGCGAGGCCCGCATCACCCACGCCGCGCTCGGCGCGCCGGCGGCGCAGTCGCTCGCACAGACCTACGAGGTCACCAGCGCCCTGCTGACCCAGATCGGCCGGACCGACCTCGGCATGGTCGCCGCCGAGCGGGCCGTCACCACGGCGCACGGCGGCGACGATCCTCTGCTGTGGGCATGGATGCACGCCGCCTACTCCTGGGTTCTGCTCCACCAGGACCGCTACGAGGAGGCCGAGCGGCTGGTCGTCGATACAGCGGAGCGGATCGAGCCCTCGTACCGTGACGGCGACGAGCGCCGGACCGCAGTATGGGGGAACCTGCTGCTGACCGCGGTGGCCCCGGCCGTCGCGCAGGACCGCGACCCGACGGAGTACCTGAGATTGGCGGGGGCGGGCGCCGAACGGGTGGGCAAACGCGTGATCATGTACCGGAGCTGGTTCGACGGATCGGCGGTCGCCATGCAGGGGGCGTACGGATACAGCACTCTCAAGCAGCCCGGCCGGGCGCTGGAGGCGGCCAAGCGCATCCGGCCGCCGTCCGCGCACACCCCCGGGGACCTGGAGGGCATCTCCTGGGGCGCACACCTGATGGACGTGGCACAGGCGCACCTCGACGCCGGGCATCACCGTACGGCCGCTAGAACGTTGCTGGACGCCCACAAGGTGTCGCCGGTGTGGTTCCGGCACCAACGCGTGGCGCGGGCGGTGACGACGGAGTTGCGCGAGCACGAGCGGCGCCTGACGCCGGAGACGCGCACGTTGGTGAAGGCCCTGGCTCTCGGAGACTAGGGCGCTCTGTCCTTGTCACACGATCCGATCGTCCCGCCGGCGGGGAGCCGGGTCCGAGTCGTCCGCTCGCGATCATGAAGACAGGGTTGCACCGTCCGTGGTTCTTAACCGTTTCCGGCGTCACTGTGTGTCACACGACGCAAGCGATCCGCAAGGAGACGGTTCACGGTGTGTGCGAGACAAGCATCCCCACACGACAACGAGGCGGAGAAGGCCGCGCTGCGGGACGAATTCCCGCGCTGGTCGATCATCTACACCACCGACACCGGCCGGTGGTGGGCGACGCAGACCACCAGACGCGCCCGGCTGGACGGTCGGTTGCTCGGCGCGCGCGTGTGTACGGAGCTGGACGCGGACACGGCCGACGGGCTGCGCGCGAAGCTGCGTGAGGTCGCCGAGGACGAGGCAGGTGCGCGGTGAGCGGGCCGGAGGCGTGGCGTGCCCTGGTCGAGGAGTTCCCCGGCTGGGTGGTGGAGGTGAAGGACGAGCCGGACGGAGCGTCTTGGTGCGCCTCGCGGCTCGTCCCGCCCGGGCACGGCGGTTTCCTCGGCGTGCAGGCCGATGAGGCGGGGCTGTTGCGCGAGTTGCTGCACGAGGCGGCCGGGATCGACGCCCGGCTGGCGTTGCGGGATCTGGCGGTCGAGCTGCGCAAGTGCGGCATCACCGCCACCGCTTACGACACGACGCTGACCGCGACGGGTCCAGGCGGGCGCACGCAGATGCTGACGTGCCGGTTGGGGTTGTTCCGCTGGTTGGCGGGCGGCCGGGTGATCGGGCCGATCGAGGACCCGCTGGCGGCCGTCGACGCCGTCCTGGCGTCCTTCGGGGACCGGGTATGAACCGGCTGACCGACACCGTGCTCGACCTGCCGCCCGTCCGCGATGCGCCCCCGAGCATCCCCGCCGCGATCACCACGTGGTGGGGACAGGCCACAAGGATGTGGTGGGCCCTGGTGCCGTCGCGGTACGGCCCGCGTCTGGTCGAGGCGCCGAGCGCAGAGGCGCTGGCGGTCGCCGTCGACTGGTACCTGCGGCGGGCGGCGATCTAGATGCCGTGGCTTCCCAGGCCGGGGACGGCGCTGCGCATCACCGCCCTGCGCGGCGTCGTCCCCAGCAGGCGCGGGAGGCTGCGCACGGCGGCCTCCCGCGCCCGCCTGCTCCTCGCGGGACTGGCCGCTCGGCATTCCACGGCCGGACAGGCGGAGGTCCTGTGTCCTGGCGCGGCGGCCGGGGACGACGTCGTCGGCGTCCCTGGCCGCCGCGCCGCCTTGCCGGTGACCGCGACGGATCATCTCGACACCCTCGCCCGTGCTCTGACCGCCGCTGGCTGGTCCGCGTCCCCGCGCTACGACGAGCGGCCCGCGCTGTTGCGGGTGGTCGCGCCCGAACTGCCGGGTGTCGGCGAGAGCATCCGCGTGAAGCCGGGCGTGAGCGGGGTGCCGTGGTTCATCTCGTCCACCGGTGACCCGCTGGCGCCCTGCCACGATCTCACCGGGGCGTGCGCGGCGATCGACGCCCGGCTGGGACCGGTCGTCGCGGCGGCGCGCACCGCGGCGCGCTGATCAGTACGGCTGCCCGGCGGACGGACGCCCCGACTCTGTGTCCTCTTCGCGAGTCCCGAACCACGAGTAGCTGAACGTGACCGGCTGATTCGTGTACTGCACGAACCCGCACGTATTCCTTCGCAGTGAGTAGTTGATTGACTACTGCAGGTTTATGCTGGGGCTGGCGGCGAGACCCTTCCTCCCACCCAGACGGCCGCCCTTCCGGCCACACCTCCCATGGAGAAAGAACATGAGCACACCCAAGCGAGCACGCTGGACGGCCAGGACCACCCTGGCGGCCGGCACCCTCACGGCCGCCCTCGCCGCTGCGGGCCCCGCCGCGTCCGCCGCCACCGCGTCCGCCACGCAAGCAGGCGAAATCATCACTTGCCAGGAGGTGGCCGCCGAGCTCCCCACGGTCTTCGGGCGCAACTGCAACACTGCGGCCCGGGGCCCGCTGTCGGGCTTCATCATCGTCGACGGCAGAACCCAGACCCTCTACCGCTGCGCAACCGGCTGGGCCGAGGGCGGGCTCTGGGTGCGCGGCCAAGACTGTCAGCTCATCGGCGGCTGACCCTGACCAGACGCCGAAGGCCCGGAGACCGCCGCACCAGGATCCGGGCCTTCATCCGCCCCAACTGACCACCCCCGGACCAACCGGCTCGGGTTCGAGGGGCACTTCGACCAGTGCAAGGTCGAACAGGGCGGCTGCGCCCACTCCTACGAAACACCTTGCCGGCGTGAACACCGCCGACTCGCCGGGGCCGCCCTGCTCGACCCCGGTATGCCCTCCACATGACCATGCGCCACCGGACCGGCCATCACCGGAGCGCATGTGAATCCCAGCGGGAGGTGGCGTGGATACCGTCCCCCCGATCGTTGGTTCAGGCGCCTGCGGATGCCGGACCGGGTCGTGGGCGGCCCGTCGCACCGACCTCCCGGGGAAGAACGCGATGCAGGGCGTGCTGGTGGAGGCTCCGTCAATCACCTGCCGACTGGGTCTCGCTTCGGACGGTTGACTCTTATGCGGCGCCCGCCCGGACCCTGCCCGTTGAACTCGCTGACGGCCCTATCGGCCTCAGGACGTCCGGCCTGGGATGCGGGCGTCCGGTCTCGCGAGATAGTGCCGGGCGAGGGTGACACCGTGGTCGATGGCCGTTGACATGCCGCCCAGTTGCCAAATGGTGCCGTCTGGACTGCGCAACAGGGAGCGGGTCGCCGATGCGGTCGCCGTGCGGGGGATGAGGTGGGTGCTGCCGCGGGCGGTGAGGGCTTGGGCAAGGTGGACCAGCGGGGCTCCGAGCGGTTCGTGGAAGTCGGCGTAGATGATGGCGGCTTGGCCGTCGGGGCGGAATCGGCGGAAGAGCCCGGCGGCCAGCCAAGGCTGCTGGATCAGGTTGGTCTTGGTGAGGCGGCCGTGGAAACAGGTCACATACAGGCTCTGGCCGCGACCGGTGGAATCGAGATCGTTCAGCGCCCGGTTGAAGACCGGCATGAAGACCCGGCATAGGCGGCGGTCGATGTCCATGTTGTAGAGCGGCCGCCGAGGGTTCTGGTCCGGCACGCCGTCGCGATCGCGTTGTTCGACCATCCGCAGCAGGGCCAGGTTCGGCTGGCCGGGGTCGAAGACCTGGAAGATCGCCCAGACGGTGTATCCGGGCCTGCGGTGGGCCGGGGCGATGCGGGCTCTGAGGCTGAGCACCTCTGAGCCGGTCCCTGCGGTCAGCGGCGCATACCCTCCGTCCGGCACGTAGAAATGCTCAAGGCGGGGATCGTGTGCCGACAGTTCCTTGGCTGTGGTGGCCAGCGCGGTTTCGACTCTCCGCGCGGTCGTCGTCGGCCACTGGTTCGTCACTGCCACGGTCGCCACCTGTCGTCGTTCGGCCGGCCCGTCATCGATGCGGGACGGTGTGATTCATGCGGTATGGCCGCGGGTCGGAGGTGGTGGACGTCTCCGGCGCGGGAGGTGGCCGGCGTGTCCACCAACGGTTGTCCCACCAGGTAGCGGCAGGTGTGGTTGCTCCAGTGGTTGACGCCGCCGACGAACTTGCGCAGGGCGTCGGCGTAGCGGTGGATCTGCTCGCGCTGATGCACGGGCAGCCCGCAGCCGTCGATGATGTCGCTGGTGGCCTCCAGGTCGTCGGCTGCGGCCGCCGCCATGTCGGCGATCTCGTAGAGGGTGTCCTGCACTGATAGGCCCTGTTGCTGCGACAGCAGTCGGACGAAGGTTCCTTCGCTGCGGCCGGCCAGGCGTTCCTTGATGAAGGAGCCGGCGTCGTTATACAGCAGCGAGTAGTCGCTGCAGGAGTTCTCCAGCCGCGTTACCACCGGGTGCTGGTAGAGCTCCTCGGGCAGGTCGATGCGCGAGATCCAGGCGGCCAGGGCGTAGTAGACGGGCATCGCGGCCGAGGTGCGGCGATTGGTGATGTAGCCGGAGACGGAGCCGAACCGTGCCTGGCCTTCACGGGCCTTGACCTCTTGTCGTGAGGAGGCCCCGTACAGCCGCAAGGCGTGGGTGAATCTGTCGGCGCACCGCCGGCTCATACCCAGGGCCCGCATACGGCCGAAGAAGTCGTCAAAGGGCGCCAGTTCGGCGGCGCCGACGGTCTCCAATAGGGCGCAGGCCGACAGGCTGGTGGCGGCGGCGGTCTTGCGGTCCATGAGGTCGTCCAGCCGGACCGCCCAGAAGTGAAAGTCGCTCAGGGCTCTGATCTGCCCCGCGGTGGCGTCGGGATAGACCCAGGACACAAAGCCCCCGACGTCCTCGCGCAGCAGCCGCTGGTATTCGGCCGGTGCCATTGCCATCTGCTCGCGCAGCCACCTGGCGCTGTGGTGCATCGCCGCGGCGTAGAAGTAGTTGCGCTGTACCGGGAAGGGCCGCACCCGCTTACTGAGGTCATGGCGTGGGGTGACGAGTTCGCTCAGCAGCGAGCCGTCCCAGAGCTTGGTCGAGGAGCTGAGGTAGGTATCAGTGGCCGATGAGCGATCGTGCGTCGCCGCTGCATGCATTGGGAGCCTCCTCCCTGGCAGTCGGGAAGCGGGGTGTCACGGTGGGGGTCTCGTTGGACTGCGGAGCTGACACGGTCCGTCGCCGCCCGCTGCTGGCCGGACGCGGCGCGGCGGTGGCGTTGTGCCGGACGGGGTCGTTCTCCGTGTGGATCAGCTACAGCCGGGGATGGGCCATGACACGCATGCGGAGCCCGCGGGGCATCAGCGTGGCGTGGACGGCGGGACGGGGGACCCGGTCGGTGAGGGGAACGAATCGCCACATGGAGGTCATGGCGGCCAGGGACAGAATGGCTTGGCTGTGCGCGAAGCGATCCCCGATGCATTTGCGGGCTCCTGCGCCGAAGGGGATGTAGGCGGTGCGGCCGGGTTTGTGCCCTTCCCAGCGGTCGGGATCGAAGCGGTCGGGGTCGGGGTACAGGTCGGGGCGCCGCTGGATGAGGTACGCGCTGTAGGCGAGCGTGGTGCCGGCCGGCAGGGACACCTCGCCCAGGCGGGTGTCGTGTGCGGCGGTGCGGGTCAGGAACCATGCGGACGGGTACATCCGCAGCGCCTCGGTGGCCACGTGGTCGGCGAAGGTCAGCTCCGGCAAGAGCTCGAAGGAGGGGGACCGGCCGCGCAGAACGCTCGCGGTGTGGGCATGCAGGCGCTCTTGGAGGCCGGGGGCGCGTCCGAGCTCGTACAAGGTCCAGGCCAGCAGGTTGGCCGTGGTCTCGGCGCCGGCGAGGAAGAAGGTCAGCACCTGCTCGGCGACCTCGGTGTCGCTCAGGGCCCGCAGGTCGCCGGTGCTGTCGGGGTCTTCGGCGCTCAGGAGGACCGAGAGCAGGCCGCCCTGGTCGGCGGCCCGGTCGGTGCGGCGGTCGCTGACGGCGTCGGCGATGGTCCGCCGCAGGCGCGCCTGGGCGCGGTTGTAGCGCAGGTTGCCGGGGGTCGGTACGCGGGTGAGCCGGGGCGGGGTGAGCATGCGGCGGAAGATCCCCGCAGTGGCGACGGTGAGGTCGTCGACGACCTGCCGGTCCGTCGCCGCCGACAACCGAGTGGCGAACATGGCCTTCACCATGGCCCGCATCGTCATGGTCACCATGGCGTGGTTGACGTCGATGACCTGTCCATGGCGCCACGACCGCGCCATGCTCAGGGCCGTGGTGACCATCGCCGTGGTGTACGCGGGGAAGTGCGCCGGATGGAAGGCGGGCTGGCACAGGCGGCGCTGGCGCCGGTGCAACTGGTGCGGGCAGGTCACCAGCCCGTCGCCGGAGGCCTCCCGTGCCCGGTCGTAGAACGGGCCGCCCTTGTCGAAGGTGCGGTCGTCCACCAGCATGGCCCGGGTCAGACCGGGGTCACACGTCATGATCACGGTCTGTGGCCCCAGGCGGATACGGACCAGGTCACCGTAGGCGGGAAGCGAGGACAAGAAGGTGAACGGGTCCCGTGCCAGGGCCACCGCGTGCCCCAGGAAGGGCAGGGCACCCGGGGCCGGAGGAACCGCCTCAACGCCCAGAACGCTCATGACCTCACCCGGCACCTTCTCCTGTCGCGTCCGCTCCGGTCCGGGACCTTCCCGCCCCCGGCGATGCCCAGGCCCGGATCACGTCCCGGATATGTCGCGCTTTGCGGCCATGTCGCGCTTTGCATACTGGAACCCGAGCTGACCGACATTGACGAGGCGCGTCGCCCGCACCCCGCGGATGCGCTCACGCGTCGGGTTCGTCCACCACTACAAGCCGCTCTCGGACGAGGAAGAGGCGTTCGACCCAGCTCAGCACCGGCCGCGCCGGGCCGACCGGGCGGGGTGGGTCAGAGCCAGCCGCCATGAGGGTCGGTCAGCTCATGACGAAGCACCGTACCCGCCATCACGCCACCTGCCCGAATACCAAGATCCATGAGGCATCCCCGGCGTCGAGCCGAGCCAATGGACGCGCCGGCTTCGCATCGGCTCATATACCGCCAGGATCCGGCGGAAGATCTCCTGGCTGGTCTTGAACTCGTGGGCGCTGTAGATGAGCAGTTCCTCGTTGAAGAGGGGCCGGCGAGGACGCGCGCCTCGAAGATCGCACTCTTGCCGTTCTGCCTGGGCACCAGGAGGCCGACTTCGAACGCGGCCCACCGGCCGTCCCCCTGCTCGTCGAGGGCGCGGTCCAGCACCCACCGCTGCCACGGGTCCAGGCACAGCCCGGCCTTGGCGGCGAGGTCGATGCACTCCTGGCCCGCCGAGGTGGCGAACTTGGGCACCGTGCAGATGCGCGGCTCGGCCACCCCGTCCAGCGTCGGGATCATTCTCCCGCGGCCCGGCGCCGGCGGCGGCGCTCGGCCACGGTCGACCCGGCGACCTCCGGGCCCCACCGCTCCAGGTCGGCGCGTGGGGCCGTCTCAAGATCAGCCATGGCACCTCCCTATTCGGGGCGAAGCCGATTTGCCCCACTTAGGTGCGCCGATTTGTCTCACTTAGGCGAAGTGTCAGTATCCGTCAATGGCGATGCTTGACACATTATGACCAGTGGAGGTCAACGGCGTTCGCAGACCAAGGAAACCCCCTGAGCGTCCTCACTGACGACCGACCCACTCTGCGGAGAGGAACGACAGCAATGTGGAAGCGGATGAGAACAACAGGGATCGCGGCGGGTTTGATGGCCGGAGTCGCGATCGCGGGGATGCTCGCGGGCACCACCACACTCGCGCAGGCGGCCGACCGCGACGAGCTGGACAGCTTCCCGATCGGCGGATTCAGGGCGCCTATCAAGGTCATCGACGTGGCCGGCTGGTCGAAGGAAGACAGAGGCAGAGTGCACCTGTGGGCTATCAGGACCACCGGGGATGTGAGCAATCAGCGGTGGATCCCTCAGCACGGCGGCACGGTCAACGGTCACGATCTCTTCAGATTCATCAACGAGGGGTCCGGGAAATGTCTCGACAAATCCGAAGACAGTCCGAACGGCAACGGAAACGTGGTCTACCAGCATACGTGTCACACCGGACCCAACCAGCTATGGGAGAGGATTCCGTTCAACAACAGCCCGCACACGCAACTCAAAAACCTCGCAGGCGGCCGCTGCCTCGATGTCGAAGGACCCACCTGGCAGGACGGTGCCACGATCCATGTCTGGGACTGCTATTCGACTAACGGTGAACCGGCACGGAGTCAGCGCTGGAACATAACTGAGGGAGGGTTCTCGAAAGGGTAGTCGAGTACCGGGCTGATCCCCTTCCGGCCCGTCCCAGCACGCCGGGACGGGCCGGAATAGCCCTTAGCGGAAATCACAGCAGAGTGATGGCGATCATGAACAGAGGGATCGAGTGAGGCCATGCCCATAAAACCGGAGTCCGCGCGGCGGAGCATGTTGCAGGCAGCCGGAATGGTCGAGCCTTCCCAGGATGAGGAGCATGCCGTCATCGTGGTGATCGCGGTGCTCCTGCACCCCCTATTCCTTGACCGGTCAGACGAGCGGGCCATGGCAGCGGCGGTCGCCCATCGAGTCGGATACGGAATCTTGCGTGCCACTGAGATGACCGAAGATCGCGCTTCGGTCGATACCCTGACCCCAAGATTCTGGCAGGTGCTGTTCAAAGGAGTTCTTGCGCCGCTCCGCGAATTCGCAGCCACGGGAGACAACAGCGACCGGTGGACTGCCGAGGACTGTGCCATCTATCTCGGCGGTAAGCGCTGGGCCAAGCGCCGTCGCTGGCGCAGACTGCTACCAGTTCCGAGAGCCCCGCACTGGCGGCCCGTAGAGGCGATCGCCCACGGACTCGTTGCAGCAGCGCCCCCACTCGGCGCACCGGTTGAGAGCTCCATGCGGGGGCGCGAGGTGCGCCGGGTCGTTCGGGTCGCCGCCCATGGCCTTCCAGCGCGCCAGCGGGACCTTGTGGTCGGCGTAGGTCACCGCCGATGCCTTCCTTGGCGCGCAGCGCAGACAGGGCCGTGCCCGGTTGACGGTCTACGGCAAGGCGATCACGATCGCGCAGTTCTTCGACTTTGTGATCGCCCGGTACCAGGCTGACATCAACCGGTTGACCGGGCACGTGGTGATCCAGCCGATCGATGAGTTCAACCGGCCGTCCAAGGCCGACTACGGGACACCGCGCGTTCCTCCCTCGACCACCGAGGTCCAGGCGTTGTTCGGCGGCTGGCGTGACGGCCTGCCGCAGGGCCGCAGGTTCCTGCCCGCTGCCCGGGACTACCTGGTGGCGTCGTTGTGGCGGCGAGCCGGATTGCGGATCAACGAGACGGTGCTGCTCGACATCCGTGACCGGCGGCCCGACCTGGGGCCGAGCGGCAAGCTGCACGTCCGCTTCGGCAAGGGCAGCCGCGGCCGCGGGCCCAAGCCTCGGCTGGTGTCGGCGATCAACCAGGTGGACGCGCTGCTGGAGTGGTGGCTCAACGACGTGCGCCACCGTTCGATGACGAATGGGACAACCCGGATGCACCGTTGCTGCCCAGCGAACGCCGTGATCGGCTCACCGGCCGGTGAGCCGGGCCGGGGACAACGCGCTGCGCACCGGGCTGACCGAGACGGTGGCCCGCCTCCTGCCGGCGTGGGACGGGCGCCTGACGCCGCATGTGCTGCGGCATTTTTGCGCGTCCTCGCTGTATGAGCGGGGGATGGACCTCAAGGCCATCCAGGAACTGCTCGGGCACGAGTGGTTGTCGACCACGACCCGGTACATCCACGTCCACGACGATCACGTGGAGCGGGCTGGGCCAGCGCCAACGCCCGCGTGGCCGCCCGACTCCAACAAGAACGGTAGAGCGATGCGCTGGAACCTGCGGATGAAGGCCGCCGAGAACGGCATCTGGAAGTCCACCGAGATGTGGCGCAGGCTCGCCGAGGCGGGCCTGGAGATCAGTGCGGGCAAGATGTCGGCGCTGTGGGCCGGCACGCCGACCACCCTCCGGCTGGACGACCTGGATGTGATCTGCGCGGTGCTGGAGTGCACCCCGACCGCTGTAGTCGCGGCGCGGCGGCCGAGCAAGCCCCAGGCCGCCGAAGGCACCCCGTCCCGGACACCGCGGCTGGGTCGCAACCGGACCCTGCCTCCGGCATGAGGGGTCCGCACCCGCGCCCCTGCCCCTGGCTGCGGGGAACGCCCGGTCGCCCATCCCAAGGCCACCTACTGCTACGGCTGCCGGACCCGCGGGCCGCGCACGCCGCCGCCATGTCGGGCGTGTGGGTCCACCACCCTCTACTACACCTCGGGGTTGTGCCAGCGCTGCCACAAGTACGCGCCCGTCCTGCCCGACTCCTGCCCGCACTGCCTGGCCTGGGGCCTGTTCAAGACCACCAGCGGCATCTGCCATGCCTGCCGCGACTGGCGACGCCGCAATCCCGGCCAGCGGCCCTCCCCCGGCTGCGATCGGGTGGACTCGCTCAACGGCGGCGGCCTGTGTCGGCTGTGCTGGCGGCGCTCCCGTGCGCTGGCCTGCGAGCTGACCGAGTTGCCAGGGCCCGAGGCCGTGACCGGCGGGCACCAGCTGTTCATCAGCGACCTGGAACAGCGGCTCGCACTGGCGACCCCGGCCGAGCTGCGCCGGAAACGGCGGGCACCGACCACTCGCTCGCGGACCCGACCGCGGCCCAGCCTCATCGTGCTGGTGCGCCACCACCAACTCGTGCTGATGCCCGCCGCCCGCGACCTGACCCGCCTGACCCGCCACCCCGACCCGCCGCAGCCCGCGCTGGAGGCCGTCGCCGTCGAGCAGGGCGAGAGGTTCGGCTGGGCGGTGGACACCGTCTCGGCGGTCCGTCGCGGTCTGCGCCTGCTGCCGGCGCCGGCCGATACCCCCGGCGCTGCGATCAGGGCCGGCGACGTGCGGCTGCTGCGCCGGCTTGGTCTTCCCGTCGACCTGACGACCGGCGTACTGCGGGTCGCCGGCGCCCTGGACGACGATCTGATCCCGGTCATCGTCACCTGGTTCAACGACCGCGTCCGCACGCTGCCCGCACCGATGGCCGAGGAACTGCGGCTGTGGTTCACGATCTCCCGGGAAGGCAGCACCACTCCGCCGCGGACCAGACCGCGCAACGACCGCACGATCCGCAACCAGTTCACCGTTGTGCTGCCGGTGCTCCGGCAATGGGCCCGCGGCCACCAGTCGCTGCGCGAGATCACCCGCGCCGACGTCCACGCCGCTCTGGCCCAGGCCGGTGCGCAACGCACCGACCTGCGCTTGGGACTGCGGGCCATCTTCCGTGTCCTCAAAGGCCGGCGGCGGGTCTTCAACGATCCGACCAGCCAGATCCCCGCCGGAACCTACGAATGCACCATCCCGCTGCCCCAACGATCCGACGACCTGCGCCAGGCACTGGCCTCCAGCGACCCCACCCGCGCGGCTCTGGCGGCCCTGCTCATCTTCCACGGCCTGCGCCCCCGCCAGCTCCGCCCCGCCCAGAGATCCTTCAGTAATCGCGAACTCGTGGAGGACGAGCATCGGGCACGCCCGGGTGGGGTAGGCCGCGGACTCGGGGTGCATGCGGGGCTCGGCGGTCCGGCCCCGGCCCAGGTCCTGAGGTCGGCAGATGACCACGACCCGCCGTTCGAGGCCCTCACCGCAGAGCCGGCAGCGCCGTTCGCGCACGCAGAGGGCCATCAGGTCCGCGCGGGTCTGGCCCCGGTGGCGCTCGGCGGTGATGGCCTCCTTGACCTGGTCGAGGTCCAGTCCCTGGAGGCGTTCGTCACTGTCGACCTGCTGTTCGTGCGGAAGCCTGGCCTGCCTTACCGGCGGGCCTTCGGTTACATCTGGCGCGGGATGCCGCGGGGGCCGGACCCGGCCCGGCGAACGGTGCGCACACCCTGCGGCACACATACGCCTCGGTCCAACTGGCGGCCCTTGTGGACGTGATGAAGATGGCGTCGTGGTTGGGACACCAGGACCCGGCTTCACGCTTCGCAAGTACGGGCACCTCATCCCGGACGGCGCCGATCGGGGACGCCGCGCGGTGGACGACTTCATGCCCTCCAGGCGAGAGTCGTGATCGCCTGATGACTCGCGATCGGGGTGGGTCAGAGCCAGCCGTTTTTGTGCAGGCGCCGGTAGAGGAAGCCGCTGATGGAGGCGATCAGGATGATGACCAGCGGGTATCCGAAGGTCCATTTGAGCTCGGGCATGTGGACGAAGTTCATGCCGTAGATCCCGGCGATCGCGGTGGGGACGGCGATGATGGCGGCCCAGGAGGAGATCTTGCGCATGTCCTCGTTCTGCTGCTTGCCGAGCAGCGCCAGGTGCGCGGTAAGGACGCTGTTGAGCAGCTCGTTGTGGGCGTCGACCTGGCCGTCCACCTGCAAGAGGTGGTCCAGGACGTCGCGGAAGTACTCGCGGGTGCCGCCGCATTCGGCGACGCGGCCCTTCACGATCTCCTGGAGGACGGGGATGAGGGGGTCCTCGGCGCCGCGGAACTCCAGCACCTCGCGCTTGAGGGAGTAGATGTCGGCGGTGACGTCGCGGGCGCCCGGGTCGAACACGGCGCGCTCCAGGCCGATGATGTCGACCTCGACCTCGTGCGCGACGAGGCCGTAGCGGTCGACCACCTCGTCGCACACCGCGTACAGGACGGACGCGGCGCCGTGCTTGAGCAGCTCGGGGGACTCCTCCAGGTGCTTGCGGACCGGGCCGAGGGGGTTGCCCGCGCCGTGCCGGACGGTCACGACGAAGTCGCGGCCCAGGAAGATCATGATCTCGCCGACCTCGATGTCGGAGGTCTCGTCGAGATAGGCCAGCGTCTTGAGCACCACGAAGATCGTGTCGTCGTAGCGCTCCAGCTTGGGCCGCTGGTGGGCGGAGACGGCGTCCTCGGCGGCCAGCGGGTGTAGCCGCAGCTCGTCCTTGACGAGCTCGAACTCCTCCTCGTCCGGCTCGAACAGGCCGATCCACACAAAGCAGTCGCCGTCCGCGCGGGCGAGGTCGAAGGCGTCGCTGATGTCGCCGTCGATATCGCTGCGCTTGCCGCCGGCGTAGATGGCCTTGTCCACAATCACGCGAAGCATTGTCGCGCATCCGCCGGGGTAACGCGGAATCGCGCCGATGATCACGCTGGGGCCCGGCATCTCCTAGAGTGCATACTGTGACGACCCTTCTCCTGGTTAGGCATGGCCTGACCGCCATGACCGGTCCCGTGCTGGCCGGCTGGACCCCCGGCGTCCGCCTGGACGAGCGGGGCCGCGCGCAGGCGTCGGCCCTCGCCGGGCGGCTGGAGCGCGTCCCGCTCGCCGCGGTCGTGTCGAGCCCGCTCGACCGGTGCGTCGAGACGGCCGAGGCGGTCGCCGCGGGGCGTCCCGAGCCGGCGGGCAAGGTCGAGACGGACGAGCGGTTCGGCGAGGTCCGGTACGGCGACTGGACGGGCCGTCCGCTGAAGGAGCTGGCGGAGGAGCCGCTCTGGCGTGTCGTCCAGACGCATCCGAGCGCCGTGCGCTTCCCCGGCGAGGAGGGCGAGGCGATGGCCGGCGCGCAGCACCGCGCGGTCACCGCGATCCGGGACTGGAACGCGCGGATCGCCGCCGAGCACGGCGAGGACGCGGCGTACCTGGTGTGCAGCCACGGCGACATCATCAAGGCCGTGGTCGCCGACGCGCTCGGCCTGCACCTGGACCAGTTCCAGCGGATCCAGGCCGACCCGGCGTCCCTCACCGTCGTCCGCTACACCGAGCTGCGGCCGTTCCTGGTCCGGCTCAACGACATCGGCGGCGATGTCGGGGAACTTCTGCCGAAGCCGCCCGCCGGGGACGGCGGCCAGGGCGGTCCTCGACCGGGTGACGCGGTCGTCGGCGGCGGCGCGTAGGGTCGGTGCCATGCCCGTCATCTCCTACGACCTGCCGGACAGGTTCGTCGCGGGCGCCGTCGGCCGGCCGGGCGACCGCGCGTTCTTCCTCCAGGCGCGCTCCGGCCGCCGCGTCACCAGCGTGGGGCTGGAGAAGTTCCAGGTCACGCTGCTGGCCGAGCGGCTGGAGGAGCTGCTGGACGAGGTGCTGCGCCGCAGCGGCGGGGAGACGCCCGTCCCGGCGGTGACGCCGTCTGAGCTGCGCGATGACGGTCCCCTCGACCAGCCGGTGGAGGAGGAGTTCAAGGTCGGCACGATGGCGCTCGCCTGGGACCCCGAGGACGAGCAGGTCGTGATCGAGGCCCAGGAGGTCACCGAGAGCGAGCAGGACGCCGAGGTCGGCGAGGACGACCCGGCCATCGCGGTGCTGCGGGTCCGGATCAGCGCCGCGCAGGCCCGCGCGTTCGCCGAGCGGGCCCTGAAGGTCGTCGCGGCGGGCCGGCCGCCGTGCCCGCTGTGCGGGCTGCCGCTCGACGCCGAGGGGCACGTGTGCCCCCGCCAGAACGGATACCTCGGCTAGATGGGAGCGCTTGAGACGCCGCTGTGCTGGATCATGGGTGGACGGGCCGGGAGAATGGGCGCATGACGCAGTCCTCCCGGGATCGGGCCCCGGCCGACGACGGCGGCCTCGGGCGCCCGGTGTCGCCCCGCGACGTCGAGGCGGCCGAGCGGCTGCTGCTCGGCGGACGGCTGAGCGTGGAGGGCCGGCTCGTCCAGGCGTCCAACGCCACGCTGTACTGCTCGGTGGAGCACGACGGGGTGAGCGCCGCCTGCGTCTACAAGCCGGTGGCGGGAGAGCGGCCGCTGTGGGACTTCCCCGACGGGACCCTCGCCGAGCGGGAGGTCGCGGCCTACGCGGTGTCCAAGGAGATGGGCTGGGGGCTGGTCCCGCCGACCGTGCACCGCGACGGCCCGTACGGGCCCGGCATGGTGCAGCTGTGGGTGGAGCCCGACCCCGACATCGACCTGGTGGCGCTGTCGCGCTCGGAGGAGGAGCCGATCCGCCGCATGTCGGTGTTCGACGCCGTCGTCAACAACGCCGACCGCAAGATCGGGCATCTGCTCCCGCCCGGCGACGGCCGCGTCTACGGCTGCGACCACGGGGTGTGCTTCTCCGTGGAGTACAAGCTGCGGACGGTGCTGTGGCAGTGGCGGGGCAAGCCGCTGACCGCCGAGGCGCTGGAGGCGCTCGGCCGCGTCGAGGCGGGCCTGCGCGGCGGAGCCCTCGGCAGGCGGCTCGGCGAGCTGCTCACCGCCACGGAGGTCGACGCGACCCGGCGGCGCGTGGAGCTGATGCTCAAGCACCGCATCCACCCCTACCCGCCGGAGGACTGGCCCGCGATCCCCTGGCCGCCCCTGTGACGCGGCGCTGACCCCGCTGTTCGGGCGTTTCGGGAGAGATGCTCCAATGTGGGCATGTGTACGGCGATCATCAGTTTCGACCCCTCCTCCCCGGTCCCGGTCCTGCTCGCGGGCGTGCGCGACGAGTTCGTCAAGCGCGCGTGGGAGCCGCCCGGCCGCCACTGGCCTGACCGTCCCGGCCTGGTCGGTGGCCGTGACCTGCGCGCCGGCGGGACGTGGCTCGCCGTGGACCCGTCCACGCCCCGCGTGTCGACGGTGCTGAACGGGCGCGGCCGGATGGCGCCCGAGGACGCCCGCTCGTCGCGCGGCGGGCTCCCGCTGCTCATGGCGGCGGACGGCAAGCTCGGCGGGCTGGACCTGCCGGCCTACGACCCGTTCCACCTCGTCTGCGCCGAGCCCGACCGGGTGCGGCTGTGGAGCTGGGACGGCGGGGAACTGGTGGAACGCTCCCTGGAGGCCGGCCTCCACATGATCGTCAACAGCGGCCTGGAGGGGGAGG
>NZ_SMKU01000144.1 GCF_004349215.1 Actinomadura rubrisoli | reverse complement strand
GGGCGGCGATCAGCAGCCCCGGGCCGCCGGCCGCGCCGGCCAGCAGGGAGGCGGCGGTGAACACCGCGTTCCCGGCGATGAACAGCGCCTTGCGGCCGACGAGGTCGCCGAGGCGCCCGGCGAGGAGGACGGTTCCGTAGAGGCGGGTGACGCGGAGGCGGATCACGAGGCGGCGGTCCTTCACCATCTGCTTCAGGAACGCCCGCTCGTCGGCGGGATCGGCGAAGCCCGGTGTCATGGCCAGCAGTTCGAGCCCGGCCGCGTCGCCGGGCTTCTCGCTGATCTCCGACAGTTCCGCCGTGCCCTCGGCCACGGCGAAGGCCAGGTGGTCGGGGGACGAGGCGTGGAGCGCGGCGCGCGGGTCGCCCCGCAGCTGCGCGACCTTGGCGCGCCCGGCCGTCGTCGAGACGCGGACGACGCGTTCCGCCGGGTCCCAGGAATAGACGACGGTCGAGACGTGCGGGTGACCGTTCTTCTTGTTCGTGGCCAGGACGGCGAACCGCTGCTCGCCGAGAATCGCGGACAGGTCTTCCTCGGTGATGGGCTTGGGGCCGGGTCCCTGGCCGGGGCCGTACTCGGGCATCGTGGTCTCCTTCAGGCGGTGATGGACGCGGGGGCGGGGGCGGTGTCCTGCTCGTCCTGGACGGGCTTCGGCTGCCGCAGGACGGTGAGGGCGACGGCGAAGGCGGCCACCAGCAGGCCCGCCGAGACGGTGAAGGCCAGGTGGTATCCGCCGGTCAGCGCGGACGCCTCCGTCCGGCCGTCCGCGCGCAGGGCCTCGGTGCGGGAGGCGGCCAGGGTGGTCAGCACCGCGACGCCGAAGGCCATGCCGATCTGCTGGACGGTGTTGAACAGTCCGGACGCGAGCCCGGCGTCGTCCGGGCGGGCGCTGGACATGCCGAGCGCCGTGAGCGCGGGCAGTACCAGCCCGCCGCCCGCGATGAGCACCATCACCGGGAGCAGGTCGGCGGCGTAGGACGCGTCCGCCGGGATGCGGGTGAGCCAGCCCATCGCGCCGATCAGCAGGACCAGCCCGGCCAGCAGGACGGCGCGCTCGCCGAAGCGGTGCGAGAGCCGCGCGGACACCAGCAGCGACACCGCGCCGATGGCCACGGCCGCCGGGAGCATCGCCAGGCCGGTGCCGAGCGCGCCGTACCCCAGGACCCTCTGCATGTAGAGGGCGACGACGACCTGGAAGGAGAACATGGCGCCCAGCGTGAGCACCTGGACGGCGTAGGCGCCCGAGACGTTCCGGGACCGCAGGATCCGCAGCGGCATCAGCGGGTTCGCGGCGGTGGCCTGGCGGGCGGCGAACCCGGCGAGCAGGACGAGCGACACCGCGCCGAGGCCGAGGGTGTGCGCCGACAGCCAGCCGTGCCGCTCGACCTTGACCACGGTGTAGACGCCGAGCATCAGCCCGGACGTGACGAGCAGCGCGCCGAGGGCGTCCGCGCCCGCGCCCAGGCCGATCCCGCGGTCGCGGGGCAGCGCCGGGAGGGCGAGCAGGATCGTGGCGAGGCCGATCGGCAGGTTGATCAGGAAGATCCAGTGCCAGTTCAGCGCGTCGGTGAGGATCCCGCCGAGGACCTGCCCGATGGAGGCGCCCGCGGCTCCGGTGAAGCTGAACACCGCGATGGCCTTCGTCCGCTCGCGGGCGCCGGTGAACAGCGTCACGAGGATGCCGAGGACGACCGCCGAGGCCAGGGCGCTGCCGACGCCTTGCAGGAACCGGGCGGCGATCAGCAGCCCCGGGCCGCCGGCCGCGCCGGCCAGCAGGGAGGCGGCGGTGAACACCGCGTTCCCGGCGATGAACAGCGCCTTGCGGCCGACGAGGTCGCCGAGGCGCCCGGCGAGGAGCAGCAGGCCGCCGAGCGGGATCAGGTAGGCGTTGACGATCCAGCTGAGCCCGGCGGGCGTGAAGCCGAGATCGCGCTGGATGGACGGCATCGCGACGGTGACGATGCTGCCGTCCAGGATCGTCATGAGCATCGAGGTGGACAGCACGGCGAGCGCGGCCCACCGCGAGCGGAGCACGGGCCACCGCGTGCCGGGTATGGCCCACCGCGCGCCGGGCGCGGGGGAGGGGGTCTGCGACATGGTCATCTCCTGGTCGGGGGACACAGGAGAAACCGTAGCAGATAGTTTCGTAACAGACGATCCTTGACGGTCCTACTTGGTGCGCTCCCGCGCCCGCCGCACCGGCCGCGGGTTCTCGGCGGGTGCGGCCAGATGCCCGGTGACCAGGCGGTTCAGGGCGCTCAGGAAGACCTCGCGCTCCTGGCGGGGAAGCGCACCGAGGGCCGCCTGGTGGACGCCGTCCGCGATCTCCTGGCTGCGCGCCGCGACCCGCGCGCCCTCCTCGGTGACGGCGATGATGCGGGCCCGCCGGTCCCTGGACGACGGGCGCCGCTCGGCGAGCCCGGCCTTCTCCAGCGCGTCCACCGTCACGACCATGGTCGTCTTGTCCATGTCGCCGATCTCGGCGAGCTGGATCTGCGTGCGCTCCTCCTCCAGGGCGTGCACGAGGACGCAGTGCATGCGCGGTGTCAGCCCGATCTCGGCGAGCGCCGCCGTCATCCGCGTCCGCAGCACGTGGCTGGTGTGGTCGAGCAGGAACGACAGGTCAGGTTCGGTACGGGAGGGGGCCATGGCGGTCATGCCCCCAGCGTACCCAACTAGTCCCGTCCCGGATTATCTGCCGACCTTCCTATCTTGGGCGCTATGCTTGGGGCCATGAAGCGCACCGCGTGCCTGGGCTGGTGGCCGTCCTAGGACGGCCGAAGCTCACGCATGCCCCGGGCCGTCCACTGGACGGCCCTTTCTCTTCTCGGTGACCCGGGGACGGCCGTCCGGCCGGACGAGCCCCCGACCACCAGGAGAGACCCATGCAGACCGCCGCCCCCGCCGAGACCGATACCCTGCGTGCCGCCGAGCACCGCAGCCGCGAGCTCGAAGAACGCATCGCCGCGGAACCCGGATCGTTCCGGATCCTGACCGGCGACCGCCCGACCGGCCCCCTCCACATCGGCCACTACTTCGGCACCCTCGCCAACCGCGCCCGGCTGCAGCGCGCGGGCGTCGAGCTGTTCGTCCTGGTCGCCGACTACCAGGTGCTCACCGACCGGGACGTCGCCGACCACCTGGGGGAGCACGTCGAGGGCCTGGTCGCCGACTACCTCGCCGCCGGGATCGACCCGTCCACCGCGACGGTCTTCCGGCACAGCGCCGTCCCCGCCCTGAACCAGCTCATGCTGCCGTTCCTGTCGCTGGTCTCGATCGCCGAGCTGCGCCGCAACCCCACGGTGAAGGACGAGATCGCCGCGTCCCGGCAGGCGGCGGTCAGCGGGCTGATGTTCACCTATCCCGTCCACCAGGCCGCCGACATCCTGTTCTGCAAGGCGAACCTCGTCCCCGTGGGCAAGGACCAGCTCCCGCACCAGGAGATCACCCGGACGGTCGCGCGCCGCTTCAACGAGCGGTACGGGCCCGTCTTCCCGGTGCCGGACGCGCTGCTGTCCGCCGCGCCGAGCCTGCTCGGGACGGACGGGCAGAAGATGAGCAAGAGCCGCGGCAACGCCATCGCGCTGTCGGCCACCCCGGACGAGACCGCCCGCCTCATCAAGCGCGCGCGGACCGACGACGACCGGCGCATCGCCTACGCCCCCGAGACCCGTCCCGAGGTGTCTAACCTGGTGCTGCTGGCCGCGCTCTGCCAGTCCCGCGACCCGCACGCGGTGGCGGCCGAGATCGGCGACGGCGGCGCCGCCGGGCTCAAGCGCGTGGTGACCGAGTCGGTCAACGAGTTCCTCCGCCCCATCCGCGCCCGCCGGGCCGACCTCGCCGCCGACCGGACGCACCTGCGCGCCGTCCTGGCCGAAGGAAACGCCCGGGCCAACGCGGTGGCGGAGGCGACGCTGGCCGAAGTGAGGACCGCCATGGCCACCTGACTCACCAAGGACGCCCCGGACCCGCCGGCCCGGCCGGATCAGGCGGTGGGAAGGCCGGCGCGGCCCGCCAGGTCGCTCAGCGAGCGGGCGAAGGCGGCGCGCTGCTCGGCGGGAAGGGCCGCCGCGAGCTCGTCGTCCACGGACCGGGCCGCGGCGGCGCACTGCTCCAGGAGCCGGCGGCCCTGGCGGGTGAGGGTGAGCACCTGCCGCCGCCGGTCCCGGGGATCGCGGACGCGCTCGATCGCGCCGAGCTTGACCAGGTGGTCGGCGAGCGAGACCACCAGGCTCGGGACGACGCCCATCGCGGCGGCGGCCTCCAACTGGGACGCCGCGAGGCCGCGGCTCACCACCGTCATCAGGCCCGCGTGCTTGGGCTTGAGGCCGAGCGGCGCGAGCGCCTCGGTGAACCGGTCGGTCGCGATGGCCCCCAGCGTCACCAGCTGGAAGGTCAGCGTCCCGGGAAGCGTCTGCGGACGCGCGGCCGTTCCCTCGGCATCGGTCATGGCCGCGATGGTAATTGAGCCGCGTCACCAGCGCCTTTCCCCGCCCGACGCAGGAATGAGTAGAACGGAATTCTTCGTTCCCCTATGATGGGCGGCATGGACACCACGGCACGAGCGCCCATGAGCGGGCGCAAAGCGCAGGCGGCGCGCAACGACGACCTCATCCGGGAGGCGGCGCGGGCGGTGTTCACCGCCGACCCGGGCGCGCCCATCTCGGCGGTCGCCGAGCACGCCGGGGTGGGGATCAGCGCGCTCTACCGGCGCTACAAGAGCAAGGAGGACCTGCTCCAGCGGCTCGCCGACGACGGGATGGACCGCTACCTGGCCGAGGTGGAGACGGCCCTCGCCGACGACGGCGACCCGTGGCCCGCGTTCACCGGCTTCATGCGCCGCTGCCTCGACATCGGGGCGGGCTCCCTCACGATGCGGCTCGCGGGCAGCTTCGAGGTCACCGAGGCGATGAGCGACAAGGGCCGGCAGATCCACCTCGCCACGCAGCGGCTGCTGGACCGCCTGAAGGACGCGGGCGTGCTCCGCCCCGAGATCCAGGTGGGCGACATCTCCGTCCTGCTGGAGCATCTGCACACGATCCGGATCGGCGATGACGCGCGGATGAACCAGTTGCAGCACCGCTATCTCGCCCTGATGCTGGACGCCCTGCACCGGACGGACGCCGAGGAGCTCCCCGGCCCCCCTCCCACGTGGCAGGAGCTGAGGGGGCGCTATGACGACTGACGCCGCACCGCCGCCCGTCCTCAGGCGGCGGGCGCTCAACCGGGCCCTGCTCGCCCGGCAGATGCTGCTGCGGCGCCGGGAGACGAGCGCCGTCGAGGCGGTCGAGCATCTGGTCGGCATGCAGTCGCAGGCGCCGAACCCGCCGTACATCGGGCTGTGGAGCCGCCTGGAGGGCTTCGCGTTCGACGAGGTGGGCGGGCTGATGGAGGACCGCCGCCTCGTCCGTGTCGTGCTGATGCGCGGCACGCTGCACCTCGTCAGCGCACGGGACGCCCTCGCGCTGCGTCCGCTGACCCAGCCCATCCTGGACTCCTACCGGAAGAGCCGGCGGGGCGCCGACCTCGACGGCGTCGATCTCCCCGCCGTCGCCGCCTGGGCCCGGACGCTGCTGGAAAAGGAGCCGCATTCCGACAAGGAGCTCAGGAACGTGCTGGCCGAACGGTGGCCGGACCACGACGCCGAACTGCTCGGCTGGGCGGTCCGGTGCGTCCTGCCGCTGGCGCAGGTCCCGCCGCGCGGCATCTGGGGCGCATCGGGGCTCGCCCGGCACACCACCCTGGACGCCTGGCTGGACGGGTCGCCCGTCCCCGAGCCGTCCATCGACGAGATGGTGCTGCGCTACCTGGGCGCGTTCGGCCCGGCATCGGTGCAGGACGCGCAGCAGTGGTCGGGCCTCACCCGGCTGGGCGAGGTGTTCCAGCACCTCCTGCCCCGGCTGCTCGTGTTCCAGGACGAGAACGGCCGCACGCTGTACGACCTGCCCGACGCGCCCCGTCCCGACCCGGACACCCCGGCGCCCGTGCGGTTCGTCCCCGACTTCGACAACCTGCTGCTCTCGCACGCCGACCGCGCCCGGATCATCACCGAGGAGCACCGCAAGCGGGTCTTCACCGTCAACGGCATCATCCGGGCGACGTTCCTCGTGGACGGCTTCGTCCACGGCATGTGGAAGATGGAGAAGAAGCGCGGCGCGGCGACATTGCGCATCGACCCGTTCTCCCCCGTCCCGGACGCGGAGCGAGCGGCCCTGACCGAGGAGGGCACGCGCCTCCTCCGCGCCGCCCACCCCGACGCGTCATCGCACACCGTGGACTTCGCGTAGGCGTCAGGTGCTGCCCCTATCCCTTGCCGTCGGCGCAGGGGGCCTCGTGGTCGGGGTCGAGGGAGGCGAGGAGGGCGTGCAGGGTCTCGCGGAACCGGAGCATGTCGTCTCGGCTCAGCGGGTCGAACAGGTGCCGCCTGACCTCGGCGACGTGACCGGGCGCGGCCTCGGCGAGGACGGCGAGGCCGTCGTCGGTCAGCTCGGCGATCGTCGTGCGGCGGTCGGTGCGGTGCTTGGCGCGGCGCACCCAGCCGGCCTCCTCCAGCCGGTTGACGGCGTGCGAGAGGCGGCTCGGGGACGAGTGGACGATCTCGGCCAGCTCGGTCATGGTGAGGGCCCGGCCGGGCGCCTCCGACAGCATCGCCAAGATCATGTAGTAGGCGTGCGGCATGCCCGAGTCGCGCTGGAGCTGGCGGTCGAGGGCCTCGTTGAGCAGCCGGGAGGTCCACAGGAACGCGCGCCAGGTCTGCTGCTCGTCCTCGTCGAGCCATCGCGTGTCGGTCATGGTCCCAGTCTACCGAGTTAGTTGAAGCCTCAAGCCTTGAAGGTTCAAGTTTTAACGGTTACGTTGGTAGCCGGACTTGGCATGATCTTGGGGGACGACATGAGCCGGATGCCGGTGCTGTATCTCAGCCACGGGGCGCCGCCGCTGGCCGACGACGCCGTGTGGACCGACGAGCTGGCCCGCTGGGCGGCGGACCTACCGAGGCCCGAGGCCATCCTGATGGTGTCGGCGCACTGGGAGGAGGCGCCGCTGACCGTGTCCGCCACGCGGCCGGTGCCGCTCGTCTACGACTTCTGGGGCTTCCCCGAGCGCTACTACCGCGTCCGCTACGACGCGCCTTCCGCCCCCGCGCTGGCCGAGGACGTGCTCAAACTCGTCCCCGGCGCGCACCAGGACGAGCGGCGCGGGCTCGACCACGGCGCGTACGTGCCGCTGGTGGAGATGTACCCGGACGCCGACATCCCGGTGCTCCAGATGTCGCTGCCCACCCTGGAGCCGGAGCGGCTCTTCGAGATCGGCCGGAAGCTCGCCCCGCTGCGCGACCAGGGCGTCCTCATCGTCGGCAGCGGCTTCACGACCCACAACCTGCGCGAGGAGGCGCCGGAGGCGGACGGCCCGGCGCCCGCGTGGTCGGTGGAGTTCGACGACTGGGCGGACCGCGCCGTCCGGGGCGGCGACATCGACGCCCTGCTGGACTTCCGCGCCAAGGCCCCCGCCGCGCACATCGCCCATCCGCGGACCGAGCATTTCGCGCCGCTGTTCGTCTCGCTCGGCGCCGACGCGGAGACGCCCGCCCACGCGGGGACGCCCGCCGGTGCGCCCGCCGACGCGCCCGCGGGACGGCGGGCGGTCATCGACGGCTACTGGTACGGGCTGGCGAAGCGTTCTTTCCAATTCGGGTGATCAGCGGCTTATGTCACGTTCCGACGAGAGTGCGCGCTTCAACCCATTTGAGCGAAGCCGGTGCGCCACGACGGAACCTGCGGCTTCCACCCGAGCCCCTGCGCCTTGCGGTTGGACACCGGGCGTCCGGTGGCGGCGGCGTGCCGCGCGGTCCCCGGCATGGGGGCGCCCAGAGCCGCGCTGTAGACCGGCAGCCAGTCGGCCGTCGTGGCGGGCTCGTCGTCGACGACGTTGACGGCTCCGGACGGCCAGTCGAGCGCGGCCAGCGCGGCGGACGCCGCGTCGTCGGCGTGCACGAACGACGTCCACGCGGGCGTCAGGGCCAGGCTGCCCGCCCGGACCCGCTTGGCGATCGCGCCGTCCGGCGCGTACCAGGTGCCGGGACCGTAGAGCGCCCCGTACCGCAGGACGACGCCGTGCGGCATCTCGCCGACGGCCTCCTCCAGCGCCGCGATGCCCGTGTACGGGGGCAGCGCCGGGTCGAGCGGGTCGGTCTCGACGGCCGGGGCGTCGCTCGGGACGTACAGCCACGCGATGCTCTGGGCGATCATGGTCTGGACGCCCGCGGCCCGCGCGGCGTCCACCAGGTTGCGGGTGCCGGTGATCCGCAGGCGGGAGTTCGCCGCGAAGTCCTCGGAGCCGAGATCGGTGAGCTGATGGATGATCGCCTCGGGCCGCTCGGCCTCGACGACCTTGCGGACGGCCTCGGCGTCCAGGGCGTCCACGACGACCGGGGCGCCACCGAGGCCGCGGATGGTCCCGGCGCGCTCTTCGTGGCGTGTCGTCCCGGCGACCTCGTGGCCCGCCCGGACGAGCTGCGGGAGCAGCCGGCGGCCGATGACTCCGGCCGCACCGGCGAGAAGGATCTTCAAGGGGGTACCTCCACGACTTTCACGCCTTTGTGGTCGTCTCGACGCAGGATAGGCAGAGACTCTCTCCAGGTCACGCCCGGCTCTGGGACGGAGGTTTCCGTGGCTGCCGCCGGGCGCGAGGTGGACGGGCCGCACACCCGCCCCCGGATGCCCGTCCGTCACGAGCGTACCGCTGGAGGGTGGCATGATGCGTTTCGCACCGTCCGAGCAGGATAATTCTTCCATCTGGCGGCGGATCGCGACGCAGGAGGAACGGCGGGCATGGAGATCACCCTTGTGCGGGGCGACATCACCGAACAGCAGGTGGACGCGGTGGTGAACGCGGCCAACTCGTCCCTGCTCGGCGGTGGCGGGGTGGACGGCGCCATCCACCGCAAGGGCGGTCCTGAGATCCTGGACGACTGCCGCAAGCTGCGCGCGAGCAAGTACGGGGGCGGCCTGCCGACGGGCCAGGCGGTCGCCACCACCGCCGGCCGGCTGCCCGCCGCGTGGGTCATCCACACCGTCGGCCCCGTCTACTCCGCCACCGAGGACCGCTCTGACCTGCTGGCTTCCTGCTACCGCGAGTCCCTGCGCGTGGCGGACGACCTGGACGTCGCCTCCGTCGCCTTCCCCGCGGTATCGGCGGGAATCTACGGCTGGCCGGTCGATGACGCCGCCCGGATCGCGGTCGGGACCGTCCGATCGACGCCCACCAAGGTTTCCGACGCTCTTTTCGTGCTGTTCACCCGGGATGCCTACGACGCATTCGCGCGTGCCGTCGAGGAGTCCTGAGCTACCGCTCGTCCTTCCTCGGCGGCGGGACGACCAGCGTCGGCCGGTGGACGTGATGCAGGACACGGGTCGAGACGCTGCCCAGCAGCACCGAGCGGGCACCCGCCAGGCCCCGGGAACCGGTGACGATCAGTGATGCGTCCAGCTCGTCCGCGATGTCCACGATCGTCGCCCAGACCGGCCCGTTCCCGCGCTCGGCGCGCGGCGTGACATCGGTCAGTCCCGCCGCGGCGGCCAGCTCGGCGCCCCGCTTGGCGAGCAGCTCGGCCTGCTTCTCCTCCTCGAACTTGTCGTCCGGCATACCGGTGGTCGTCACGGGGGTCGCCGCGGCCAGCGGCGCCCACGCGATCTGGGCCAGCAGCGGTTCCCAGACGGTGAGGACGACCACCGGCTCCGGTTTGATGTGCCGGGCGGCGTAGGTCACAGCGGTGCGGGCGTCGTCAGATCCGTCGAAGGCAATGAGAACTGTCATGCCCCAGAATCTCTCCCGGAACCGGCGCGCTCGAACGCGGTCGGGACGAACAGTGATCGAATTCTCAGGCCGTGGCGGACGCTCGGCCTCCGGACGCTTGGCCCTGGGGCGGGCGTCCGCCGCCGGGCGGGCCGGCGAATGCCTGGGCGATGTCGAGCCAGCGCCCGGCGTCGGCGCCGCGCGCCGACAGGCCGAGGTCGTCGCGGTGGCGGCGCTGGGTGACCAGGAGGCAGAAGTCGAGCGCGGGCCCGGTGACCGACTGCGCGGCGTCCGCGGGTCCCCATGTCCACTCCTCGCCGCCGGGGCCGGTCAGCGCGACGCGGAACTCCCGGTCCGGCGGGGCCAGGCCGCGGTTGCGGAACGCGAAGTCGCGGGCGCGGACGCCGATGTGCGCGACGTGCCGGAGCCGGTGGGTCGGCTCGCGCCGCTCGCCGAGGGTGTCGGCGACGTCCTGCCCGTGCGCCCAGGTCTCCATCAGACGCGCGGTCGCCATCGACGCGGCGCCCATCGGCGGGCCGAACCACGGCAGGCGCGCGCCCTGCGGGACGGCGGCGAGGGCCTCGACGACGCGGCGCCGCCCGTCCCGCCAGCGCGCGAGGAGGCGCCCGGGCTCCTCGGCCGCGCCTTCGGCGGCACCTTCCTCGACGTAGCCGCCGGGGTCGGCCATCGCCTTCTCCAGGAGTCCGGCGAACGCCCCGGCGTCGGTGGCGGCCACGATGGACTGCCCGTCCGTCCAGGCGAGGTGGGCGATCTGGTGCGCGACCGTCCAGCCCTCGGCGGGCGTCGGGTCGGCCCAGCGCGCGGCGGGCAGCGGCGCGACGAGGGCGTCCAGCGAGTCGCCCTCGGCGGCGAGGTCGGCGAGCAGCGTGCGCAGGTCCGGCATGCCGCCAGGATCGCGTGCGCCGGCGGGCCGCGTACAGGCCTGAACGAACTAGAACGGAATTTCGTTCAGTGGAGGAGCGTGCGGGCAGGAGGACAATTGACGGGTGGTCCGGACGCAGAAGCCGCAGGGGGAGGTGACGCGGGGCACCACCGCGCCCAACCGACTGCGGCGGGTGGACCGCTGGATCGCCGCCACCCAGACCGGCGCGCTGCGCTCGGCCGGGCCCGCCGGTGAGCCTCCGCTGGCCGTCGACCTCGGATACGGCGCGTCCCCCGTCACCACCTTCGAGCTCTACACCCGGCTCCGGGCCGTCTCGCCGCGCCTGGAGGTGGTCGGCATCGAGATCGAGCCCGAGCGGGTCGCCGCGGGGACGGCCTTCCTGGCCGCCATGCGGGACGACCCGCCCGAGGGGCTGTCGTTTCGGCGCGGGGGCTTCGAGCTGCCCGTGGCACGGCCTCCTGCGCTGGTCAGGGCGTTCAACGTGCTCCGCCAGTACGGCGAGGCGGCGGCCTGGGACGCCTGGGACGGCCTGCGCTCCCGCCTCGCTCCCGGCGGCGTCCTGGTCGAGGGCACCTGCGACGAGATCGGGCGCCGCGCCGTGTGGGCCGCCCTCACACCGGACGGCCCCCAGACCATCACGTTCGCGGCGCACCTTCCGACGCTCGACCGCCCGTCAACGCTGGCGGAACGGCTGCCCAAGACGCTGATCCACCGGAACGTCCCGGGAGAGCCCGTCCACGAATTCCTGGTCGCGTTCGACCGCTGCTGGGCGACGGCGGCACCGCACTCGGCGTTCGGCCCCCGCGCCCGCTGGACCGAGGCGGTCGCGCTGCTGGCCGCGTCCCACCCCGTCCTCACACGTCCGCCCTACGGCGGCAGGGCCCGCTGGCGCCGGGGCGAGGTCACCCTCCCCTGGCGATCGGTGGCCCCGCCCTAGGTCACGGCTCGCGGTGGAGCTTGTAGGGGGCGGCCTGGACGCGCGGCTGGACGTCGATGCGGTCGATGTTGACGTGCGAGGGACGGGTGACGGCCCACGCGACGCAGTCCGCGACATCGTCGGCGACCAGCGGCTCGGGGACGCCCTCGTACGGCTTGGCGGCCTTCGTCTCGTCCCCGCGGAACCGCACGAGCGAGAACTCCTCCGTCCGCACCATCCCCGGCGCGACCTCCGTCACGCGGACCGGCTCGGCCACCAATTCCAGGCGCATCACCTCGTTCACGGCGTACGCGGCGTGCTTGGCCGCGTTGTAGCCGCCTCCGCCCTCGTACGGGACGTGCGCGGCCAGGGACGTGATGTTCACCACATGCCCGTCGCCGCTCTCGATCAGCTTCGGCAGCAGCGCCTTGGTGACCCGGACCAGGCCCAGCACGTTCGACTCGTACATGTCCCGCCAGTCGTCCACGTCGGCGGTGGCCACGCTGTCGAGCCCGAGCGCGCCCCCGGCGTTGTTGACCAGGACGTGGCAGCCGCCGATCGCGGCCGCCAGCGCGTCCACCGACTCCTGCGAGGTCACGTCCAGTTCGATCGGGACGACCCGGCCGCCCTGCCCGGCGCCCGCGCCCGGCACCGTCTCGGCGATCTCCTTGGCCAGCGCGTCGAGGCGGTCCCGCCGCCGGGCCGCCAGCACGACGCTGAACCCCTCCGCCGCCAGGCGCCTGGCCGTGGCCGCCCCGATCCCGCTGCTTGCTCCGGTCACTACCGCGGTCTTACGCATGCGCCCAGCTTCCCAGGCGCACCGGTCCCACGCGAGATCGCCCGCCGGGGAGGTGAGGATGGTCACCATGGACGGGCGCGACGGTTGCCGCCCGTGCCACGGGAACACCTACCGCGGTCGATAGGTTGCACTACCGGAGGTGGTGTCCGGTGTCGCGTCGTATCAACCGGGTTGCGACGGTCAGTGTTCATACTTCCCCTCTTGACCAGCCGGGTACGGGCGACGCGGGCGGCATGAACGTCTACGTCGTCGAGGTGGCCCGGCGCCTGGCGGCCCGCGGGATCGAGGTCGACATCTTCACCCGCGCCACCTCGCGGGCGCTCCCCCCGGTCGCCGAGCTGGCCCCCGGCGTGCTCGTCCGGCACGTCGTCGCCGGGCCGTTCGAGGAACTGGACAAGTCCGAGCTGCCCCGCCAGCTGTGCGGCTTCACCAACGGGGTCCTGCGCGCGGAGGCGTCCCACGAACCCGGCCACTACGACCTCCTCCACACCCACTACTGGCTGTCCGGGCAGGCGGGATGGGCGGCCAAGCGCCGCTGGGGCGTCCCGCTCGTCCACTCCATGCACACGATGGCGAAGGTGAAGAACGCCGCGCTGGCGGACGGCGACAGGCCCGAGCCCGCCGAGCGCGTGACGGGCGAGGAACAGGTCGTCGCCTCGTCCGACCAGCTCGTCGCCAACACCGCCGAGGAGGCCCGCGAGCTGATCGAGCTGTACGGCGCCGACCCCGCGCGGGTCGCGACCGTCAGCCCCGGCGTCGACCTGTCCCTGTTCCGCCCCGAGTCGCCGCTGCTGGCCCGCGGCGCCGGACTCCTCCCGCATCGCACCGGCCCCGCGCGCCGCCGCCTCGGCCTGCCGCGCGAGGCGTACGTGCTCCTGTTCGTCGGACGGATCCAGCCGCTCAAGGCCCCGGACGTCCTGCTGCGCGCCGCCGCCCGCATGCTCGCGGGCGATCCGGCGCTGCGCTCCCGCCTCGTCGTCGCGGTCGTCGGCGGCCCGAGCGGCAGCGGGCGGTCCCGTCCAGAGGGGCTCCAGGCACTGGCCGCCGACCTGGGCATCGCCGACGTCGTCCGCTTCGAGCCGCCGTGCCCGCAGGGCGAGCTGGCCGACTGGTACCGGGCCGCGGACGTCACCGTCGTCCCGTCCCACAACGAGTCGTTCGGGCTCGTCGCCGTGGAGTCGCAGGCGTGCGGGACCCCGGTGGTCGCGTCCTGCGTCGGCGGGCTCTGCACGGCCGTCGCGGACGGCGAGTCCGGAATGCTGATCCCCGGCCACGACCCCGCCGACTACGCGGCCGCCCTGCGGCGCCTGCACGCCGAGCCCGGCCTGCACGCCCGGCTGGCCCGCGGCGCGGTGCGCCACGCCCAGGGCTTCGGGTGGGACGCCACCGTGGACCGCCTCCTGGAGGTGTATACCGGAGCCATGTCACTCCCGGCCGTCCGCATCCCGCCGCCCGCCCCGTCCCCGCCGCTCACCGCGGAGGTGTCGGCATGAGCGAGGTGGAGGTCATCAGGGAGACGCTGGACGCGGCGGGCCTGGAGTACGACGAGCCGCGCGAGAACGCGTTCTTCGTCCGGCTGCCCGGCCGGCACAAGCTCGCCACCATGACGTGGCTGATGGTCGGCGACCACAGCCTGCACGTGGAGGCGTTCTTCTGCCGCCGCCCCGACGAGAACCACGCCGGGTTCTACCGGTTCCTGCTGGAGAAGAACGGCCGCATGTACGGGGTGGCCTTCGCCCTGGACGAGGTCGGCGACGTCCACCTCGTCGGCAAGGTCCCGCTCGCCTCCGTCAGCCCCGACGAGATCGACCGGCTCCTCGGCTGCGTCCTCACCTACTCCGACGAGAACTTCGACAAGGCCCTCGAACGCGGCTTCAAGTCCTCCATCCAGCGCGAGTGGGACTGGCGCGTCAAGCGCGGCGAGAGCCTCGCCAACCTCCAGGCGTTCGCCTCCTTCGCCGACCCGGCCAACCGCGAGTAGCGGCCTGCGGGCCGATAGGCTGTGGTCCCATGGCGACCCTGGTATTGCTCCGGCATGGTGAAAGCGTCTGGAACGCCGAGGGCCTGTTCACCGGCTGGGTGGACGTGGACCTGTCGGCGAAGGGCGAGAGCGAGGCGACCAAGGGCGGCGACCTGCTGCTCGACGCCGACATCACCCCGGACGTGGTGCACACGTCGCTGCTGAAGCGGGCCATCCGCACCGCCAACATCGCGCTGGACGTGGCCGACCTGCTGTGGATCCCCGTCCGCCGCTCCTGGCGCCTGAACGAACGGCACTACGGCGCGCTCCAGGGCAAGAACAAGGCCCAGACGCGCGAGGAGTTCGGCGAGCAGCAGTTCATGACCTGGCGCCGCTCCTACGACACCCCGCCGCCGCCCATCAAGGACGGCGACCCCCTGTCCCAGGTGAACGACCTGCGCTACGCCGAACTGCCGTCCGAGCTGATCCCCCGGACCGAGTGCCTCGCCGACGTGGTCGACCGCCTGCTCCCGTACTGGTACGACTCGGTCGTCCCGGACCTGGCCGCAGGCAAGACCGTCCTCGTCGCCGCACACGGCAACTCCCTGCGCGCCATGGTCAAGCACCTGGACGACGTCACCGACGAGCAGATCGTCGGCCTCAACATCCCCACCGGCATCCCCCTCGTCTACGAGCTGGACGACGACTTCGCCCCCCTGAAGCGCGGCGGCGAGTACCTCGACCCGGCCGCCGCCAAGGCCGCCATCGAAGCCGTCAAGAACCAGGGCGCGAAAAAGAAGAAGTAACCCGCGCGCAGAAGAAAGAACCCGCCGTCACCAGGGTGACGGCGGGTTCTTCCTGTGGGTGTGCGAGATGGCTCAGTCGGCGTCTTGGATCTCTTCCGGGCGCTGGCCCGTCACGAGGTAGACAACATTCTCCGCGACATGGACGGCGTGGTCGGCGAAGCGCTCGAAGTAGCGGCCCGCGAGGGAGATGTCCACGGCCGGCTCGACGCCGTGCTTCCACCTCGGGGACAGCAGGATGTCGAACAGGCGGCGGTGCAGCCGGTCCATCTGGTCGTCGTCGGCGTCCAGCTCCAGGCCCATCTCGACGTCCTGGGACGCGATCACGCTGCCGGTCTTGGCGATCATGCGCTCGGCGATCTGGCCCATCTCCAGCACGGTCGCCTGGAGCTCGGGCGGGACGGCCGACTCCGGGTGGCGGCGGCGCGCGGTCTTGGCGATGTGCACCGCGAGGTCGCCCATCCGCTCCAGGTCGCCGCTCATGCGCAGCGCGGTGATCAGCGTGCGCAGGTCCCCGGCGACGGGCTGCTGGCGGGCCATGAGGTCGAAGACGGTCTCCTCGATCTCGGAGTCGATCTTGTTGACGTGCTCGTCCCCGCTGATGACCTCCTCGGACAGGCGGAGGTCGGCGTCCAGCAGCGCGGTCACCGCACGGGCCATCGCCGAGCGGACGAGCCGGGTCATCTCGACCAGCTTGTCGGAGAGGGAGTCGAGATCCTCGTGGTAGGCGTCGCGCAATTCGGGGTCCCTTGATGCGAGTTCGGGGTAACGGGGGTGAAGTTTTCGGGCGGATGGGGCGAAAGGGGACGCCCCACCTGGCCGGCGGACGGACTCGCCCACGCCACATCGTGCCTGACCAGCATGAACCGTCCCATAGAAGAAGGTGAACTTTCGGAGAACGAGACCGTCTCGTATGGCCCCCTGGGGCGGCCCAGGACCGAAAGCCGCTTACGATCCGTGGTGTGGAGGTCGAGATTGTCGCGAGTCTGACGGGTCTTGCCGGGCTCGCCATCGGGCTCGCGACTGGATTGGCGGTGCGCGTGAGCGAGCGAGCCCAGCAGGCGAAGACCCCGGCGGCGCCCGTAGGCGGGCTGCCACCGGGGGTCGCCTCGGTGCTCAGTGTCCTGAGGTCCTCGGCCGTCGTGGTGGACGGCGAGGACCGGGTGCTGCGCGCCAGCTCCGCGGCACGCGCCTTCGGCATGGTCAGCGGCGACCGGCTCGTCCTGGACGAGCTGCTGGCGCTGGCCCGGCTCGTCCGGCGCGACGGGGAGATCCGCGAGACCGAGATCCAGGTCGGCCCCGGACGCGGCCGGAGCCGCGCCGACGGGCGCTGGTTCGCGGTCCGGGTGGCTCCGCTCGGCTCCCACGGCCTCGTCCTCGTGCTCGCCGAGGACCTCACCGAGCTGCGCCGCACCGAGGCGATCCGCCGCGACTTCGTCGCCAACGTCAGCCACGAGCTCAAGACCCCGGTCGGGGCCCTGTCCCTGCTCGCCGAGACCGTCGAGGGGGCCGCCGACGATCCCGAGGCGGTCCGCCGGTTCGCGGGCCGCATGCAGCACGAGTCGGTGCGCCTGACCAACCTCGTCCAGGACCTGATGACCCTGTCGCGGATCCAGGGCGACGAGCCGCTGCCCGAGTTGCACCCCGTCGGCCTGGACGAGGTGACGGTCGAGGCGCTCGACCGCTGCCAGATCAAGGCGTCCGCCAAGGACATCGAGCTGACCACCGGCGGCGAGGACGGCCTCAAGGTGCGCGGCGACGAGGAGCTGCTGATCACCGCGCTCCGCAACCTGATCGACAACGCCGTCGCCTACAGCCCCGAGCACACCCGGGTCGTCGTCGCGACCCGCCGGTGCGACGACCACCACGTCGAGATCAACGTCACCGACCAGGGCATCGGGATCCCGGACGGGGAGGTGGAGCGCATCTTCGAGCGCTTCTACCGGGTGGACCCCGCCCGCTCCCGCCAGACCGGCGGCACCGGCCTCGGCCTGGCCATCGTCAAGCACGTCACCACCAAGCACGGCGGAGAGGTCACGGTGTGGAGCAAGGAGGGCTCCGGGTCGACGTTCACGATCCGGCTCCCGCTGCTCGACCCGTCCGGCTCCGGCGCGTCCCCAGCCACCGCCGACTCCGAGACCAAGCCCGCCGCCGGATCCGGGGCCACGGCCCCCGCCACCGGCGGCGGTGGCGCTTCGATCGTCCACCCTGCCCCACAGAACCCCTGAGGAACGGCGCGATGAACACCAACAGGGGCGGCCGCCGCCCCGCCGAAGGGGCCGCAATGAAAGACACCGCCCGGGAGGCAACACCGTGACCCGCGTGCTCGTCGTGGAAGACGAGGAGTCGTTCAGCGACGCATTGTCGTACAACCTGCGCAAAGAGGGCTTCGAGGTGGCCGTCGCCGCCACGGGCCCGGACGCGCTGGACATCTTCGAGCGCAACGGTGCCGACCTCGTGCTGCTCGACCTGATGCTCCCCGGGCTGCCCGGCACGGAGGTGTGCCGGGAGCTGCGCGCCAAGTCCAGCGTCCCCGTGATCATGCTGACGGCCAAGGACAGCGAGGTGGACAAGGTCGTCGGCCTCGAACTCGGCGCCGACGACTACGTCACCAAGCCGTTCTCCACCCGCGAGCTGATCGCCCGCATGCGGGCCGTCCTGCGCCGCCAGGGCGAGGTCGAGGAGCTGGCCCCCGCGACGCTGGAGGCCGGTCCCGTCCGCATGGACGTGGAGCGGCACGTGGTCAGCGTCGGCGGCGACTCCGTCCAGCTGCCGCTCAAGGAGTTCGAGCTGCTGGAGGTGCTGCTGCGCAACGCCGGCCGCGTCCTGACCCGCATGCAGCTCATCGACCGGGTGTGGGGCGCCGACTACGTGGGCGACACCAAGACCCTGGACGTCCACATCAAGCGCCTCCGCGCCAAGATCGAGTCCACCCCGTCCACACCGCGGTACATCGTCACCGTCCGCGGCCTGGGCTACAAGTTCGAGCCCTAGAGTCGTTGTGACCTGCATGTGCTCTCATGATCGCCACAGCGGAGGACACATGCGGGCCACCAGCGTCGCCACGCTCGCCCTCAGCAACGAAGAACCGCCTCGCCGCTGACGACATCCCGCGCGGCCCGGAGCCGGTCGGCGGTCGGGTGGCACCGGGCGTCCGCTTCCCTGGGCCCGGCCGCCAACAGGCGGCCGGGCCCAGGTCGCAATGGACGCCGGGTCGCCACCCGGCTTACGGGATCACAAAACCCCGTGGTTCCGCATCAGGATCTGCGCGCTTCGATTGCCGACGTCATCGGCGCCGGGCTCTCAAGCTTTAGCCGAGGAGGCCCTCCAGCGAGCCCCCGACACTTTTGAGGAGGTCATCGACGACGTCCCCAAGGCCGCCTTGGGCGCGCAGCGATTGTGGAGCGGGAGCGTGGGCGCTTGCGGCCGCGGGGGTGGTGGTAGTGGCGGACGCGGAGCCGGTGGCCAGGCCGGTGAAGGCCAGCGCGGCAGCGCCTACCAGAACGGCACGCGCGACAGTGTTGTTCATGGCGGGGGGCTTCCTTCTCCTACGGGCCGCACCACCGGCACCGGCGGGCGGCGTACGGATCGGACACCCCCATAGTAACAACATGTAATGATCCAAGCACGCCTTGTAAGTAGGCGCTTGAGGGCCCGCAGGTCAGCGGGCCGTTCTGTCGTGCGCGGGCTGGATCAGTGGCCGGTGCCCGGCTCCTGCGAGCCCTCGGGTGCGGCCGGGGTCGCGGGCGGGCTCGTGGAGCCCGGCTGGCCCGGCTCCACGCTCTCGCCGTGGCTTGGCGTCGCGCCATGGCCGGGCGTCGCGCCGGGGCTTGTGCCCTCGGACGGCTGGGCCGTGATCGACGCGCCCGGCGCCGGGACACCGGCCGAAACCGCCGTGTAGGCGACGTACTCGCCCTGCTGCGGGATCACCGGCACCGTGACGTCGACCGTCCCGGCCTGCTCGAACTGGAGCCGCACCGTCACCTGCTCGCCGCCGAGCAGTTGCCGGTTCAGGCCCGTCAGCACGACCAGCGGCGCTTTGCCCGGCGGGGCGACCGGGACGGACGGGTCCGTCGCCGGAGCGGACGGCGTGTTGCTCGACTCGGGCGTCGAGGTCGTGTTGGGGGCCGCCCCCGAGCCGGTGGGCTCAGGCGTGGCGCCGCCGGACGGCTGCCCGGAGGCGCCGCCGGAGGGCTGCGCGGTCGCGCCGCCGGACGGCTGCGCGGTCGCCGTGCCCGAGGGCTCGGCTCCCGGCTTCTTGGTCTTCTTCTTGTCGGGCTTGCCGGAGTCCGTGGCGCCGGGGCTCGGCGAGGGCGCGGCGGCCTGGCCCATCAGCCGCACCGCGCTGCCCTGGCCGGACGGCTGGGCCGGCGGCAGCACGACCGAGCCGCCTGTGATCCGCGGCTGGGCGAAGTTCGACGAGGTGACGTTGAGCAGCCGGTCCTGCCTGCCCTTGACCTGGTTGATGACCGTGGCGTAGAGCGGCAGCGAGCTGCCCTGGCCGAACGACATGCCGGGCTTCGGGCCGAGCAGGAACATGTTCCGGATCTCGACCTGCGCGGCCTCCGGCTTGTCCTTCGGCACCGAGACGTTGACGCCCTCGGTCAGCTGCGTGGGAGCGGCGGTCTGAGGTTCGCCGCCGGCGCCGCAGCCGGAGATCACCGGAGCGACGGCGACGGCGCCCGCGACGGCGAGCGCGACCACTCGACGGCTGTTTCGGATCACGGCGTCGGTCTCCTCGCGAAAATGACGTTGGAAAGTATCGGAAGCGGCGTGAGATACGCCAGGGGAAGCGTATCGATGCCTACCCGGAAGTCCCGCCCCGGGGTGGACGACACGACCGAGAATGTCAGCCGGACCGCAGCGACTTGACCTTCTCGGTGAGGTCCCCGCCCGGTCTCGGGGCGCGCACGACGTCGTTGACCACGCCGTCCGGCTGGACGAACACGGCCGTGAGGGCGCCGTCGCCCGCGGACGGCCCGGGCGCGCCGCCGGGTGAGGCGGGCCCACCGCCGGGTGAGGCGGACGATGTGCTGGGCGCGGGAACGTAGGCGTTCGCCAGTGTGCCCCTCCGGTCTTCGAGGATCTGGGGCGTCCCGCCGTGGGCGGTGCCCGCGCACGCCCTCAGGTCCTTGATCGACAGGCCGGGGCGTCCGGCGGCGGGACGCGGGTCGGCGACGAGCCAGAAGCTGAGCCTGAACTCCTGCGTCCTGCCCGCCAGCTCCGCCACCACGGCCTCGCACCGGTAGCCGGGCGGGACGATGCCGATCACCCCCGGGCGCAGGTCGCTGAGCTGCGTGCGGGTGTGCTCACGGGCCACGAGGTCGACCTCGCCGGACGGCAGCGTCCCGCCGACGCGGCCGGGGCTCCCGGGCGGCCGGGGCGCGAGCTGCGCGGCGGTCGGACGCGGCGTGGGACGGGGCCCGAACGCGGTCATCAGCGCCCCGCTCACGAGGGCGATCAGCAGCGCCCCCGCGATGATCGGGATGGCGACGCCGAACCGGGTGAGCGGCCCGGCGAGCCGCCGGGCCCGCGCCCTGCGGCGCCGGCGGCGCTCCTCGCGGCGGTAGGCGACCACATCGCGGTCGAGCTCGCGGGCGTCATCGGGCACGACGACGTCAATGCGGGGGAGCCCGTAGTCATCGGGCTCCGGGTCGCCGTCTGGCCTCACGCCGCACCTCACCCTCAACCCTCAAACCTTCAAACCCACAACCATCAGCTTCCAGTCGCGGGGGCCGGACGCCGCACGCGTCTCCGCTGCGGCCGCCTCGCCCCTTTCGCTCCCTTCCGGGCGCTTCGTACCCGCGCGGCCCGGCATGTTCACCTTCCAGTATGCGGCGCTTCCGCGCGTTCCACAGGGGACTCTTGTAAGCGCGGGTCCGCTCCCGGTAAAGGCGGTGCGCCGGGATCGGTGTAGTCTGTCCGTCACGCTGTGTATCGCGAACAAGGGCCGGATGCACCATTAAGGGGCTTTGTCAATACCCCAATAAGGGGGTTGACCTGGGCATATGCCGCTAAGGCCGGTTCAGCCACGCTGGTTTCCGTGCTAGTCTGGTTCTAGCGGAAGGGGTACTTGTCACATGACTTTCCAGGTCGGCGACACCGTCGTCTACCCCCACCATGGGGCTGCTCGGATCGAGGCCATCGAGACTCGCACCATCAAAGGTGAGGAAAAGACCTATCTGGTCTTGAAGGTCGACAAGGGCGACCTGACAGTGCAGGTCCCGGTCGAGAACGTCGAGGATGTGGGTGTCCGGGACGTCGTCGGCCAGGAGGGTCTGGAGAAGGTGTTCGAGGTGCTTCGCGCACCCTACACCGAAGAACCCACCAACTGGTCGCGCCGTTACAAGGCGAACCTTGAGAAGCTCGCCTCCGGCGACGTGAACAAGGTGGCCGAGGTCGTTCGCGACCTGTGGCGTCGCGACAAGGAGCGCGGCCTGTCGGCCGGCGAGAAGCGCATGCTCGCCAAGGCCCGGCAGATCCTCGTCAGCGAGCTCGCGCTCGCCGAGAAGACCAACGAGGACAAGGCCGAGGCTCTGCTCGACGAGGTTCTGGCCAGCTGAGTTGAGCGCACGGCTTCCACGGGTGGGCGTCGGAACCGACGTCCACCCGTTCTCGTCGGAGCCGCGCCCGCTCTGGGTCGCCGGGCTCGAATGGCCCGGCGAGGGCCACGGGCTGGCCGGGCACTCCGACGGCGACGTCGCCGCGCACGCTGTCTGCGACGCCCTCCTGTCGGCCTGCGCGCTCGGTGATCTCGGCGCCGTCTTCGGCACCGACGACCCGCGCTGGTCCGGCGCCTCGGGCGTCGCGCTGCTGCGCGAGACCGCCCGGCTCGCCGCCGAGGCGGGCTTCACCATCGGCAACGCGGCCGTCCAGATCATCGGCAACCGTCCGAAGATCGGCAAGCGCCGCGCGGAGGCCGAGAAGACCCTCACCGAGGCCCTGGGCGGCGCCCCCGTGAGCGTCTCGGCCACCACCACCGACGGCCTCGGCCTCACCGGCCGCGGCGAAGGACTCGCCGCCATAGCCAACGCCCTGGTCATCCCTGCCTGATTCACCGTCCCGCGCCCACGCCCTCGGCCACCCACGCCCTCGGCCATCCACACCTCAGCCGTTGCGCTCTCACGCCCTCAGCCCTCCATGCCCTCAGCCACTCGCGCCCTCAGCCACTCACACCTCAGCCGTCGCGCTCCCACGCCCTCAGCCCGCCACACCTTCAGCCACTCACGCCCTCAGCCGTCACGCGAGCGCGCGACCTGACCGGGGATGCGAAGCCGAAGGCGAGCATCCCCGGGAAGATCGCGAAGCGATTCGCGCTCGCACAAGCACGGTCAGCGGGCGAGCCGCTAGGCGAGGCCGCTGGGCCGGGATTGAATAAGCACAGGTTGGACGGTGCCGGTCACCTCGCCTAGGGAGATCACGGAGCCGGAGGCGCCCGGGGCCTTGGCGCGGATCGTGACGGTGTCGCCGTCCTCCAGGAAGACGCGTTTGGTGCCGTCGGGCAGCTCAAGCGGGTCCCGGCCGTTCCAGGTGAGCTCCAGCAGGCAGCCGCGCTGCCCGTGCTCCGGGCCCGAGACCGTCCCGGAGGCGAAGAGGTCGCCGGTGCGCAGGGGCGCGCCGTTGACCGTGGCGTGGGCGAGCTGCTGCGGTGACGTCCAGTACATGGACGCGAACGGCGGGCGCGCCGCTACCTGGCCGTTGATCAGGATCTCCAGGTGCAGGTCGAGCCCCCACGGCTCGTCGCAGCGCAGGTAGGGCAGGGGAGCCGGGTCC
>NZ_SMKU01000143.1 GCF_004349215.1 Actinomadura rubrisoli | reverse complement strand
CCACCCCCCTACACCGCCCCAGACCCCGGTCCGGACGATCTCCGTTTCCCCCTCGCCGGCCATTGCCTTGCTATAACCGGAATCGTGGCTGAACTACTTTTGCTGAACGGCCCGAATCTGGGGATTCTCGGGCGGCGCGAGCCCGAGATCTACGGGACCGGCACGCTCGCCGACATCGAGAAGGCCGTCGCGGCGGAGGTGGCCCCGCGCGGCTGGGACGTGGTCTCGGTGCAGCGCGAGTCGGAGGGCGAGCTGATCCACGCGATCCAGGACCACCACGACTCGGTGGGCGCGATCGTCAACCCCGGCGCGCTGATGATCGCCGGCTGGAGCCTGCGGGACGCGCTCGCCGCCTACCCCCGCCCCTGGATCGAGGTGCACCTGTCGAACGTGTGGGCCCGCGAGTCGTTCCGGCACGAGTCGGTGCTGGCGCCGCTGGCCGCCGGTGTGATCGCCGGCCTGGGCGCGATCGGCTACCCGCTCGCCGCCCGGGCGCTGCTGGCCCGCGTGCCGGACTGACCGGGGAGCCGTCATCAACCTTCTGGGCATCGACATCGGCGGCACCAAGGTCGCGCTGCGCGCCGAGAGCGACGGGGAGCCGGCCGTGCGGACCTCGTTCCGGTGGCCGTCGCCGCCCGATCCGGCGGCGGACCGCGCGGCGCTGCGGTCGCACGTGGCGGGGCTGCGGGCGCGGTGGCCGCGGCCGATCGACGCGGTGGGGGTCGCGGCGCCCGCGACGCTGGACGGCTCCGGACGCGTCGTCGCCTGGCCGGGGCGGCCCGCCTGGGCCGGCCTCGACCTGCGCGGCCTGCTGCGGGAGCTGTTCCCGGAGGCGGCGGTCCGCTGGGGCGACGACGGCGACCTGGCCGCCGTGGCCGAGGCCGAACGCGCCGGGCACCGCGACCTGGTCTACCTCGGCGTCGGGACCGGGGTCGGCGGCGGGATCGTGGTGGCGGGCCGTCCCGTCCCCGGGCCCGGACGCGGCTCCGCCGAGCTCGGGCACATGATCGTCGACCGCTCCGGCCCGCGCTGCGACTGCGGCCGGGACGGGTGCGTCCAGGCCGCGGCGTCGGGCCCGGCGATCCTGCGCGGGGCGGCCCGGCTGCTCGGCGGGCCGGTGCGGTACGAGGAGCTGCGCGACGCGCTGGCGGCCGGGACGTCCTGGGCCGTGGCGGCGGTCGAGGAGGGGTGCGCGGCGCTGGCGGCGGCCGCGGTCGGCGCGGCCGAGCTGGTGCGTCCGGACGCGGTGGTGATCGGCGGCGGTTTCGCCGACGGGCTGCCGGGCTTCGTCCCGCGCGTGGCGGCGCACGCCCGCCGGCTGGCGCGGGCCGGGGCGCCGGCGCCGCCGCTCGAACGGGCGCGGCTCGGCGGGCTGTCGTCGCTGCACGGCGCCGTCCTGCTGGCCAGGGAGGGGATCGCGTGACGGTCCGCGAGGTCGAGGTGGCCTTGGGCGAGCGCTCGTACGCCGTCCGGATCGGGCCGGGCCTCCGGCACACGCTGCCGGAGATCGTCGCCCGGCTGGGGGCGCGCCGCGTCGCGGTGGTGTCGGCGCGGCCGCCGGAGTGGACGCCCGACCCCGGCGTGGAGTCGCTGGTGATCCCCGCCCGGGACGGTGAGCGGGACAAGACGCTGGCGTGGGTGGAGGAGCTGTGCCGCCGGTTCGCCGACTTCGGGCTGGCGCGCGGGGACGCGGTCGTGGCGTGCGGCGGCGGGACGACCACCGACGCGGCCGGCCTGGCCGCCGCGCTCTACCACCGGGGGCTGCCGGTCGTCCACCTGCCCACCTCGCTGCTCGCCCAGGTGGACGCCAGCGTGGGCGGCAAGACCGCGGTGAACCTGCCGCAGGGCAAGAACCTCGTCGGCGCGTACTGGCAGCCCGCCGCCGTGCTCTGCGACACCGACTACCTGCGGACCCTCCCGGACCGGGAGGTGACCAACGGGTACGGGGAGATCGCCCGCTGCCACTTCATCGGCGCGGGCGACCTGCGCGGGCTCCCCCTCGCCGAGCAGATCGCCGCGAGCGTCGCGCTCAAGGCGTCGATCGTCGCCGCCGACGAGCGCGACGCGGGCCGCCGCCACGTGCTCAACTACGGCCACACGCTCGGCCACGCGCTCGAACGCGCCACCGGGTTCCGGCTGCGGCACGGCGAGGGCGTGGCGATCGGGACGGTGTTCGCCGGACGGCTCGCGGGCGAGCTCGGCCGGATCGGCGCGTCCCGGGTCGCCGAGCACCGGGAGGTCGTCGCCGGCTACGGCCTGCCGACCCGGCTGCCCGCCGGCGTCGCCGCGGGCGAGCTGGTCGACCTCATGCGGCTGGACAAGAAGCGGCGGACCGGCGGCGGCCTGACCTTCGTCCTGGACGGCCCGCGCGGCGTGGAGCCGGTGCCGGACGTCCCCGAGCACGCCGTGTCCGCCGTCCTGGCGGCGATGCCGAGGGAGGGCGGGTGAGATGACCGCGGGAGGAGGCCGGCCCATCGGCGGCTCGACCCGGCTGTTCGCCGTGCTCGGCGACCCGGTGGCCCAGGTCCGGGCTCCCGCGCTGGTCAACCCGCTGTTCGCGGAGCTCGGGCTGGACGCCGTCCTGGTCCCGGTGCACGTCCGGCCCGGCGACCTGGCCGCCGTGGTGCGCGGGCTGGAGGCCGTCCGCAACCTCGACGGGCTGCTGGTCACCGTCCCGCACAAGTTCGCGGTCTGCGGGCTGGCGGCCGAGCTGGGCCGGGCGGCGGAGCTGGCGGGCAGCGCCAACGCGCTGCGGCGGCGCCCGGCGAACGGGGACGGGGAGGCCGGCGGGTGGCTGGCCGACAACTTCGACGGCGCGGGGTTCGTCGCGGGGCTGGAGCACGCCGGGCATCCGGTCGCGGGCCGCCGGTTCGTCCTGGCGGGCGCGGGCGGCGCGGGGACCGCCATCGCGACCGCGCTGCTCCAGGCGGGAGCCGGGCGCCTGACCGTCTGCGAACCCGACACCGCGCGGCTCGGCGGGCTGCTGGACCGGCTGGAGCGGCACTGGCCGGGCCGCGCGCGGGGCTCGGCCGTCCCGCTGCTGGACGGCGCCGAGGTGGCGGTGAACGCCACGCCGCTGGGGCTGCGCGCCGGCGACCCGCTCCCCTTCTCGCCCGCCGAACTGCCGCCGGGATGCGTCGTCGCGGACATCGTCATGACGCCCCCTATGACCCCGCTGCTGAGGGCGGCGGCCGAGCGCGGGCACCCCGTCCACCACGGCCGGCACATGCTCGACCAGCAGCTCAGCCTCTATCGGGGCTTCTTCGGCCTCTGACGGCCCCGCCCCGCGACGGGCCCGTGGAGGCCCCGCGATGGGTCGGCGATGGGCCTCGATTCCCGGCCAGTGGGCGGTCCGCATCGATGGTGGAAACCGTTCCATGCCTTTCGTTTCGGAAGACATCGCTGGCAGGGGGAAGAGTGCCGACACTCGTGGAACGAGACGAACATCTCGACCATCTGGACCGTCTGATAGCCGACTGCGGGGCGCGGCGCGGACGGACGGTCCTGCTGGACGGGCCGATCGGCAGCGGCCGCACCGCGCTGCTCCGGGCCTGTGCCGAACGCGCGCGGCGGGCGGGCTTCACCACACTCGACGCCGACTGTGCCCCGACCGAACGCGCCCTGCCGTTCGGCGTGGTGAACCAACTGCTGGCCGAAGGGCTGGCCGACCGGGCGCCGTTCACCCGCGCTCCCTGCGCCACGGGGGACGTGTGCGCTGACGAGGACGTGCGCACGCACGAGGAACTGGCGCGGGCGTTCGCCGGGCTGGCCGAACGGCGGCCGCTCATGATCGGCGTGGACGGCCTGCGCCATGCCGACGACGAGTCGCTGCGCCTCCTGCTGTTCCTGGCCCGCAGGCTGCGGTCGGCGCCCGTCCTGCTCGTGCTGGCCGACGGCCCGGCGGACGCACGCGAGCGGCAGCGGCTCCTCGCCGGCCTGAGCCGGCTCCCGCACGTCCACCGGTCGACGCTCGCCCCGCTCTCGGCCGCCGGGACGGCACGCCTCGTCGCGAAGCGGCTCGGGCCCGAGGCCGGGCTGCGCCTCGGACCCGGCCTGCACGAATACAGCGGCGGCAGCCCGCTGCTCCTGGAGGCGCTGATCGAGGACGAATGCACGCCGGACGGCCACGGCTTCGCGCTGGCGGTGCAGAACTGCCTGCACGGAAGCGAGCCCGTCCACCTGCGGACCGCGCGCGCCCTGGCCGTCCTGGGAGAGGACGCCCGTCCCGCCGACGTGACGCGCCTGACGGGGGTGGACGGCGCCGCCTCGCTGAGCGCCCTGCGCGCGGCCGGGCTGCTCGACGGCATGTGGTTCCGCCATCCCGGGGCGCAGGCCGCCGTGCTGGAGGACATCCCGCCGCAGGACCGCCGCGAGCTCCACCGCCGCGCCGCCGACCTGCGGCACGAGACGGCCGCGCCCGCGCCGGCCGTGGCCCGCCATCTGCTCGCCGCCGACCACACGCGCGAGCCGTGGGCCCCGGCCGTGCTCTCGGAGGCGGCCGAGCAGGCCCTGCTCGACGACCGGCCGGGCATGGCGGTCGAGTGCCTGCGGCTCGCCCACCGGGCGCACGGCGACGAGCGCGACCGGGCCGCGATCCGGGCCCGGCTGGCCCAGGCCGAGTGGCAGCTGAACCCGGCCGCCGCCGCCCGGCACCTGGCGCCGCTGGTCGCCGCGGTGCGCGCCGACCGGCTCGGCGTGCGGGACGCGACGGTGCTCGTCAAGCACCTGCTGTGGCACGGCCGGGACGCCGAGGCCGCCGACGTGCTCGCCCACCTGCGCGCCCACGCCGGGCACGCCCGGGGCAGGGACGGCGGCGGCCTGCACGACCTGGAGACGTGGCTCGCCTACCGGCACCCGCCGCTCGCCCGGGACCGCCGGGCACCGGAGCCGCCCGACGCCGTGACGGCCCCGCGGATCGATCCGGTGCTCCGGTCGGCGGCCGTCCTGTCCGGCGCACTGTCGCGCAACCGCCCGCACGGCGCGGCCGACCACGCCGAACGGACGCTGCGCGACCTGGTGCTGAACCGCCGCGACCCGTGGGCCGAGGAGGCCGCGATGACGGCCCTGCAAGTGCTGATCCTGGCCGACCGGCTCGACGCCACCGTGCACTGGTGCGACCGGCTCGCCGCCGAGGCCGAGGCACGGACCGTCCCGACGGTGCGGGCGCTGTTCGCCGCCGCGCGCGCCGAGGTCGCGCTGCGGCTCGGCGACCCGCGTCCGGCCGCCGAGCACGCGCGGGCAGCGCTCACCCATCTGCCGCCGCAGGCATGGGGCGTGACCGTCGGGCTCCCGTTCGGCACGCTGATCCTGGCCGTCCTCCGGATGGGCGACCACGACGAGGCCGCGCGGCAGCTCGCGCGCCCGGTCCCCGACGGGGCGGACCGGAGCTTCGCGGGGGTCTACCACCGCTATGCCCGGGGCCACCACCGGATGGCGACCGGCCATCTGCATGCCGCGCTGACCGACTTCCTGACCTGCGGCGACCTCGTCCGCGATTGGGGCCTGGACGCGGCGGGGCTGATCCCCTGGCGGACGGACGCGGCCACGGCGTGGGTGCGTCTGGGCAAACGGGACCAGGCCCGGCGGCTGATCCGCGAGCAACTCGGGCGGCCGGGCGCGCACGCCTCCCGGGTACGGGGCCCGGCGCTGCGGGTGCTCGCCTCCGCCGGACCGTCCGACCGCCGCCTGCCGCTGCTCACCGAGGCCCTCGAACTGGCCGAGGCGTCCGGGGACCGGTACGAGCAGACCCTGGTCCTGGCCGACCTCGGCCGGGCGCACCTGGCGGGCGGCGACCGGCGGCGCGCCCGGCTGCTGCTGCGGCAGGCGCTGCACCTGGCCGAGCTGGGTGGGATGGCGGCGCTCTCGCGGGACCTGCTGGCGGTGTCCCACGACCTCGGCGGCCCCTCGGCGCGCGCCGCCGGACCGGCCGGGGGCGCCGGGATCGCCGCGCTGACCGAGTCGGAGCGGCGCGTCGCGGCCCTGGCGGTGCTCGGCTACACCAACCGCGAGATCGCCGACCGGCTGTTCATCACCCTGAGCACTGTCGAGCAGCACCTCACCCGGGTATACCGGAAACTGGGCATCCGGGACCGTCGGGAGCTGCCCGCCGAGCTGCGGACGACGACGCGCTCGGCCGCCGGATGATCGGGACGTCGGGGTATTACCTATCAAATAGGTAGGATATTTCTGTATAGTGCGATCTAGTGTCCTGGCCAGGGCCTCTCTGTCCTCTCCCAGCAGTCGCTCGCGCCAGAACGGGGGAAGAGTGCGCTTCAACCTGCTCGGTCCGCTTGAGGTGATCAGGGACGACGCCCGCGTCCCGCTCGGAGGCGTCAACCGCCGCGCCACCCTGGGCTTCCTGCTGTTACACGCCAACGCGGTCGTCCCCACGGCCGACCTGGTCCGGGCTCTGTGGGGCGACAGCCCGCCGCTGACGGCCCGGAAGATGGTGCAGAACGCCATCGCCGCCCTCCGCGACGTCCTCGCCGTCGAGGGCGGGGTGTCGCTCCAGACCGTCCCGCCCGGCTACATGCTGCGCCTCGACCCGTCCCAGATCGATCTGGCGGACTTCCGGGACCTGGTGGTGAGCGGGCGCACGGCGTTCCGCGCGGAGGCGTGGGAAACGGCGGCCCGGCATCTGCGCGACGCGCTCGGGCTGTGGCGCGGCCCCGCGCTGGCCGACATCACCGAGGCGCGGGCCGCCTGGCCGGAGCTCGCCGCGCTCCAGGAGGAGCGGCTCACCGCGCTGGAGGACTGCGCCGAGGCCGAGCTCGCGCTCGGCCTCCACCGGGAACTGGTCGGCGAGCTGGGCGCCGTCGCGGAGGCGGAGCCGGCCCGCGAGCGGCTCTGCGGCCTGATGATGCTCGCGCTCTACCGGTGCGGGCAGCAGGCGGAGGCGCTCAGCGCCTTCCACCGCACCCGCACCGTGCTGGTGGAGGAGTTCGGCCTGGACCCGGCCCCCGAACTGCACCGGCTCCAGCGCGTGATCCTCACCCAGGACCCGGCCCTCCTCGTCCCGCCGCCGAGGACGCGGCCGGGAACCGCCCAGCCCGCGGCCGCGCCGGCGCCCGCCCGGCAGCGCCCCAAGCGCCCGATGGCCGAGCGCAGGCAGGCCAGCGTCGTCCTGGTCGAGGCGCGGATGGACGCCGGGACCGACGACCCCGAGCGGGTCGACGAGGCGCTCGCCGAGGTCGCCCAGGTCATCGACGCGGAGGCGGCGCACTACGGCGGGCTCGTCCGCGGGCCGCTCGGCCCCTACCGGCTCGTCGCCCTCGGCGTCCCCCGGACGCACGGGGACGACGCGGCGCGCGCGGTCGGGGCGGCGCTGGCGATCCGGCGGCGGCTCGGCGCGGCGCGTCCGGCCACGGTGCGGCTCGCGGTGGCGACCGGCGAGGTGCTGGCCGTCTACCGGGACGAGCACGACCCCGAGCCCGCCGAGCTGACCGGCGCCGTGCTCGAAACCTGCCGGCGGATGCTGGCGCACGCCCGCCCGGACGGCGTCCACGTCTGCGACCGCACCCGCCTCGCGGCCGGGCCCCGGTTCGGCTGGCGGACGGGCGACGCGGCGTCGGGCTGGCACGTGACCGACGACCGGCCGGTGCCCGTCGTACCCCCGCCGACCCCGGCGTTCGTCGGCCGGAAACAGGAACGCGAACGCCTCTGGGAGCTGCTGAACGAGACGCTGCGCGAGCGCCGGCCGCACCTGGTCACCGTCGTCGGCGAGCCCGGCATCGGCAAGAGCCGGCTGGTCGGCGAGTTCGGCAGGGAGGTGCGCGAGCACGCCGGCGCGGTCCGCGTCATCTTCGGGAACGTCTCCTCGCTGGGGATCGCGCGGCCCGAGCCGTGGTGGCCCGGCTGCCCGGCCGACCGTCCGGTCACCGAGGCGGGGCCGGACACCGCGTCCGGGCTGTGGCCGTACCGGCTCGGCACGCTCGCCGAGCACACGCCCCTGGTCGCCGTGGTCGAGGACCTGCACCACACGCCGGGGGCGTTCCTCGACCTGCTCACCTGCCTGCACGCCCAGCCGCCCCGGGCTCCCCTGCTCGTCATCGCCACCACGCGCCCGGAGTGGCCGGTCGACGTGCCCCCGGACGCCTCGACGATCGTCCTCCCGCCGCTCGCCGACGCGGAGATCACCGAGGTGGCCGGGCCGCTGCCCCCCGACCTGCTGCCGCTGATCGGCGGGAACCCCCTGTTCGCCCAGGAGTACGCGCGGCACCCGGCGCCCCGTCCCACCGATCCGCCGCCGATCCCCCCGCAGATCCGCGGCCTGCTCACGGTCCGGCTCGACGCCCTGCCGGTCGAGGAGAAGGTCGTGCTCCGCGGCGCGGCGATCTTCGAGCGGGCCGCGTCGGCGGAGGGCGTCGCGGCGGTGACGGAGCGCCCCGTCGCCGAGGTGGCCGAGCTGCTCGGGAACCTGGAGCACAAGGGCATCCTCCACCGCGGCCCGGGCGGCCACGTCTTCGGCCAGGCGCTGCTCCGGGAGGTCGCCTACGCGCAACTGCCGCGCAAGCACCGGATCGCCATGCACCGCAGAGCGGCCGCGTGGATCTCCCGGCTGCCCGCCGACCAGGGCGACCTCCTCGTCCACCACCACCGGCAGATGATCGCCCTCACCGCGAGCGGCGACCGGTCCGTCGCCGCCCTCGCCGAGCAGGCCAACCGGACGCTCACCGACGCGGGGCACCGCGCCGGCATGGTCGGCGCGCACCAGATCGCCGCCCGCTGCTTCCGAGGGGCGCTGGAGCTGTCGATGTCCTCGCCCGTCCCCGTCCGGCAGCGGCTGCGCCTGCTCTACCGGCAGAGCCTGCGCCGCGTCGGCCACCAGACCCCCGTCCGCTGAGCCGATTACCGCCCGGTTCCCGGCCTCCGTCTAGAAAAGGCGCCATGACCACGAAGACGCTCTTCGGCTACGGCCCCGGGCCCGATATCCCGGTGACCTCGGCCGCCGCCCTGCTCCGGGACGCCGTCCGGGCGGACGACGGCGGGCTCGACCTCATCTCCGTCACCGACCACCCGTACGAGGGCGACCGGCTGGAGGCGTACGCCTCACTCGGCGCGATCCTCGGCCGCACGTCGAAGATCTCGGCGGTGGCGACCGTCACCAATCTCCCGGTCCGTCCCGTGCCCCTGCTGGCCCGCACGCTCACCTCGCTGTCCGCGCTCTCCGGCGGCCGGATCGTGCTGGGCATCGGGGCGGGCTGGCGGTGGGACGACATCGTCCGGTTCGGTGCCCGCGAGCTGAGCCCCGCCGCCGCCGTCCGCTCGCTGGAAGAGGGGATCATCCTGATCAAGAGGCTGGCGGGCGGCGGCGAACCGGTCACGTTCGAAGGCGAGTTCCACCAGGTGACCGACCTCGCCCCGGCCCCGGTCCCGGTCCCGCGCGTCTGGACCGGCTCGGTCGGCCCGAAGTCCCTCGCCGTCACGGGCCGCGTCGCCGACGGCTGGGTGGTGCCGCACGCCGCCGACTGGAGCAGCCCGCTCTACCGCGAGTCGCGCCCGCACATCGACGACGCCGCTGCCGCCGCCGGCCGCGACCCCGCCGAGATCGCCACGATCTACAACGTGCTCGGCCGGATCACCGCCGACCCGCTGCCGTCCACCCGCGACGAGTCCGGCCGCTGGATCGGCGGCTCGGCCGAGCAGTGGACCGAGGAACTCGTCCTCGCCGCCCGCGACCACGGCGCGAACGGCTTCTTCTTCTTCTTCTTCGACTCCGACGACCCGCGCTCCGACCTCACGCTCGGCCGCTGGACCCACGAGATCGTCCCGGCCGTCCGCGCCGCCCTGGCCTGACGCCGGTCCCTACGCCGGGTTGCCCCCCTGGCAGTACCTCTGCGACGTCGCGGTGGCGGAGGCGCTCGCCGCGTCGGTGACGGTCAGCCGCACGACGAACGTCGTGTAGATGTTGCAGATGCCTGCGGCGTACAACGTGTGCGGGTTGCCGTTGAGGATCGCCGTCCGCGTGATCCCGCCGTTGGTGACCGACCAGTTCCAGGTCGCCGGTTCCGTGCCGCCGCTCCACGTCGCGTCGCAGATGAAGCCGGTCCGGCCGATCTTCTCGCAGATCAGCGAGTTGATCACCGGCGGCCCCGCCGCCCCGGCCGGCCCGGGAACGCCGACGACGCCCGCCACGGCCAGCCCCGCCACGCCCGTCCACACCCCGCACCTACGTCCAAGCCTCATCTGCGCACTACCCTCCGCATCGATTCCAACGGCTTTATCGGGAGCATGAAATCGATCTCAGCTGCCGCCCCAACTGTGCAGTGACCGATCGGCGAACACAACAAGCCGCCCCTTCCCCATCCGGCCATGGCCGGATAGGGACAAACACCCGCTGTCCATAAACCCACCACCATGCGAACGCAACACATGGCACCGGGTAAGCAGAATCCCTATTCTCGGCACCACTGATCTGCACCGACAAAAAGAAGTGCCACACGCCGAGAGAACATAGACCGCCCTTAACGGATGGAATCACAAGAGCACAGCACCCCGTCCCCAGCGATACAGGTGAGACTCAAGCGCCCAAAGACACGGAGGTGACCGTCCCCTTGGCCGCCGGGGGGCCTGGACAAACCAGGACGTATCACCCGAGTTGCCGGATCTGACGCGCCTGCTGGCCGGCCGGCGCCTGGGAGAGCGGGACAGCGGTCGCGGTGAAGACATGGCGCCAGGTGGGTCACGTCGAGCCTGGGGAACCTGAGGAGCGGCGGGCCCGCTCCAGTCCGATCAGGACCCCTCCCGGGCGGGCCTCCTACCCTGGAACCGGCACTGTCGGGAGTATCACGATCTTTCCCTCGCTGGTTGATTTCCGGAGGTGCGGCGATCCGGTGTCCGCAACCACTCTTGGTGGCGAGTGAGGCCACCCGACAGGCCGCCGCTAGAGGCGGCCGTGGCGCCGCGCTGGCGCTTCGCAGAGGAGGACGTCCCAGCCCCGCTGGTGGCCGGCAGTGACTGGGTGAGCCGATCCCCGGGACCACCCAGTTGCACCTGGTTGCCGCCGACGCGGAGCTCACCCCGCAAGCCTGAGCCGCCCTGCGCATCGACTGACCGAGGAAGCCCTGGCTGGACGGTCCAGGTGGGACAGCGCCTTGGCCGTGAAGGCGCGGACGTAGTGGTCGGTGTCGTCCTGGCCGCGTTGGAGATGGGGACGCAAGGCTTCCTCAGGAACTTCAGTGTCCGGCCAGCGCGTCCAGCGCCCGCTCCCTCACCTCGGTCGTCGCCCGCGATCGGTTCTGTTGGAGGGACGATCCTGGCGAGCGGGCGGTTGACATCGTCGGGCGAACACGCGGCGCTCGTCAGGGGGAGGGCAGGCCCTTGTTCCTGGTCCTGGGCGGGAAACCAGGAACAAGGGGGCTCGGTGGCTGCCTGCCTAATCGAGGAGTCCGCTACGCACCGGTTACAGGAAGCACCAGTTTCCGATGGCGTCGGTTTCGCTGTAGACCTTCTTGTCGGGTACGTAGCCCCACGTGTTCGCAGGTGTGTCCGCCTGGGTGTAAATCCACCTCGTGGGATGTGCGGGGGAACCGTTGTTCTCGCCGCCGTCGAACTTGCACAGGAACCAGCTTGTCGCGGTGTTCAGCGTCCCTACCTGCCCGGATCCGTACGTGGCGGCGCCGTACACGGGTGTAGGGGAAACGTTGCGGCAATAGAACGCCCTGGCCGTGTAACCCCACGGAGTGGTGCGGGAGAAACCCGCGTCCCAGCAAGGGCTGGCGGCGCGGGCCGTGGCGGCCGGAACCGTGATGAGCGCGGCGGACGTGAGGCCGGTGACGGCGAGTGCCGCGAGCCTCGTGCGGGGTGATCTGTGGTGAAGAGCCTGACGCCGGACAATGGTGTGCATGGATCCTCCGATCAGCTACGTCGGTTGAAAGCCTAAGAAGGGCTTCTGGCGTCGGTCTGGCGTCCACCTGGCGCCGATCTGGCGCGAGCCGTTGAGCAGGCCGCCTACCCGGCCGGGGTCTCGTCGTCGTAGAGCCTCGTCACGATCTCGCCGTCCCTGTTCACGTAGCCGTTGATGATCCCCTTGGTGCTGTGCGGCGCCGCGAGATTGCCCCTGCCGTCCAGCGCGATCACACCGCCGGTCGCGCCGAGCGCGGGGATCTTCTGGTTGACGACCGTCGCGGCGGCCTTGGCCACGGGCATGCGTCCGTACTCGATGAGGGCGGAGATGTCGTGCGCGGCGACGGCGCGGATGAAGGCTTCGCCGGTGCCGGTGGACGAGACGGCCGCGGTGCGGTTGTCGGCGTACGTCCCGGCGCCGATGACCGGGGAGTCACCCACCCGGCCGACCTGCTTGTTGGTCAGGCCGCCCGTCGAGGTCGCCGCGGCGACGTTGCGCGAGCCGTCCAGGGCGATCGCGCCGACCGTCCCGCCGACCTCCAGCCGCTTGCCCTGCCCGCCCCTGGCGGCCTGCGGGTTGCCCTTGGCGGCCAGGAGCTGGTCCCAGCGACGCTGCGTCCAGAAGTAGTCCTGCGTGGTGAAGGGCACGCCGTTGCGGAGCGCGAAATCGTCGGCGCCCTTCCCCGCCATGAAGACGTGCGGCGACTTCTCCATCACCAGCCGGGCGAGGGAGATCGGATTCTTGGTGTGGTGCACCCCCGCCACCGCGCCCGACCTGAGGTCCTTGCCGTTCATGATCGAGGCGTCCAGTTCCTGCTCGGCGTCGGTGTTGAAGACCGCGCCCTTGCCCGCGTTGAAGTTCGGGTCGTCCTCCAGGACGTTGACGGCCCGCTCGACCGCGTCCAGCACCGGCCTGCCGTCCTTGATCAGGGCGTAGCCGGTCCGCAGCGCCCTGGTGAGCCCGTCGCGGTACGCCTTCTCCTGCTCGGGGGTCAGGCTGCCGCGCGGCAGCGAACCCGCACCGCCGTGGACGGCGAGGACGACGTCGCGTATGCCGGAGGCCGGCGGAGCCTGGACGGGCGCCGGACCGCGCACGGTCGCGGCGCCCGCGGCGAGTTGGGAGCTGGACAGTCCGATGACCAGCGCGGCAAGGCCCGCGGTGATCAGGAAGGGACGCTGGGGAGACGACATCGGGACCTCCTGGGTGGATGACCTTGGTCGTCCCCGGGCGGGCTCGGGGGACACCCGCAATTGCTGCCAAACCGGTCGCCCCAGCCGGGGCCGGGCGATGCCGACGACACTTCTCGGTATCGCGCATACGGTTTAGAGTCGGGTTCTTCGGCGCCGCGGCGCGGCGTTCGCCGGCAGGCAGGAGTGCGCGATGCCCGACCAAACCGGATTGGGATGTGTCGGCGGCGTCTTTGTCGTTGGCTACAGTGTTTGGTTCTTCGTCGGCGCCTACTACGGGCCGCACACGGATGACCAGTACTTCCGCCATATCCCTTGCAAGATGAAGGACCCCCCGGCGGAAGTGGAGATAACCACACGGGGGCTCCCGGCAGATTGTGTCCCGACCAAAAAGCAGTCCTTGCGTTTCGTCAATCGCCTCACCGCATACCCGGTGACGCTTTGCATCGGCCAGCGCGGCGTCTGCGCCACCGGGCACTACTCCCCCATGGCCGGCGGACGAGTGACACTCAAGCCCGGCGAGTCCAGGAAGCTGTCGTTCCCGACGGGCAGCTTCTGGGGACTGCCCTACGACCGGAAGTACCCGGTCACGGTGCTGCCGGCTCCCGGGACGTCTTTCAGCAACACGGACATGACCGTCCGCAGCAATGACGAGTCGCAGCCGGCCGTCCCATGACCGGTGGGCCCAGGGCCGTCGTGCCGCACCCGCGGCTCCGCCTCGCAACGATCGATCCGGGGGCATCGCCTGCGCCCACACCAGGCAAGCGCAGCCGAGGTTGATAGACGGCCACCGCGAACCTTGGCACTTCCTCCCCTAGCCGGGACCTCCGGATCCTCCGCACTATTCCGGAAAGCCAGCATCCTGGGCACCCACCCCGCAGGAGGCCCTGTGAAACTCCGCGTTCCCGCGATCGCCGCGGGCATCACCGCCGTCCTGGTCGGACTCGCCCCCGGCGCGACCGCGTCCTCGACCGCTCCCGTCCAGGCGACGGACCAGGACGCCCGCCACGCCAAGGCCGTACCGAGCCCCGAGGGAGGCCGGCCGATCTTCGCGAGCGGCGGCGTCCGCTGCGTCCTCGGCTTCAACGTGCGCAGGGGCGACAGCTACCACTTCCTCACCGCCGGTGGCTGCGCGAAGGCCGGACTGAAGATCTACGCCGATCCGGGCCTGACCGTCGAGCTCGGCACCGTCGTTTCGGTCATGAACGTCGCCACCGCACTCGCCCGCTACGTCGACCCCGGCGTGGAGAGGCCCGGCAGCGTGTACCTCCATCCCGGCTCCCAGGACATCACGGCGGCGGGCAACGCGGCCGTCGGCCAGAGAGTCTGCCGGAGCAGCCCCACCACCGGCATGCGCTGCGGCACCGTCACGGCGATCAACCAGACCGTGAACTTCCCCGAAGGATCGATCACGGGCCTGACGAGGACGTCCGTCTGCGCGGAGCCCGGTGACAACCCAGGGGCGCCCTACTTCATCGGCACGATGGCGGTCGGGCTGGGGATCGCCGGCAGCGGCAACTGCAGCAGCGGCGGGACGTCCTACTACCAGCCGATCAGCGACGTACTCAGCGCCTTCGGCGTCAACGTGTACTGACCGGTGGCGCCCGCCTCCGTCCGGGGCTCATGGATCAGCGGGACGGGGTCTCGAAGCAGTGCCCCGCCTCAACGTCCGCGACGAGCCCGTAAGGCGCTCGCCTCCGCCGCCTGATCGCGGCGGGCCCGCCTGTCAGGACGCCGCTTCGGCCAGTTCGGCGAGCACCTCCGAGGCGGTGACCGGGTCGAGCTCGCCGAAGGGCCGTCCGGCACGTTGTGGTGACGAGCGGTCGTCGTCGGGACGATCATCGAGCCTGATCTCCTCCAGCCGCTGGTCGCCGCCGTCGTCCACGCGGCCGATGGGGACTCCGGGGTTCAGCTTGATGGTGACGAACAGGCCGCCGGGGACCTCGCGGAAGACGCAGCTCTGGATCCCGGCGTCCATGGGCCGGCTGCGCTGCCAGCCGCGCCGCTCCAGTCCGAACACGGCCCGGGGCGGGACGTCCACGCCCTGGAACCGTTCCAGGCGCCGGTCGGCGCGTTCGGCGTCGGACAGGACGTGCACCGCGCGGCCGAGCTGCGGGAACGGTTGCAGGATCGCGTAATCGGCGAACACCGCCGACCACGCGTCCAGTGCCTTGCCCAGCTCCAGCGGGTGGACGATCCCGATGCGCGCCGAGCCCGGTGGCGTCAGCGCGTTGTCGTCGACGTCGGCGAACGTGCGATCTTCGGCCACGCGAAACGCGATCCCCTCTCCGCCGCTCTCGACCGCCCCGCCGCGGCCCTTGAGCGCCTCACCGCCGTCCTCGGCCACCCACACCAGCCGCCGCGCGATGTGCCAGATCAGCGGATGCTCCACGAACAGGCGCCGGAACTCGTCGGCCGTCCAGCGGCGCCGCGCCACCATCGCCGCCTCCAGCCGCCGGATCTGGTCGGCGGCCACCGTCCGCACGTCCTTCTTCAACGCGGTGACCGCTGGTACGCGGCGGGCGCCAGTCGCTGGTCGTCCTTGGCCGCCGGCTTGGGCAGGGACATGCGGCGGGTGCCGTCCTCGTCGGCCACGTACGGCCTGAGCTGCTCGTCGAAGCCGACGACGAAACGGCGCTGCCCGTAGTCCAGGACGAGCCCGCCGTCGTCGCCCAGGCCGAAGTCGGGGACCAACCGGTCGCCCAGTTGCTCGGACGTCAGGCCCAGCCCGTCGGCGACCTCCTCGGTCTTCTCCTGCGCGCGCGCCTTGAGGCCCTTGAAATGCACCTTCTGCGCGATGCCGTACAGGTGCATCAGTGCCACGTCCGTACCGATCGCCGCCAGGACGTCCAGACCGGCGACCGCCTTGGCGTGGCCCCCGTCACCCGGCCACGCGCGGATGAGCGGGGTCAGCCTGCGCACGGTCTCGTCGTCGCCGAGCCACCCCAACTGCGCAAGCGCCCAGCCATCCTTGGACGGCGCCCCGTTCTGCTGCCACCGCTCGAACAACGCCCACCCGAACGCGGCCAGCGACCCGGAGTCGCACAGCTCCTTGACGATCTCGACGCCCGCATACACCTCGTCCGGCTTGGACATGGCCAGCATCGTCAGCAGGTGGCGGGCGGCGTCGGCCGGGAGCGCGTCTTCCCGTTCGCGGAGCCGGATCTGCGGCAGCAGCCGCACGTCGGCCCACTCGCCCACCACCGGCATGCGGGCGGGCAGAAGGTCCAGTGGATCCATCGCCAGCATCGCCTCGACCACGTCGGACGCCTCGCTCCCGTGCGCGCGCGCCGCCTCCACGACCTTCCCGCGTCCGTGCCTGTCGGCCAGCAGGCGCAGCGCACTCTCGGCCTGTCGCCGCTCGGTGCCGGGACTGCCCACCGCAGCCGGGACGAGCAGCGCCACCGCGTCCAGGCCATGCCGGTCGAACCAGGCGAGCGCGAGCTTGCGGCCCTGCTTCGGCCGGGCCAGGCACTCGGTCATCAGCCGCGCGACCCCGGCGTCCAGGAACGGCAGCAGCGGACCGCCGTGGCCCAGCGGATTCGGCTCGGCGACCGACAGCGCGGCGGGCAGCGCGTCGAGCCCGAACCGGGCCACGGCCAGGTTCATCCAGATCTCGGCCACCCACATCTGCGGCTTCCAACCGCCCAGCAGCGGACGGACCTGCTCCAATGGGCCGTGCGCGAGGATGCCCATCTGGACGGGCGTGTAGTCGCCTCCGGCGCGGAACTCCTCGATCAGCGGATCCCAGCCGTCCGGCCCGGTGTGCACGGAATGCCGGGAGTCGGGACGCGCCCACCGCTCCCGCTCGCCCGGCGCCCACCGCATCCGGGACTCACCAGGCGGCGTGAGCCCTTCGACGACGACCGGGCTGGGCGCCTTGGCGGTGCGCAGCCATGGCGGGTCGACCAGCGGACGCGGCAGGACGTCCGCCGGAGCGTCCGGCAGCTTGTCGCGGTCATTGGTCAGCGGGCCGACGCCGGGCAGCAGCTCGCGATGGGTCTGGACATGCCGGGCCAACAGGTCGGCGAGCTTCGGCGCACCGGAGGCCGCCGGTGCCAGCAGCCGCAGCGTCCGGACGGGGAAGCGCTGCATCGCCGCGAGCAGGGCCGGCTGCACGTACTTCTGGTCGGCGCGGTCGACCAGGGCCTGGAACGCCTCGTCCCCCGGCATGATCGCCAGCGTCTCCAGGATCAGCTTGCGGAGGGCGGTGACCTCGGCGTCGGCGTCGAACCCCCTGACGATCAGCGGCACGCCCGCCGCGCCCACCCCGTCCGCGAGGGTGACCAGGAACGACCGATCCCACACGTAGTGGTGGACGACCCCGTACGGGGCGAGCAGGTCGAGCTGGCGGGACGATCCCAGCGAGCAGTACAGCAGCCACCAGAAGTCGGCCTCGTTCACGGTGTCGGGCGGTGCGGCGCAGCACTCCTCCACCCAGTCGTGCCGGGTGGGCACCAGGAAGGAGACCACCACCCGCTGGGACGCGGTACGGCGGTGCCGCGCCAGGCCGTCCACCGCCTCCTGGTGGACGGAGTCGTCGGCGACGGCCAGGAGGCCCCGCAGCCGGGCACCCGCCTTCGCCGCCGCCGTCGAGGCGACCGACTGACCACCGGGATCCGTGCGCCGATGCTCGATGGGCTTGAGGCCGGAGACGTCCCAGAGGATCTGGCTGAACTCGGCGAACGCGCAGGCGGCGAAGGGCAACCCGTGCTCGGTCACCCAGGAGTCCGCCGCCAGCGTCGCGAGCTTCCCGGCCTCGTCGTACCGCCCGTTGCCGGCCAGCAGTGCGGCGACCACGGCCGCGCCCCGGGGATTCGCTCCGCCGGACAAGTAGCCGCGTGTCGCCTCGGCCATGTCCGGCTCCACGCCTGCCCGCTCGGCGAGCGGCTCCGACGCCTCCAGTTCCCGGACGAGCTCGCGCATGGCCGCGCCCGCGGAACGGTCGACCTTGACCGCCGGCCCCGGCCGTCCGCCGCGCCGCGGATAGAGCCGGCGCCGCCACGAGTCTGGAATGACCAGAGTGTCCTCGTCCACTACCGGGCGATCTTCCATGGGACCTCACCGTAGAGCAGGCGTACGACACTCCACCGGGCATCCCAGAAACAAGATCGGCTACCAGACGGCGATCACAAATGCTCACCGGGCCGACATCAGTGGGCGTTGATCCATTGGTTGATGCGGGCGAAGGAAAGGTCGGCCGAGGGGTGCAGGGCGAGGACGTGGCCGGTGCGCGGAACCGCCGCTCCCGTGAGGCTCGCGGCTGAGGTGAAGTAGGGCGCTTCATTGGCGCGGACGTTCGCGTCCCGGCCGCAATTGAGCAGCATGCCGCAGACGGCCGCGTCGTGTTGCCCGACGATCGCCAGGACGTCCGCGCGGACCCGGTTGGCGTCGTTCAGGCCGGGCGGGACGGCCACCCTGACGGCCGAGTCGCTCAACTCGACCCCCGACATGGTGTCCTTCTCTGCCTCGTCGCGGGAGATGACGGCGGGGTCGGCGGTGGGCGTGCGGTAGAACGAAGCCGCCCGGGTGCCGGGCAATGTGGTCAGGTAACCGAGGTCGATGGGCCGACCGGCGAACTTCGGGTCGAGGATCGCGGGGGAGAAGCTCGCGATGGTCAGCAGCGCGCCCGGGGCGAGGGCCGGAGGATGCAGGGCGCCGGTCAGCACGAGACGGTCGACGTCGTCATAGCCTGCCGCCTCGGCGATGGCGATGATCGAGCCCAGCGAATGGCCGACGACCGTCGTCTGGGCGAAGTTCCTGGTGCCCAACCACTGAATGACCTGATGGAGAACATGGGCATCGGCGGCGATGGTGAGGGCTGCGCTGGGCGGACGGGTACTGGCTCCGCTGCCTGGACGGTCGTAGGCGAACGAGGCGCGTCCCGCGTCGGTGGTCTTCCGCGCGTACGAATAGAGGCCGGGGTTCTGCGGCCATTGCCAGTAGTCGGAGTTGTAGGTTCCCCCGTGGACCAGCACGTCGACTCTGCGCACGCCATCGGTGTAGGCCGCCGGGGTGCACAGGGTGCCGGACACCACGTGCTGCGGGGGCCGTCCCGGCTGGAGCGTCACCGGGATCTGGACGGTCGTGCAGCGAGCCTCACTGTCGGCCGCGGCGGGCGCGCACAGCATCGTGAGCGCCGCCAGGGCCGCGGCGACTCCGGCGGTGGTCCTTTTCCACATGACGAGCCCTCCGGGTTCGGGAGCCGGAATCCTAACGCCGGAATCGGTGATCTTAATGGCGACCACCCACATAGGGGAGATATTCCTATTAACGAAGGTCGCCCTATTTGTCAGGTCGGAACGGTCCATTAGCTCCCATCGCGAATATTTCATGCTCTATCGGCAATTCCCGTTCACCAATGACCGGCCCGGGTTATCCTGGGAGGGCGTCGATGTTCTGAGAAGCGCGCTCACGGTGCGCCGCGAGAAGGCGTGGAGGGGTCCCATGGTCCGGATCACCGAGCAGCGCTCGATCGGCCCGCCCGGCAATCTTCCCGCCGAAATATCGAGCTTTGTCGGGCGTCGGCGGGAACTGGCGGAGATCGAGCTGCTCCTGTCCCGCTCGCGGCTGGTGACGGTGACCGGCGTCGGCGGCGTCGGCAAGACCCGGACGGCACTGCGAGCCGCGGCCCGGCTGCGCCCCGCGTTCCCGGACGGCGTGTGGCTCGTGGAGCTCTCCGCGCTGGAAGACGCCGAACTGCTCTCCCACGCGGTCGCCCACGGGCTCGGCCTGCAAGACCAGACGATACGTTCGCCCGTCGACGTGCTGGCCGAGTTCCTGCCCGGCCGAAGGCTGCTGCTGGTCCTGGACACCTGCGAGCACCTTCTCGACGCGTGCGCGCTGCTGGCCGACGTCCTGCTGGCGGCCTCTCCGGAACTGCGCATCCTCGCCACCAGCCGCCGCACGCTGAACGTCGAGGGCGAAGCCGTCCTCACCGTCCCGCCCCTGCCCGTCCCCGGCCCCGGCGCCCCGCTTGAGCACGACCTCAAGCAGGACGCGGTGATCCTGTTCGCCGAACGGGCCGCCGCCGTCGACTCCAGATTCGCCCTCACGCCCCGCAACCAGACGGCCGTGACGCGGCTGTGCCGCCGCCTGGAAGGGATCCCGCTGGCACTGGAGCTCGCGGCGGTCTGGGTCTCGACGCTGCCCGTCGAGGAGATCGTGAAGCGGCTCGACCAGCGCTTCGAACTGCTGTCCGGCGGGACCGGAACGCCGCCCCGGCACGAGGCGCTGCGCACCACGATCGGATGGAGCCATGAACTGTGCGCCCCGATGGAGCGCCTTATGTGGGCCCGGGTGGCGGTGTTCGCCGGGGCCTTCGACGAGGACGCCGCCGTCGCGGTGTGCGCCGACGACCGGCTCCCCTCCGGCGCCGTCCCCGGACTGCTGGCCGCCCTGGCCGACAAGTCGGTCCTGCTGCGCGAAGAGAACGACGCCGGAATCGGCTACCGGATGCTGGACACGCTCCGCGAGTACGGCACCGGGTGGCTGGAGTCCCTCGGCGAGCGGCGGGCCGTCCAACGCCTGCACCGCGACCACCACCTGGCGCTCGCCCGGCGGTTCGAGCGCGCCTGGTGCGGCCCCGGCCAGCTGGAGTGGTACGCGACCATGAGCCGCGCGCACGCCGACCTGCGAGCCGCGCTGGAGTTCAGCCTGAGCGCCCCGGACGAGCGGACGGCCGGGCTCGACCTGGCGGGCAGGCTCCACCTGTTCTGGGCGTCGGGCGGCCTGATCCGGGAGGGCCGCCATTACCTCGACCGGTTGCTCGCCCTCGGCCCGTCCCCGAGTCCGCCCATGGCCAAGGCGCTGTGGGCGTGCGCCAGGATCGCCGGCGCGCAGGGCGACCTCGCCGCCGCCGAGGCCCTCATCGAGCGCTGCCGTCCCTACGCCGAGGGCGGCGACCTGGTCGCCGCCGGGAACATCGCCTACATCGCCGGCGGGATCGCACTGTTCCGGGGAGAACACGACCGGGCCGCCGCGCTGCTGGGCGAGGCCGTCGCGATCCACCGGCACGGCGGCGACTCCGGCACCGGGCTGCTCCTCAGCCTGGCGGTGCACGGCATGGTCCGCGCGCTGCGCGGCGATTTCGACCACGCCGTCGCCCTGCTGGAGGAATGCCGCGCGCTGTGCGAGCGGCGCGGCGAACGCTGGGCGCGCTCCTTCGCCGACTACATGCGCGGCCTGGCCGAACTGGGCCGCGGCGACGTCGCCGCCGCGACGTGGTACGCCCGCGAGTCGCTGCGGTTCAGGCCCCTGCTGCGCGACAGCCTGGGCACCGCCCTGGCACTGGACCTGCTGGCCTCGGCCGCCGTCGCGGCCGGAGACGCCGGCCGCGCCGCCGTGCTGCTCGGTTTCGCCGAGCACGTGTGGCACACCTTCGGCCTGCCGCAGTTCGGCTCCGCGGACCTGGCCGCCAAGAGGGAACGCTGCGAACGGCAGACCAGCGAAACACTCGGAGACGTCGCCTACCAGGCGGCGTTCCGCCAAGGAAAGGAGTTCGCCCTCGTCGACGGAATCGACTACGCACTCGGCTCAGCCCCCCGCTGAGCGTCGACCCCGCACCGTGGACCAGCCAGCCAGACGACCGGCCGACTCAACGCTCCCTCAGCCCGCCCGGCGACCGTTCGGCGCGCCGTTTCCACAGCCCGCCGTCCAGCCGGAGTAGGCGATGTCCGGAAAGAACCTCCACGGCATGGTGCGCTCCCCCTCTGACCGGCCGTCCTCGCACCCTGAGGACCGGAGCCGCGGCATGGGCGCGCCCGCGGGCGACGATCGGCCGGACCCCGCGGCGAGCGTCCACCGGTTCGCCGAGGCGATCGTGCCCCGCCTCGCCGACTTCGCCGCCGTGCACCTGCGCGACGAGTTCGTCCGAGGACCCGAAGCACGCCTCGATCCCACCTGGACACGGGTCGGGCCGCCCCTGCGCCGGATCGTCTCACTCGACGCCACCCCCTCCCGCCGGATCGGCCACCTACTGCCGGCCGGCCAGGTCGCCCACTGGACGGACGGCGGTCCCGTGCAGGCCGCGCTGCTCCGCGGTGACTGCGTCCACATCTCCAGAGTGACCGGCTCGGCAGCCGACCACTTCGCCGCGCAACTGGACGCCCCCGGCCTGGAGCGGGCCCTCCACGGCAGGTCCCTGCTCGCGCTCCCCCTGACGGCCCATGGCGCGATGCTGGGCGACGCGCTCATCGTCGGCGAACCAGAGCGGCCACCGTACGGCGAACGCGAAGTCGCGATGCTGGCGGAACTCGCCCGCTGGGCGGCCGCGGAGATCGGCGGCGCACTACGACGCCAGGACGCCCACCAGACGGCACACCGGCTGTGGCGCGAGTCCGGTCCGGAGCTCCCGGCGCACACGGCGGGGATCGACCTGGCCTACCGCTACGCGCCCGTCCAATCACCCCCGAGCCTCCTCGGAGGCGACTGGCTCGACGCCATCCCCCTCCCCGGCAACCGCACGGCACTCGTCGTCGGCGACGTCGCCGGACACGGAGCGGAGGTGGCCGTCCGGATGGGCCGCTGCAAGACCATGGTGCGCACGCTCGCCTCTCTCGACCTGCCACCGGACGTCCTCCTGAGCCGCTTCGACCGGCTCGTGCGCAGGCTCGGCGAGGAGTACGGCCGGGACGAGGACTTCCTGGCCACCTGCGTGTACGCGGTCTACGACCCCGCCACCCGCGAATGCCGTATCGCCAGCGCGGGACACGTCCCCCCGATCCTCGTCCACCCGGACGGACGCGCCGAAACCCTCCGCCTGTCCCCGGGCACGCCCATCGGCTACGGCGGCGACGGCTTCGGATCGTGCTCCCTCACTCCAGCCGACGGCAGCCTGCTGGCCCTCTATTCCGACGGCCTTGTGGAGACCCGGCACCAAGACCTCGAAGAGGGCATCCGCTCCGTGGCGACCCGCCTCACCGGACGGCAACGCCCGCTGGAGCAGACGTGCGACGAGGTCATGGCCGGCCTGGGCACAGGCGAACGCCTCGACGACGTCACCCTCCTCCTAGCCCGCCTGACCGGACCGGACTCCCCAGCCCCTGTCACTTAT
>NZ_SMKU01000142.1 GCF_004349215.1 Actinomadura rubrisoli | reverse complement strand
GCGGGGAGGTCGGTGGCGTCCAGGACCAGGAGCCGGGAGGCCGAGCCGTCGCGGGTGGTGGCGATGGCCATGAGCCAGCCGTCGTCCTCGGCCCGGGCGTCCGCGGCGGGCGCGAAGACCGCCTCGCCGACCACCGTGTCGGGGCCGAGGTCGTAGGCCGTGGTGGCGCCCGCGGCGTCGTACTTGACGATCGCGCACGTGTCCTTGCTGAGGGGCTCGGTGCCGGTGACGGTGTAGGTGTGGCGGGACGGGCGGCCGACCAGGTCGTCGTTCACCGTGGGGAACTCCACCGCGCGGTCGTCGAGCGGGGTCTCGGCCGCGGCGCCGGTGGCCGGGTCGAGCGTCCAGCGGTGGAGGTGGGCGCGGCCGACGGCGGGCGCGGACGCGTCGGGCGGGGAGACCATGCGCGACAGCAGGCCCCACAAGGAGGTGAACTCCTCCCTGGTGTACCGGACGGCGTCCAGGACGATCCGGCCGCTGGGGTCCTCGTGCGCGTTGGCGACGTGGAAGACGAAGCACGGCTCGATGTCGAACCATTGGACGGGCGCGTCCGGGCGGTCGTGGCGCATGACGCCGAGCCTGGCGCCGTAGGCGTCGTCCCACCCGTAGGGCATGCCCTTGTCGACGAGCTGGAGCTGGAAGGTCATCGGCAGGTCGAGCCAGACGACGTGGTGCGCGGTGATGGCGAAGTCGTGCATCATCGTGCCCGCGGGCACGTGGATCTCCCGGCTGTGGACGAGGTCCCCGGCGGCGTCGAGCCGGTGGTAGGTCAGGTACGGCGGGCGCATGCCGTAGCCGAAGAAGTGAAGGTCGCCGGTGGACGGGTCGCACTTGGGGTGCGCGGTCATGGCCGTGGTCAGCCGGCCGCCGAAGTCGCAGGCGCCGACCGTCTCCAGGTCGGGGGTGACCTGGTGCGGGAAGCCGACCTCGACGAGCGCGAGGATGCGGTCGGCGTGCCGCATCACGTGGGTGTTGGCCGACGGGGCGGTCAGGTCGAGCCTGCCGCCGGGCCCGACGAACGGCCGGCCGTGGAACCGGCCCGTCCGCACCCAGCGGTTGCGGTACCACTCGGCGCGCCCGCCGCGCAGCCGCACGCCGTGCAGCATGCCGGGCCCGGTCTGGAGGTGGCCCGCGGCCTCGCCCGGCAGGACGTTGGGGCCGTTGCGGATGTACCGCCCGTCCAGCTCGGGGGGCAGGGCGCCCGTGACGCGCAGGTCGCGGGCGTCGATCTCGTCGGGCACCGACCTGAGGTGGCCGGGAAGGCCGTAGCGCGTGACGGTATCGGCGTCGATCATGGGATCCCCGTGGACCGGACGGCACCGGGCGCGCCGAGGGCCCCAGTCTGCGCCGCCGCCCGCCGGGTTGTCAGTTCATTTAAGGCGTGGCGGAGGGCAGCCGCGCGCAGCGGCGGCAGGCGCGGGCGGAGGCCGCCACCATGCCGTGGGACGCGGCGGTGAGGGCGCCCGCGAGCACCATCGGCGTCCAGTCCCCGGCCAGGGCGGAGGCGGTGACGAGGGCGACGCTCGCGACGGCCATGGCCAGGCTCGCGGTGGTGCCCGCCCAGGCGACCGCGAGGGGCAGCCGGCGCGGCGTCGGCAGGCGGCGGCCCGGCGACCCGGTCGCGGCCAGGGTGGCGGCGGCGAGCAGCCCGGCCGCGGCGGCGACCCCGGCCAGGTGGACGGCCAGCAGCCGCAGCGGCCAGTACGGGTCCGGTCCGGCGGTCCGGACGAGGAACCAGCAGGCGATCAGGAACGGGACGGTGAGGGCCGCCGTCCGCGCGGTGTGGCGGGCCTGGGCGATCGTCAGCTCCCGCTGGCACCCCGGGACGAGCTCGTCGGCGGTCCCGAACTCGCGCACGGCCCGGCGGGCGGCGTGCCGGTAGGGCGTCCCGTCGCCGGTGTGCGCCGCGACCGTGTCGCAGAGGCCGCCGCGGATCTCCTCGACCAGCCGGGCCTTGTCGCGGGACGGGCCGTGCAGCGCCGCTTCGAGGGCGGTGACGTAGTCCTCGATCGGGTCGGCGTCCTGGCCGACGGCGCTCATGTGGCGGGCCGGGGCGACACGGCGGGGTCCAGGACGGAGCCGATGGCCGTCGTGAACTCCTGCCAGGCCGTCCGCTCGGTGGCCAGGCCGCGGCGGCCGGCGTCGGTGAGCTCGTAGCACCTGCGCCGCCGCTCGCCCGACGACTGCCAGCTGCTCCGCAGCAGGCCGAGCCGCTCCAGCCGGTTCAGGGCCGGATAGATCGTGCCCGTGCGCAGCTCCAGCGCCCCGCCGCTGCGGTCCTGGACCGCGGCGATGATCGCGTAGCCGTGCAGCGGGCCGGATTCGAGGACGGCCAGCAGCAGGCCGTCCAGGTGTCCGCGCACCGCGTCTGCCCTCATGGGTACCCAGCCTACTCAAGACGGGCGTAGGCGTGGTACCTATTGGCAGGCAACACATCTGCTTTCGGGAGGTTCCCGCAGTGACCAAGCTGCTGCTGTCCGTGCACGTCCTGGCGGCGATCCTGGCGGTCGGGCCGATCGCCGTGGCCGCCTCGCTGTTCCCCCGCTACGCCCGGCCTTCGGAAGGGACACCGGGAGGAGGTGAGACGGCCGTGTTCCTGCACCGGATCTGCCGCGGCTACACCGTCGTCGGTGTCGCCGTCCCGGCGTTCGGGTTCGCGACGGGTGCCCGGCTCGGCGTCCTCACCGACGCCTGGCTCATCGCGTCGATCGTGCTGACGGCGATCGCCGCGGCCGTCCTCGCGCTGGCCATCCTGCCCGGCCAGCGCCGCCTGCTCGCGCCGCCCCCGGACGCGGCCGGGCTCCGGCGGGCGGCGGCCCGGCTGGGCGCCGTCACCGGGGTCTTCAACCTGCTCTGGGCGATCGTCGTGGTGCTGATGATCGTCCGCCCCGGCTCCACGACGGGGGCGTGACCCCGTGCGCGCGCTGCGGATCGCGGCCGCCGTCGAGGCGCTCTCCCTCGCCGCCCTGCTGGTCAACCTGGTCACCGTGCACGTGCAAGCGGTCTCGTCGCTGCTCGGTCCGCTGCACGGCACCGCCTACCTCGCGATCATCGTGCTCACCCTGACCGGCCCGGCCGCCGCCGCGCCGGGCGCGCGATGGCGCTCCGCCGTCCCCGGGGTGGGCGGCCTGCTCGTCCTGCGGCGGGTGACCGCGCGTCAGCCTTCGTAGGTGTGGACGAAGCGGGCGAGGAGCCGGGCGAACTCGGCGCGCTCGGCGTCGGTCCAGCCGCCCATGGCCTTGGCGAAGTGCTCGTGGCGGGTGCGGCGGGTGGCGTCGACGACCCTCCGGCCCGCGTCGGTGAGCTCCAGGTGGATCCGGCGGCCGTCCTCCTGGGACGCGACGCGGCGGACGTAGCCGAGCTTGACGGCCTCGGCGACGATGCGGCTGCCGCGAGAGGCGTCGACGCCGAGGCGGGCGGCGACCAGGCCGACGCTCATCTCCTGGCCCGCGTCGTCCGGGCCCTCGTCGATGACGTCCACCACGTGCAGGACCTGCACGTCCACCGGCAGGTTGTGCTCTCGGATCGCGGCCTTGCCCAGCCGCTGGCGCGACATGCCCCGCCGCAGCCTGACCATGCTCCGCTCGACGGCCTCCACTGCCTCCTCGCTCATGCCGCCCAGTCTAGCGGCACCCTGTTGCGCGGCTCATATGCATGCGTTTAGCATTTAACTGCTAGACGCATCTATATGAGGAGCGCCCATGGTGATGGAGACGCCGGTGATGAGCCACCGGCATCGGCTCGCGGTGTTCGGAGGGCTGATGCTCGCCGGGCTCATGTCGTCCCTGGACGCCACGGTGCTCGGCACCGCCCTGCCGACGATCGTGGGGGACCTCGGCGGCCCGGACGGGCTCGCCTGGGTCTCCACGGCGTACGTGCTGGCCACGAGCGTCGCGGTCCCGCTGTCGGGACGGCTGGGGGACCTGTTCGGGCGGCGGCCGATCCTGCTGATCGGCCTCGCGGGGTTCCTCGCGGGCTCGGCCGCGTGCGGCGCGGCGCAGTCGATGGGCTGGCTCATCGCCTTCCGAGGCGTCCAGGGCGCCGGGGCGGGCTGCCTGCTGAGCGCGATGTTCGCGGTCACGGGCGACCTGTTCGAGCCGCGCGAGCGGGCGAGGTACCAGGGCTACTCCGCGCTGACGTTCGCGGTGTCCAGCGTCGCCGGGCCGCTGATCGGCGGGTTCCTCACCGACCACGCGTCCTGGCGGTGGGTGTTCTACGTCAACCTGCCGCTCGGGGCGGTCGCGCTCGCGACGGTGCTGCTGTTCCTGCGCCTGCCCAAGCCGGACCGCAGGCCGCGCATCGACTACCCAGGCATCGTTCTGCTCGGCGCCGCCGTCACCTGTTTCACCCTGCTCACGAGCTGGGCCGGGACGCGCTACGCCTGGGGCTCGCCGGCGGTCCTGGGCCTGGCCGCCGGAGCGCTCGCCCTGTTCACGGTGTGGATCCTCGCGGAGCGCCGCGCCGCCGAGCCGGTGATCCCGCCGAGGCTGTTCCGCGACCGTTCGTTCAGCGTGGCGTGCGTCGTCGCGGCCGTGGGCGGCGCCACCGGATTCGGCCTCGCCACGTACCTGCCGATGTTCTTCCAGGTCGTCGGGGGAGCAGGGGCGACGCGGTCGGGCCTGCTGCTCCTGCCCATGATGGCCGGGCTGGTGGCCGCCTCGATGGGCGCGGGACGGTACATCGCCCGTACGGGGCGCTACCACCGGCTGCCCGCGGCGAGCATGGCGGTCAGCGCGCTGGGCGTGGCGCTGCTGGCGACGATGGACACCCGCACCGGGCCGGTCGCGGCGGGCCTCTACATGGCGGTGCTCGGCTTCGGAGCCGGGCTGTCGCAGCAGGTCGTGATGCTGATCGCGCAGAACGCGGCGCCGCGCGCGGATCTGGGGGCCGCCGGCTCCGGCGTGTTCGCGACGCGGATGCTCGGGACCGCGGCCGGGATGGCGGTGTTCGGCGGCATCGTGTCCGGCCGGTTCGCTGAGGAGGCCGACGGGCGCGTCCTTGACGGGCAGGTCCCCGCGTTCGAGGACGCCGTCCGGCCCGAGGTGCTGCACACGCTCCCCGGGCCGGTCCAGGACGGTGTCGCCGAGGCGTTCGCGGCGGCGTTCTCCGACCTGTTCCTCATCAGCCTGCCGCTTCTGGGCGTGGGCCTGGTCGCGGCGCTGCTGCTGAGGAACGTCCCGCTGGCGCTGCGCGAGTGACTACTTCACCTCTCTGCGGGCCAGCCGCACGGCGCCCAGGACGAGCGGGATCAGCAGCCACACCGAGAGCGAGGTCGCGATCCGCGCCCATTCGTTCGCGGTGACCCCCTGGTTCGACAGCGACTCAAGGGTCCGGTTGGTGTCGAGCCAGCCGGCCGGGCCCTTGAGCCTGTGGACCATCTCGCCCAGCGTCGTCCAGAGCGTGGGCAGCAGGAAGTACAGGACGATGGCGAGCGGCGGGTTCATGAACAGCATCCCGAACGCCACGCCCATCGCCACCAGGACCACCGCGGCCAGCAGCGTCGTGCCGACGAGGGAGGGCGGCAGCGACCAGGAGCCGCCGGAGCGTCCGAGCAGGCCGCCGGCGGCGCGTCCCAGCACCGACACGACCAGCCCGGCCGCCACGAACACCGCCGCCAGGCATATGCCGCCCAGGAGCTTGGCGACCAGCACCCGGCTCCGTCCGGGGACGAGGGTGAACGTGGCCAGCGCCGTCCGCTGCGACCACTCGCTCGTCACCGACAGGATCCCGAGCACGGGGATCAGCAGGGCCACCCCGACCTGGGACACGCTGAACATGTCCGCGAGGGACTGCTCCTCCTTGGGCGCCGCGAACAGGAAGACCGGCATCAGCGCCACGGCCGTCAGCACGATGAGGACCAGCAGCAGCCGTCCCGCGCGCGTGTCGACCATCTTGCGCAGCTCGACGGCGGTGAGCCGCGACAGGGGCGGACGGGCGGGCTCGGACAGGGCGGTCACGGTGGCTATGGCGGTCACTGGAGGACTCCTTCGCGGGCGGGCTCGGGGCGCGCCCCGGTGGTGAGGTTCAGGAAGAGCTCCTCCAGGCCGCCCCCGCCGGCCTGGCCGAGCTCCAGCAGCACCGCGCCCGCGGCGGCGGCCGCGCGCCCGACCGCCTCGGCCGGGGCGTCCACGAGGAAGGAGCCGTCGGGCTTGGACTGGAACCGCAGGCCCGCCGCCGCGAGCGCGGCGTCCAGCGCGGAGCGGTCCAGGCCGCGCGCGAGCGTGCCGCCGGGCGCGGCGAGCAGGTCCTCCTTGGAGCCCTGCGCGGCGATCCGGCCGCCCGCGATGACGACGAAGCGGTCCGCGACCGCCTCGACCTCGCGCAGCAGGTGGGAGGAGAGCAGGACGGTGCCGCCCCGGTCGGCGAAGTCGCGCAGCAGCCCCCGCATCCAGAAGATGCCCTCCGGGTCCAGGCCGTTCGCGGGCTCGTCCAGGATGAGGACGCTCGGGTCGCCGATCAGCGCCTGCGCGATGCCGAGCCGCTGCCGCATGCCGAGCGAGTAGCCCCCGACCCGCCGCCGCGCCGGCTTGCCCGCCAGGCCGACCAGGTCGAGCATCCTCCCGACCCGGTCCTGCCCGATCCCGGTGATCTGCGCGGTCAGCGCGAGGGTCTCGCGGCCGGTGCGGCCGGAGTGCTGGGCGGCGGCGTCCAGCAGCACCCCCACGTGCCGGCCCGGGTTGGCGATCCGGCCGTACGGGACGCCCTTGACGGTCGCCGACCCCGACGACGCGCGGGTGAGCCCGCAGATCATCCGCATGGTCGTGGACTTGCCGGCACCGTTCGGGCCGAGGAACCCGGTGACGGTGCCGGGCGCGCAGTGGAACGAGACGTCCTCCACCGCCGGGACGTCCCCGTACCGCTTGGTCAGGCGTTCAACACTGATCATGCCTCCAGCGTCGCCGCCGGAGGGGCGGCGGCGCAGCGGCCGATGGTCCACGCCGCCGCGACCGAAGTCGATCCCGCCCGAGCCGACCGCTAGCCGACCGGCTAGCCGCGGTCGGCGGGGTCGGCGATGGCCGCGTCGTGGACGAGCAGCGCGATCTGGACCCGGTTGTTCAGCTCCAGCTTGGTCAGCAACCGCGACACGTACGCCTTCACGGTCGCGACGCTGAGCGACAGTTCACGGCCGATCTCGCCGTTGGTCTTGCCCTGCCCGACGAGCGCGGCGACCGCCCGCTCGCCCTCGCTGAGCCGCGCCAGCAACTCGCGGGCGCGGTCGCGGCGCGGGTCGACGCCGGACCCGGCCACGTAGGTCATCATCTTGCGCATCACCGCGGGCGAGACCATCGGCTCGCCCGCCGCGACCTGCCGGATCGCCCGGACGATCTCCGGCGGCGGGGTGTGCTTGAGCAGGAAGCCGCTCGCCCCGGCCCGCATCGCGCGCAGGATGTGGTCGTCGGTGTCGAACGTGGTCAGGATGATGATCTCGGGGGGCTCGCGGCGGGCGCGGAGCCGCTCGGTCGCCGCCAGGCCGTCCAGCCGCGGCATCCGGATGTCCATCAGCACGACGTCGGGCCGGTGCTCGTTGACCGCGGGCACGACCTCGGCGCCGTCGGCGACGTCCCCCACCACCTGGAGGTCGTCGGCGCCCGCCAGCATCATCGACAAGCCGGCGCGGACCAGGGCGTCGTCGTCCACGATGAGCACGCGGATGGGCGGTGAGTCCATCCCGTCACTCTACGGGCCGGGCCGCCCCCGGATCATCGTCACGGCGGGCTCAGCCGGCGGCCGCTGACGTCCGAGGCCGTCAGCCGGAACCACGCGTCGCGGTCGCCGCCCGGCCAGGGGTCGACGCGGACCGCCTTGTCGCGCTCCTCGTCCGACAGCCGGTGGGCGCCGCCGCGCAGCAGCACGCTCCACCCCGACCGCGTCGCCGTGTCGATGCTGTCGACCTCGAACGCGGCCCTGACCTGCCCGCCCGTCACGGCGGTCAGCAGGCTGCGGTTCAGCCTCCCCGACACCGACGTCCGGAACAGCACCGACTCCCCGTCGACGGCGTAGTTGACCGGGACCACCGCGGGGCCCTCGCCGTCGTCGAAGGCGACCCTCCCGACACCGCCCGGGGCGATCAGGCGCAGGCACTCCGCGCGGTCCAGCTCTTCCAGGGCGGGCTGCATGGACGACTCCATGGTCTCCCCATGCCCCCCTGCCCCGGGAGCATGCGCCGATCAGGAGGGAAGGGGCAGGTCGGCGCGCAGGCGGAACAGCCCGTCGGCGGTCCGGCCGTGCTCCAGGCCGCCGCCGAGCACCGACACGCGCTCGCCGAGGCCGACGAGCCCCGCCCCGGCACCCGGCAGCGGACGCGGCGGCGGGCCGGGCGGCAGCGCGTTGACGATCTCGATGGTCAGCGCCGTCCCGTCCCGCACGTCCAGGGTGACGCGGACGTGCGCGCCGGGCGCGTGCTTGCGCGCGTTCGTCAGCCCCTCCTGGACGATCCGGTACGCGTGCCGCCCCACCCGCGCCGGGACCGCCGGGGACGCGGGGACGCGGTCGTCCAGCGTGATGTGCGCCCCGGCCCGCCGGGACTCCTCGACCAGCCCGGCCACGTCCGGGAGCGTCGGCTGGGGACGCTCGGGATCGGTGCCGGGCGAGTCGTCCCGCAGCACGCCGATCACCTCCCGCAGGTCCTCCATCGCCTCGTACGCGCTCTGCCGGATGATCCCGGCGGCCTCCCGCTGGTCGGCGGGCGCGTCCGGGCGGAACTCCAGCGCGCCCGCGTGCACCGCCAGCAGCGAGATGCGGTGCGCGAGCACGTCGTGCATCTCCCGGGCGAGCCGCTCGCGCTCCAGCAGCCGCGCCTCCTCGACGCGCAGCCGCTGCTCGGCCTCCGCCGCGCGGGCCCGCTCCTTCAGGGACGCGATGAGCTGCCGCCGCGACCGGACGAGCATGCCCGCGGTGACCAGCACCGCGTAGATCAGCCCGAACACCAGGAGCCCCTCGCGGAAGTCCTGGTCCGACAGCGGCGCGATCCAGAACACGCCGAGCAGCACGAGCATGTTCGCGGCCGCGACCAGCGCCGAGGTCCGCCACGGCCGGTGCACCGCGACGGAGAACACCGCGAGGGCGGCGGTGCCGAGCATCGTGGCGGCGGTCACCTGCCCGAGCATCGCCGCTACCGCGATCTGCGCCGGGTACCGGCGGCGGTACAGCAGCAGGAGAACCCAGGAGACCGTGCCGATCGCGACGTCCCGGTAGACGTTGATCTCCTCGCCGTCGGGGAAGTCGCTCCGCGACGCCTGGAGCATGACCAGGCCGAACGCGACGGCCGCGGCCGTGACGGCCGCGTCGCCGGACCAGTCGCGCCATGATCGCCGGAGAGTCACCCGGTCAACGCTACCGAGCCCGCCCAGGACCGGCAGCAGGCGCAGGTCGGGGGAGGGCCCGACTTTGGTCGGCACCGGGTCCGTACATGGGGTCTGCACCAGTCTCCGGCGTGCCGCTGGCCCGAGCCCCGTCCGGGGTGGCCGCCGCAATGCGCCGGGGCCGTCCGCCGCCTAGCGTCGGAGGACATGACGACCACTGAACCCAAGCGGCGCGCGGGTGTCCGGCGGGCCGTCGCGGTGGCCGCGGCCGGGGCCGCGGTGACGGGGGCCGCGCTCGTTCCCGCGCCCGCCCACGCGAAGGCGCCGTCCGCGGGCGGGGGCCTCGGACGCTTCTACGGGCAGCAGCCGACCTGGAAGGACTGCACGCTCGGCCCGGACGACCAGGTCGGCCGCGAGCTGGACGAGGCGGGCGCCCGGTGCGCGGACGTGACCGTCCCGCTCGACTACGCCCGGCCGGACGGCCGCACGATCACCATCGCGATCTCGCGGCTGGCCGCCGCCGACCGGGCGCACCGGATCGGCACGATGATCCTCAACGGCGGCGGGCCCGGCCCGGCCATCGACATGCCGCCCTTCATGCGGGCGCTGATGGGCAAGGCCGGGCCCCGCTACGACCTGATCGGGCTGGACCCGCGCTCGCTCGGGCGCAGCGCGCCCGTCGACTGCGACTGGCCCAGCGGCACCTGGATCAAGTCGGCGGGGGAGTCCCGCCGCTCGTTCGTCCGCGCGGTGGCGTTCGCCAAGGACCTGGCCGGACGGTGCGCGCGGACGAACGCCGGCCTGCTGCCCCACATCAGCACCCGCAACATCGCCCGCGACATGGACATCGTCCGCGGCGCGCTCGGCGAGCGGAAGATCTCCTACAACGGCGGGTCGTACGGCACCTACCTCGGCGGCGTCTACGCGGCGATGTTCCCCGGGCGCCTGGACCGCACCGTCCTCGACAGCTCGGTGGACCCGGCGCGCTGGAACCCCCGCCTGCTGATGGGCACCGAGTCCGCCAACGAGCACGCGCTCGCGGGCTGGGCCGCGTGGGCGGCGAAGCGGAACGCCGCCTACGGCCTCGGGGACACGCGCGAGGAGGTGCTGGCCACCGTCCGCGGCGTGATCCGGGCGTCGGCCCGCGAGCCGCTCAAGGTCGGCCGGCACCGCGTCGACGACGGGTTGGTGCCGGTGGTGCTGTTCAACCGTCTCGACTCCGACGAGGACGAGCCGCGGGCCGGCCTCGCCGCGTCCGTCCAGGTGCTCAGGAAGGCCGCCGTGGACGGATCCGCCGAGCCCACCAAGGACCTGGACGAGGAGCTGACGTTTCTCCTGACGGGCGCGGAATCGCGCTACGGCAGCGGCCAGAGCGCGATCCTGTGCGGGGACGTGGCGGCGCCGCGCGATCCGGAGGTGTACTGGCGCGACGTCCAGCGGCACCGCAAGGACAGCCCCTTCTTCGCGGGGGTCACCTACAACATCAACCCGTGCGCGTTCTGGCCCGTCCAGCCCGCCGAGAAGCCGACCGAGATCGGCGGGGCGCTTCCCGCGCTGATGGTGGCCGCGACCGGTGACACCCGCACCGACTACGCCGGCAGCCAGGGGCTCCACCGCCTGCTCGGCGGCTCGCGCATGATCACGCTGCCCGCGGACGTCCACGCGCCCTACCAGAGCGGATACCCGAACACGTGCGTGAACGAGCGCGTCAACGGCTACCTGGCCACCGGCACGCTCCCCGCCCGCGACCTCACCTGCGCCCCCGAACGCCCTCACGGGAGTACATAGTCGACGGAGAACCGCGCACTACGGCAGGCTCTCCTTCCACGTAACGGTCACGTCGATCCTGTCGGCCTCTTCACAGCCGCCGGGAAGTTCTCGAATCCTGTAGTCGCCGTGGTCTGATTTCAACGCCAATAGAACTCGGTTGCACCCTTCGGACGCGAGCACCACGGTGATGGTATAGGGAGTCTCGTTGTCCCCTTCGTTGCCCATCGGCTGGTTCCGCACTCCCCAGCGCCCGTTCTTCGAGACGGCGGGAGCCGGTTTCTCGGCATACGCAAAGTAGAGGTAGCCGCTGTCATAATCGCGATCGAACACCCAACCGTACTCGTTTTGCAGCCCGCACGCTTCGCCGACGATTGACACGCCCTCTGGTCCGACGATCTTGGCCCCGTTCTTGGGGGACAGTACTCGGAGCTTCTTCGCGCACGTGCTCGTGGCGGCAGGAGCTGTGGGCGAAGACGTCGGCCGTGCCGCTGACCGGCTGGGCTTGGGGTCCTTGTCCTTGCTCGCATCCTTGTCGGAGGAGTTGGCGCTGATGATGGCGAAAATGCCGGCGACCACAGCGGCGAGCACCCCGGCCAGAATAGTGAAGGTGCCGCCGATGATGGCTATCCGCGTTCCTTCTGACTGGCCTGCGAACCAAGTCTTTAACCCCATTCTGGAAGGCTATGGGTGGATCAGTAACGAGTGGGGCAACTTCCAGTTACGGTCATCTATCACCTACTCGTGCTCGACGCCCGGGCGTCGACGTTATCAACGGTGATCAAATGTGCCGCATGTCGATCAGGCGCCGGCATGTCAATTGCTGCGAAAGCCGTTGATTGATTGACAATGGGGTGGGTAAGCGGTAGAGTGAAATATTACTAGCGGGTAGATATGAGCCTCGTGTTTTGCCGGACATCGAGAATGAGGGATTGGACGGCCGGTGGCCCACGACGTCGAAGACCAGAACGCCAGGAGAGGCATCCGCATGGCCGCGGTGATGGCCATTGGATCGTCCATCATGCTCGCCGTGACGGCCGCTCTGGAGCGAGCGCTCGGCGCGGACGAGGCCGGGCGTCTTACCTTCGTGGTGGCCGGCTGTGGTGCGGTCGGCGCACTCGGCGGTCTTGGCGTGGGGCTCTGGATCCGCAATAGGAATCGCTCGCGCGGTTAGTCCGGCCCGCCGCCGGGCGTTGCTCTTCGCCTGGCGGTCCGCTCAGCCGAGCGGGCCGCCGGTGACGGGAGAGCCGACCGCGCTGCCCTTCAGCCACTCGTCCCAGGACTTGGCCCACGGCGTCGGGCCGTTGCCGAACTGCAGCGTCCGCGTCGTGCCGGTCACCTTGATGACGTCGCCCCGGTTGGTGAAGTTGTAGAACCATTTGGCGTCGCCGGGCGGGGCGTTCACGCATCCGTGGCTGACGTTGGCGTTGCCCTGCGAGTCGGTCGACCAGGGGGCCGAGTGCACGAACGTCCCGCTGTAGGTCATCCGGACGTTCCAGTTCGTCGGGGTCCGGTACTCGCCGGGTTCGCCGGTGGTGGCCGAGTCCATGACCATGTGGGGCGTCTTCTCCTGGGCGATCATGGTGCCGCTGTAGCTGTCGTGGCCGGGCTTGCCGAGGCTGACCTTCATCGTCCGGACGGTGGAGCCGCCGTCGGTCACCGTCGCGCGGTGCTGCTTGGCGTCGATCGTGGTGATGTGCCGGGGGCCGACGCTGAAGGTCAGGGTGCGGTCCTTCATGCCGTACATCCCCTCGCCCGCCTTGAGGCCCGCCAGGCGCGCGACGACCTTCACCTTCTCGCCGGACGGCCAGTAGTCGCGGGGCCGGAAGTCGACCTCCTTGTCGCTGATCCAGTACCAGGCGCCCTCGACCGGCTTGGACATGCGCACGTCGAGCGCGCGTTCCACCGCGACCTTGCCCGCCTTGGTGGCCACCGGGCGCGACAGCAGCAGCTGCACCGGCATCCCCACGCCGACGGTCTCGCCCTCCAGCGGCGACATGCCGGCCTCCAGCTTCTTGGCCGGGGTCAGCGTGGTGAACGTGGAGGTCGCGGTGACCTGCTTGCCGCCGTCGCCGGTGCCCTGCGCGTTCACCGTGTACGTCGTGGCGGGGCGCAGGTTGCGCGCCGACTTCCAGGACTTGCCGTCCGCGGCGAGCCTGCCCTCGGCCTTGAGGTTCTTGCCGTAGGTGAGGGTGACGCCCGTCAGCTTGCCCTTGTCGGCCGTGACGGTGACCGGCTGCTCGGGCGCGACCCGCTTGGTGCCGGTCGAGGGCGAGATGGCCAGCTTCGCGGCGTCGCCCTCCTTGGCGCCGCCGGAGCCCTTGCCGTCCCCGCCCCCGGACGAGCATCCGGCGGCCGCGATGGCCACCGCCCCGATGATCGCCGCACTCGCCGTCACCGGCCGACTCCTGCGCACCACGGAACTCCTCATCGCTCGGCGGACTTCCTCGCTCAAGGGTATGCACGGTTCGGCGCAGGAAATGCCGAAGATCGGGATCCCGGTCCGTCTTCGCAGGCCGGGGGCGCCGCGCGGCGCGGCCTCGCGCGCCGCGCGGTGTGATCGGTCACACCGCGCGGCACCGGCGACGCGTCAGGGTGAGGCGGTGTGTCAGGGCGAGGCGATCCGCTCGATGCCGGGAGGCAGCTCGGACGCGGCGGCGCGGTCCAGCAGGAAGAGGGTCCGCTGCCGTCCGCGCGCGCCCGCGACGGGAACCTGCACCGGGCCCGCCTCCGACAGCCCGAGCCGGACGGCCTTCGCCTTCGACGCGCCGGCCGCCAGCACCCACACCTCGCGCGCGGCGTGCAGGGACGGCAGCGTCAGCGAGATCCGGGTCGGCGGCGGCTTGGGCGCGCCCCGCACCGCCACCACCGGGCGCTCGTCGTACAGCGCGGGCATCTCGGGGAACAGCGACGCGACGTGCGCGTCCGGCCCGACGCCCAGCATCAGCACGTCGAACGACGGCACCGGGCCGTGGTCCTCGGGACGGGCGGCGGCGCGCAGCTCGGCGGCGTACCGCCCGGCGGCGCTCTCCGGGTCGTCGCCGTCCGGGCCGTCGGACGGCGGCATCGGGTGCACGCGCGCCGGGTCGAGGGGCACGTGGTCGAGCAGCGCCTCGCGGGCGCCCGTCTCGTTGCGCTCCGGGTCGCCCGACGGCAGGAACCGCTCGTCCCCCCACCAGATGTCCAGGTTCCGCCAGTCGACGGCGTCGCGCGCGCCGGTGGCGGCCAGCGCGGCGAGCACCGCCGTGCCGGCGCCGCCGCCGGTCAGCACGATCGACGCCGAGCCGCGCGCGGCCTGGACGTCCACGATCCGGGTCACCAGCCGGGCCGCGGCGGCCTTGGCGAGCAGGTCCTGGTCGCGGTGGACCAGGACCGCGGGGGGCGTCACGCGTCCCCCGCCGGCTTGCCCCGCGGCGGCTTCTTCGCGGTCGGCTTGTGCGCCGCCGCCTTCGCCGACGACTTCGCGGCGGCCTCCGCCGCCGCTTCGGCGGCGGCCTGGGTGGCGGCCTCCGCGCCGGACGACTTCGCGGCGGACGACTCCGGCGCCGCGGGACGGCCCGCCCGCGCGGCCTCGTCGCCGGCCGCCTCCGTCCTCGCCGCGTCGGCGGTGGCCGACACGGGCTCGTTCGCCAGGCCCTCGTCGGTCGTGCCGCCCGCCAGGTCCTTGGCGAACCGGGACGCCGCCTCCTGGTACACCTCGTCCGGGTCCAGGCGGCGCAGCTCCTCGGCCAGCAGCTCGGCCATCGGGCGCCGCATCAGCGCCACCTGCCGGTCCGGCTGGCCGGGACGGCACAGCGTCGCGACCCGCCCGTCGGGCCGGTCCACCACGATGTCGCCGCCCGTCGTGACGAGCCGCACCCCGGTGATGCCGGGCCCCTCGGAGACCGTCCGGTCGACCGCGACGCCGAGCCGGATCGACAGCCACGCCGCCAGCAGCTCCGCGCTCGGGCTGTCGGGCTCGGCGACGACCTCGCCCGACACGATCTCGTCGTGGTCCTGGTCGAGCGCGGCGGCCAGCAGCGACCGCCACGACGTGAGCCGCGTCCAGGTGAAGTCGGTGTCGCCCGGACGGTAGCCCTCGGCGAGCTGGGCGAGCGTGCCGAGCCGGTCGCGGGCCGCGTAGGAGTCGGTGACGCGGCGCTGCGCGAGCCGCCCCAGCGGGTCCTTGGCGGGCACCTTGGGCACCTTGCCGCCCGGCCACCACGTCACCACGGGGGTGTCGGGCATCAGCAGCGGCACGACCACCGAGTCGGCGTGCTCGGCCAGCGGCCCGTACATGCGCAGCAGCACCGTCTCGCCCGGGCCGGTCTCGCCCATGCGGATCTCGGCGTCCAGCCGCGAGGAGCTGCCGCGCGGATCGCGGGAGATGACGGTCAGCACCCGGCACGGATGCTCTCGCGCCGCCTCGGTGGCCGCGCGGACCGCGTCGTACTGCGCCGACTCGTCGGTCACGATGATGAGGGTCAGCACCATGCCGACGGCCGGGCCGCCCATCAGGTGCCGGGCCTGGGTCAGCGCCTCCTGGATCCGGCGGGTCGTGGTGCCGGCGAGGTCGATGTTCATCAGAGCCGCCTCCAAGAGCGTCCGTCGCGCGCCATCAGCTCATCGGCGCTGTCGGGCCCGTAACCGCCGGACTTGTACTGGTCGAGGCTGCCCTTGCCCGCCCAGTACGAGGTGATCGGGTCGAGGATCTTCCAGGACAGCTCGACCTCCTCCTGCCGGGGGAACAGCGGCGGATCGCCGATCAGCACGTCCAGCAGCAGCCGCTCGTACGCCTCCGGCGAAGCCTCGGTGAACGACTCGCCGTAGGCGAAGTCCATGTTGACGTCGCGGATCTCCATCGAGGTGCCGGGCACCTTCGAGCCGAACCGCACCGTGATGCCCTCGTCCGGCTGCACCCGCATCACCAGGGCGTTCTGCCCGAGCTCCTCGGTGTCGGTGTGCGAGAACGGCAGGTGCGGCGCCTGCTGGAACACCATCGCCACCTCCGTCACCCGGCGGCTGAGGCGCTTGCCGGTGCGCAGGTAGAACGGCACCCCCGCCCAGCGGCGGTTGTCGATCTCCAGCTTGATCGCGGAGTAGGTCTCGGTGCGGGAGTCGGCGGGGATGCCGTCCTCATCCAGGTAGCCCTGCACGCTCACGCCGCCCTGCCAGCCCGCGGCGTACTGGCCGCGCGCGGTGGACAGCTCCAGGTCGCCGGGCACCCGCACCGACGACAGGATCTTCGCCTTCTCCGCGCGGACGGCCTCGGCGCTGAACGACGTCGGCTCCTCCATCGCCGTCAGCGCCAGCAGCTGCAGCAGGTGGTTCTGGATGACGTCGCGGGCCGCGCCGATGCCGTCGTAGTAGCCGGCCCGGCCGCCGATGCCGATGTCCTCGGCCATCGTGATCTGCACGTGGTCGACGTACGAGCGGTTCCAGATCGGCTCGTACATCGCGTTGGCGAAGCGCAGCGCCAGGATGTTCTGCACCGTCTCCTTGCCGAGGTAGTGGTCGATCCGGAAGATCGACTCCTCGGGGAACACGCGGTGGACGGTGTCGTTGAGCTCCTTGGCGCTCGCCAGGTCGTGGCCGAACGGCTTCTCGATGACGACCCGCCGCCACTCCCCATCGCTGCGCTCGGCCAGCCCGCTGCGCTGGAGCTGCTCGACGACCTGCGGGAAGAACTTCGGGGGGATCGACAGGTAGAACGCGTAGTTGCCGCCCGTACCGCGGCTGTCGTCCAGCTCCTTGACCGCCATCGCCAGCGCGTCGAAGGCGCCGGGATCGCTGAACTCGCCGGGGACGAAGTGCATGCCCTCGGACAGGTGCGTCCACACGTCCTCGCGGAACGGGGTCCGCGCGTGGGCCTTGACCGACTCGTAGGCGATCTGGCGGAAGTCCTCGTTCTCCCAGTCGCGCCGCGCGAAGCCGACCAGGGAGAAGCCGGGCGGCAGCAGGCCCCGGTTCGCCAGGTCGTAGATGGCGGGCAGGAGCTTCTTGCGCGACAGGTCGCCGGTGACGCCGAACAGCACGAGCACGCACGGCCCGGCCACCCGCGGCAGGCGCTTGTCCCGCGGGTCGCGGAGCGGATTGGCTGTGGTGGTCACGTGGCGGCCCCCTCTTCTCGCACTGCTGCTTCTGGCACGCTGCCTTCCTTACTGCCCTTACTGCGCATCCTGCTATGCCCACGCATCCTGTGTTGACTCCGTGTCCCATGGCCACGCGGTGTCCCATGACAACGCGGAAGTAGGTGTCGCCGCCGACGGCGCGCTCATGCCCCTCCTCGGGCGGAGTCGAGCAGCCGGGCGAGTCCCGCCCAGCGGTTCCGCAGATGCAGCCGGACCACCGGACGGCCTTCCCCGCAGGCGGCGCGGGCCTCGCCGAGGGCCCCCGCCAGCTGCAGCGCGCCCAGCCGGTGGTGCCGGTCCGGGACCGGCACGTCGCGGACGACGTTACCGGTCACCATCAGGTATACGCCCTTCTCCCGAAGATCATTCCCGAACGCGGGGTAACGAGACCCCCAACTGACGGTTACAGGGCGGGCACAGCGGGCGGCGAGCAGCGCGGCCAGCCGTCCGACCTGCGCGCCCTGCCCGCGCGCCTCGTCCGGATCGAGGTAGGCGACGATCGCGAGGTGCTCGTCGGCGCCCACCCGGGCCGCCAGCGCGTCGAGGACCGGCGCGAGCCCGTCCGCCTTCCCCGGGCCGGGCCCGGGTCCGGTTCCGGTCCCGGGTCCGGGATCGGACGCGGCGTCGGCGTCGGCGCCGGGCTTGGCGAGGGCGTCGGCGAGGGCCTGGTCGGTGGTGTGCACCTCGACGGCGCGGCCCGGGTCGCCGACCACGAGCAGCGGCGCGCCCGCCGGCTCGTCCAGGGACGGCGGAGCCGCGCGGTCCGGCGGCGCGAGCGGGTCCAGGTCCAGCAGGTAGGCGGCCACGGCGGCGGCGTACTCCCACAGGACGAGTTGGGCGGCCAGGGGACCGGAGACGGTGGCGTCGTCCTGGTGCGGACGGCCGTCCAGCGTCACCAGGAACAGGTCGTCGGCGGGCACGATGGGCAGGCCGCCGCCCTGGACGACCGGCAGGAGCCGCCCGTGGACGGCCTCGCGGAGCAGCAGCGCGATCCACGCGGCGAGCCCGGGGAACGCGGCGGAGTAGCCGCCCAGCACGGCCGTCCCCCGCCCGGCGCGCACGGCCCCGCCGAGGATCGCGCCCAGCACGAGCCCGGGATTGTTCTCCGGCCGGGTGAGCGAGGGCAGGACGGTCGCGGCCTCGTCCAGCAGGGTCGCTATGTCGACGCCGGCGAGGGCCGCGGGCACCAGCGCGTAGGGGGACAGGGCGCCGAACGCGGTGGCCGCCGGAGCCTCGATCACCGCGTGCCCGGCCTCCGCCGCGACCTCGGCGGCGGGCCCGCCGGGCGCCGCCACCGTGACGAACCGCCGCGCGATCTCGTCGGGGGACAGGTCCAGCGCGAGCAGCATCCCGTGCAGGACGCGGCGCAGCGTGTCGGTGCCGGGGTCGTCGCCCGCCACCACGACCAGCGTCCGGCCCAGCCGCTCCGGGTCGTCGCCTAGCCGCAGCAGCGGGCCCGGCTCCAGCCCGTCCAGGACGGTCAGCGGCGAACCGGTCGCCCACGGTCCGCCGGACGGCCGGAAGCCGGTGGCCGACAGCACCGGCCCGTGGGCCGGGACCGCGCGGGCCCTGGCGGCCTCCTCGGACTTTTCGGCCTCGGCGGTCGCGGCGGCCTCGACGGCCAGCGAATGGCGGACGATCGCGTCCGCGGCGCGCGCCGGGGCCCCGCCCCCGAGCAGCGCCACCTCCGTGAGCCCGTCCTCGCGGGCCTGCGCGCGCAGCCCGTCGGCACGATCCAGGATCGCGCGCGCCGACCCCGGCTGCCCCGGCCAGCACAGCGCCCGGCCCTCGGCCTCGGCGGAGGCCGACGCGGGCCACAGCTGCGCGTCCTCGGACGCGAGCCGCACGGGCACCTGGTCGATCCAGAGGCGGCCCAGCACGCGTTCGGCCGCCTCCCGGAGCGCGCCCCGGGCGGTGATGGCCGTCTCCCCCGAGACGACCGCCGTGAAGCCGGTCACGGTCTGCGTCCCGCTCCCGCCACCGCTCGCACGGCCTCGGTGAGCCGGCCCGCACCCTCCACCGGGTTGCGCAGGTGCAGCCGCAGGACGGGCAGCCCGCGGTTACGCAGCGCCCGGACCTCACCGAGCGCGCGCGCCAACCGGAGCTTGGCCAGGCCATAGGGACGGCCCGGGATGGGGTGCGCGGCGAGCGCGTCACCCGGGGTGGGCTCGCCGGTGATGACGAGGAACGCGCCGTTGCCCGGACCGTCCTTGTGGATGGGACCGGTGGCGTGCGGGTAGGCCGGACCCGGCCCGTACACCACGGGCCGTCCCGACGCGCGCGCGAACGACGGCGCGAGGTAGCGGCCGGAGAAGTCACCGGACAGGTACGTCACCACCGACAGGTAACCGCCCTCGGGCACGGCCCCGGCCAGGCCGCCGAGCACCGTGAACAGGTCGGCGCCGGGCGGCCACGGGAAGTCGGCGTGCACCTCGATGTCGTCCTCCACGTACACGGGCGGATCGGCGGCCAGTGGACCGGTCCCCGCCGTGCGCAGCAGAGTCGCCGCGTCGTCCTCCGCCTCCTGCACGACGGTGCTGCCCGCCTCGAACGGGTTGACGCCGAGCAGCCAGCCCGACACCGCCGCCGCGTACTCCCACAGCAGGAACTGCGCGCCGAGCGGCGCCCACACCGAGGTGTCGGCGTCCTCCGTCGCCGCCGACCGCGGGTTCAGCGCCACGCCGTGCACGTCGGGAAAGTCGCCCCGGACGCCGGGCGGCTCGAACGCCAGGATGCCGCGGCCCCGCTTGCCGGTGCCGACCGCCAGCAGCTGCGAGATCCAGGCGCTCAGCGCCCCCGTCCCGGCCGCCTCGCTCAGCACCACCTTGTCGCGGGCGATGCCGCCCGGGCCCTGCTGGGCGCACCCGCCGAGGATCGCGCCGAGCAGCAGGCCCGGGTTGTCCTCATCCTTGGACAGCGACGGCACCAGCGACGCCGCCTCCTCCAGCAGCCGGTCGGCGTCCGCGCCCGCCAGCACCGCGGGCACCAGCCCGTACGCCGACAGCGCGCCGAAGTGCCCCGGCAGGTACGGGTCGGTCAGCCCGATCCGGTAGCCGCACTGCCGCGCGAAGTCGTGCAGCGGGCTCCCGTGGTCGGTGACGACCAGGAACCGCCCCGCGATCTCCCGCTCGGACAGGCCGCGCTCGCGGAACGCCCCCGCGAAGATCCTGCGGTAGGCGTCGCCCTCCAGGGACACGCCCGCCTTGCTCGACAGCACGACCAGCGTCCGGTCGAGCCGCTCCAGCGCGAACGCCAGCGCGGCCGTGTCGCTGCCGTCCAGGACGGTCAGCTCCCCGGCGGTCCCCCCGTCCTGCCGCCCGGCGAGGGCGGGCGCGTGCGCCTCCACGATCGCCTGCGCGGCGAGGCTCTCGGCTCCGACGCCGATCAGCACGATGTGGTCGAGGCCCGAGTAGCGCGCCTCGGCGACCAGGCCGTCCACCTGGTTCAGCAGGCCGCGGGAGGCGAACGGCAGGTCGAGCCAGCCGAGCCGGCTGTGGTCGACCGCGCGCCTGCCCCACAGCCGGGGGTCCTTCGCGGCCAGCGCGCCGGGGACGCCGCAGCTCACGAGGTAGTCCCTCGCCTGCAGCGCCGAGTCGAGCACGTCGCCGCGCGCTGGAACGGGGTGGAGGTCGTCCCCCCGGTCTCCGAGCGGTTCGGCGTCCCCGTGTTCCTCGACAACGAGGTCAACGCCGCCGCCCTCGGCGAGCACCAGGCCCATCCCGGCGTCCGCGACCTGCTGTTCGTCAAGATCTCCACCGGCATCGGGGCCGGCCTGATCGCCGGCGGCCGCATCCAGCGCGGCGCGCTCGGCGCGGCCGGCGAGATCGGGCACGTCCCCGTCCCGGACGGCGGCGGCCACCCCTGCCGCTGCGGCAACCTCGACTGCGTCGAGGCCGTCGCGGGCGGCACCGCGCTCCTCGCCCGCTCCCCCGCGGCCGACCTGCCCGGCCTCGCCGCCCTCGCCCGCTCCGGCGACGCCGCCACCGTCGCCCTCCTCCGCGACGCCGGCCGCCGCATCGGCGAGGTCGTCGCCACCGCCGTCAACCTGCTCAACCCCGCCGTCGTCGTCCTCGGCGGCGACCTCATCGGCGCGGACGAACCGCTCATCGCCGGCCTCCGCGAGGCCGTCTACCAGCGCTCGACCGTCCTCGCCACCCGCACCCTGCGCATCGAGCCAAGCCGCCTCGGCGAGTCCGCCGGCCTCACCGGCTGCGCCGCCATGGTCCTCGACCGCATCCTCGCCCCCGAAACCCTCGACACCGCCCCCTGACCCACACGCCGAACCGGCCGGCCCCCGAAGGGAACCGGCCGGACCCGCGAAGAAATTCAGAGCTTCGCGGCCTTGTACTCCACGTACTCGGTGTACGGCGCCTTGAAGTTGAAGCCGCCCTTCGTCTGCGTCTTGCAGTTGCTGTAGACGTGGTAGACGTACCCCGACGCCTGCTGCAGCCGCCAGCCCCGCGTCGCGGTCATCTTGTAGCCCTTGCGCACCTTGACGGTGTCGGCGTAGCCCTTCCTGACCGTGTACGTCTTGTCGACTCCCGCGTTCACATGCGCCTTGATCTCGGAGAAGATCAGCGCCTTGAACGTGGCCTCCACCCCGCCGGAGACCTTCCAGGTCGTGGACTCGGTCTTCTCGAAATGCACCTGCCGCGTGATCACATCACGCGTCCTGTTGTAGATGACGTCCCGCTCGCTGATCTTCTTGGTCGTGGACTTCGATGTCACCTTCGCCTTATTGACCGGCTCGCAGTACGGAGACGCGGCCTTGACGGGCGCGGCCGCCGAACCATGGGAGGAAGAGGTCGCGAACGGGACGGCGGCCAGACTGCCGATTCCCACCGCGGCCGCGACCGACAGGGGTACGAGCTTGCGCATGATCGCCCTTTCTGAGGCAGAGAATTCCGCGTTACCGGACTTCCTGATGCCAAGAAGCTATGGACACCGCCCCCACCCCCTCTAGGGCCCAAGGACCCCAACCAACACCCCCGGGGACCCTCCCCGAGGCGATCTGGTGGTCCGTCCGCAGCGTCACATCGCACCACGCGTTCACCGCGTCCTTCTCGTCCTCCGACCACGACGCGAAGGCCATCCGGTCCAAAGCAAAGATCTTGGACCGGTAGATGCGGAACGAGGAACGGTAGACGACCCCATCGGGCTTCCGCTATCTTTTCCATGCAATTGACATTCCTCGTCAGCATTGGTGACACAGGGGGTATTGGATGCCGCTCGAACCTCTGGCGACAAGGACGGGACGCTCGTATGAAAGAGGTTGAGGTCGTCCGATCGGCGCTCCGTCATGCGGTGAAGGCGTGGGGCAGGAACCTCCGGGCGTTCGACGGGATCGGCTCTCCGGGTGATCTACGGGTTGTTGACGACACTCGCCTCGGCGGCAGGCCGGGCCTTGCATTGATATGTGCGATTCCTGTTGTCATGTCGATGGCAAGCGCATGCTCTGATTCCGGGAAGGATGAGTCTCCAGCGGCTCTCACAGACACCAAGGTCACGGTTCCTGACCCCTGTGCACTGATCAGCCCGTCACTTGCCGATTACCTTGTCGGGGCCTCCATCGGGAAGAAAGGGGACGGCGCGAGGAACAGCGCCACCCCCGAGTGCACCTGGGAGAACCGCGGCTTCGTGGACAAGTCCCGAAAGCAGGGCGAAATCGCCGTTCATGTCGTCGCGCAATTGAAACGGCAGACGCAGGGCGACCAGTTTCTTCAGGCCAGGACCAGCTACACCGCATTCACATCCGGAAAAGAATGCCAAAAGCTCGATTCGGTGGCTTCAGAGACTTGCTGGTATCACCAGCCGAATGGCACTCTCGGAGTCGTCCTATGGAAGGACTACAGGGTCGTCTGGGTGAACATTACGGCCACCGGGTCACCGGGCCTTGCTCCGAAGGAGCTGGCGAGATCAGCCAATCGCGTGGCAACGGACGTGTCAAACGGGCTCCCGTAGACGGTTGCCGAACTCAGCACGGAGCAGGCCGCGTTAGGTCATTGCGTGCTCCGCGCGGGCTGTGGAGCGAACGTGGGGGCGTCGGGGTCGTCTGGGCGGAGGGTGATCTCGCGACTTCGTGGTCTGCGGGCCGGAGGTGGTGTTCGACGATGACGCCGGCCGGGGCGTTCGGGGTGGGGGT
>NZ_SMKU01000141.1 GCF_004349215.1 Actinomadura rubrisoli | reverse complement strand
GTCGGGGTGGCGGTGGGGGCGGCCAGGTCTCGGCCCACTCGGCGGAGGCCTTGCAGGTCGTGCACGTCCTCCGCCTGCGCGGGGACGGCGGTGACCGGGACGGTCGGGTGGGTGGACGCGAAGTGGTCGCGGAGGCGCTCTTCGCGGGCGGCCAGCTGCATGCGGTCGGTATGCAGGCGCAGGAGGGCGGCGGTCAGTGGATGCTCGCCGCGCTCCTCAAGGGTCTCTGCGGCGGCCTGGCTCCGGGCGGCCGACAGCGACTCCGCCGTTGACTCGTGGACGCGGTTGACGACGAGGCCACCAAGGGGCATCCGCTCCTCAGCGAGGCGCTCCACGAAGTACGACGCCTCACGGAGCGCATCGGGCTCGGGCGCGGCGACGACCAGGAACGCTGTGCCGGGTGTCTGGAGGAGCTTGAACGTCTTCTCCGCGCGCTCCCGGAACCCGCCGAACATCGTGTCGAACGCGGCGACGAAGGTCTGCACATCGCGCAGGAGCTGGACGCCGAGGACCCTGTTGATGACGCCGGTGAACATGCCGAACCCCGCACTGATGACCTTGACGCCGAAGCGGCCGCCGGTCTTGGCGGGGGCGGCGAGGATCTTCATGAATCGGCCGTCGAGGAATCGGCCCATCCGTTCGGGCGCGTCGAGGAAGTCCAGGGCGTTCCGGGACGGCGGGGTGTCGACAATGATCAGATCCCACGCGCCGGAGCGGTGCAGCTGTCCGAGCTTCTCCATCGCCATGTACTCCTGCGTGCCCGACAGGCTGGAGGAGAGCGACTGGTAGAAGGGATTGGCGAGGATCTGCTTGGCCCGGTCGGGGTCGGCGTGCGCCTCGACGATCTCGTCGAAGGTGCGCTTCATGTCGAGCATCATGGCGTGCAGCTCACCATCGCCGTTGACCTCGATCTTGCGCGGACTGTTGTCCAGCTCGGACAGCCCCATCGACTGGGCCAGCCGGCGAGCCGGGTCCACGGTGAGGACGACGACGTCCCGGCCCCGCTCGGCAGCACGAACGCCAAGAGCGGCGGCGGTGGTGGTCTTGCCGACCCCACCGGACCCGCAACACACGATGATCTTCGTGCGAGGGTCGTCGAGCAGCGCGTCGACATCGAGGGCGGGCGGAGTCCTGCCGGTCATCGGGTCACCTCTGCGGTTCGGGACGCACGGTCGGCGAGCCGGCAGGCGGCCGGGCCAGGTGGAGTGGCGGGTGTCATGCGGCGCCTTGGGCGCGGAGGGCGGCGGCCAGGTCGTAGAGGCCGGCCAGGTCCATGCCGTCGGAGAGGAGGGGAAGTGTGTAGCGAGGGCGGTCGATCGCCTCCAGGCGTTCCTTTTCGCGGCGCTGCAAGGCGGTGCGGCGGGCGTGCTCGCCGGCCTCGGCGGCGAGGGCGGTGGCGATCGACTCGGCGTCGTGTTCCAGCCCGGCGGCCTTGACGCCGCGGAGGATCTCGTCGGCGTCCAGGGTGCCGGCGGCCGCGGCGGCGAGGTCGTCCTCGGTGAGGACGGGTGTGTGCTCCATGTTGATGATCACGCCGCCGACCGGGAGGCCGACCTCGGTGAGGTCGTGGATGCCGTCCATCGTCTCCTGGACGGGCATCTCCTCCAGGAGGGTGACGAAGTGCACTGCGGTCTCGGGGCTGCGGACGACCTTCATCACGGTGTCGGCGTGGTTGCGGACCGGTCCAACCTTCGCGAGCCCGGAGATCTCGTCGTTGACGTTCAGGAACTTCGTGATGCGGCCGGTGGGAGGGGCGTCCATGACCACGGCGTCGTAGATGAACGAGCCGTCCTTCTTCTTGCGCCGTACCGACTCGCTGGTCTTCCCGGTGAGGATCACGTCGCGCAGGCCGGGGGCGATGGTGGTGACGAAGTCGACGACGCCGAGCTTGGACATCGCCTTTCCGGCGCGCTTGAGGTTGTAGAACATCTCCAGGTACTCGATGAGCGCGTCCTCGGTGTCGATGGCGAGCGCGTAGACGTCCCCGCCGTCCGGTGCGACGGCGACGCGCCGCTCCTCGTAGGGCAGCGGCGGGCAGTCGAAGAGCTGGGCTATGCCCTGGCGCCCTTCGACCTCCACCAGCAGCACCTTGCGGCCGCCCGCGGCCAGCGCCAAGGCGAGTGCGGCCGCGACGGTGGTCTTGCCCGTGCCGCCCTTGCCGGTGACCACATGGAGGCGTACGCCGTCCCAGTCGGTGTCTCTCGCGCTCACCCGATCGACCATATCGTTCGCTCGGCAAGGACTTTAGGGGGCGCCCTCTCTCATGCAAGTGATCCCTGACACGGTGCCGTCCGCGTTTTGGAGATCGCCCTGCGGGGCCGTTGTTTCGGACGTGCCCGCGCGGTTAGCTGGAAAACGTGAAACCGGTCTTTGGGCCGGTCCGTCTGAACCTCGGGGGTTCAGGGTCTCCGGACCCGGAGGGGCATCCCTTCGGGCCATTCGGCAGGCCACGCGAGAAAGGTGCCCGTGATGGAAGCGGTAGCCCTCGTCATACTGCTCATCGTCGTGGTGGGCGGGCTGATCACCCTGGCGTCGTCGCTGCGGGTGGTCCAGCAGTTCGAGCACGGCATCGTGTTCCGGTTCGGCCAGGTGCAGCGGAGCGGGCAGTTGCGTCCAGGCGCGGTCCGCTCGCCCGGCCTGACGGTGATCTTGCCCATCGCCGAACGGATGCAGAAGGTCAACCAGCAGACGGTCACGATGGGGGTGCCAGCGCAGGACGGCATCACCCAGGACAACGTGAGCGTGCGCGTCGACGCCGTCGTCTACTTCCGGGTGGTCGACCCGGTGAAGGCGATCGTCAACGTCCAGGACTATGGTTACGCGATCTCGCAGGTGGCGCAGACGTCGCTGCGGTCGGCGATCGGCCAGGCCGATATGCAGGAGCTGCTCGGCGAACGCGAGAAGATCAATGTCAGGCTCCGAGCGATCATGGACGAGATCACCCAGGATCCCTGGGGCATCCTGATCGAGCGGGTCGAGATCAAGGACGTCTCGCTGCCCGAGGGCATGAAGCGCTCGATGGCCCGGCAGGCCGAGGCGGAGCGCGAGCGCCGCGCCCGCATCATCACCGCGGACGGCGAGTTCCAGGCGTCCAAGCGCCTCGCGGCGGCCGCGGAGATCATGTCGCAGGACCCGGCGGCCCTGCAGCTGCGCCTGCTGCAGACCGTCGTGGAGGTCTCCGCCGAGAAGAACAGCACGCTGGTCATGCCGCTGCCGGTGGAGATCCTGCGGTTCTTCGACCGCGTCGCGGGCGGCGGCTCCGGCCAGGGCGGCGACGCTGCCGCACCCCAAAAGCCGGGCCTCGCGGAACGGCTCGCCAAGGCGGAGGAGGAGTTGGCGAAGGCAGCCGAACAGTCCTCGACACTGCCGTCCGCCGAGGACGTCCCGCCGGTCATCGGACTGGACGAGCCCAAGCCGCACCACAGCTTGCGCAAATCCGAGGAGTCGCCGGAGGTCTCTGGTCCGGCAGCCGATCAGCCGCGTGGGATCGGGGGCGGTCAGGGCCCGGCCGCGGAGCAGGCACCAGGCGGTGAGGAGCCGCCCGCTCAGAGCTGAGCGCGGCGCGGGCCGTCTCCTCGCGCCGGAGCCGGGCAGCCGCGCTCGCGCCCGGGCGCGGCGATGGCGGTGCTGACCGGCACCGTCCGTCCCGGCGGTTCGGTCAGACTGCTGGTGGCCGGGCAGGTCGCGGCGCTGCACCGCGCGGTCTCCGGGCACTTCGACGACGCCCGGGTCGCTCCGGTTCGCCATGGTCAGGGTGCGGCGGCGGGGCGGCATCGCCTGATCCAGGTCAATCGGCATGCTCGCCACGGTGAACAGCGCCGACCCGTCCGGCAGCGTCGGCACTGGTTCGCTTGCCAATTGCGGCTCGCTGACCTCCGGGCCGGCGTCCGACGCGAGCCCACCGCTGCTGCGGCACCAGTTGTTCACGACCTCGGGACCGGTTCTGGTTCGAGCTGGTCAGGGCACCGTGTGAGATGGGCAGGCGAGTGCCGCATGGAGGGGGCAGATGGTCCGTTAGTCATGGGCCCGGCTCTTGTTTTGGCCGGTTGTGAGCGCGGTGCGCGGTGGGCAGGTGAGGTGCCGGGACGGTCAGTTTCGGTTCAGCCAGTCGGAGCGTGGTGTGTGGTGTGTGCGTGAGGTGCCGGTAGCTGATCGGTTAGGTCAAGGGGTCGCCCTTACAGGCTGGTCGGGGGCTGGGTGTGCGATGGGGCATGAAGCGCCGCATGCAGAGGACTGTCATGGTCGTTCACGTCGTCGGGTCGGGCTCTGGTTCTGGCTGGTTGCGGGTGTGGCGGGCGTGTGAGGTGTCGGATGTTGGGGGTGATCGGTTAGGTCGTGGGGGCTGGTTCTGGCTGATTGGGGGCAGCGTGCTTGGTGGGCATGGTGAAGTGCCGGACGCCGGGGACGGCGGCCGTCCCGAGGCAACTGGTGCCCACCAGGAACGCCGCGATCATCAGGGGTGTGGACGGGCCCCATGCTGAGGCGGCCCACGGGGCGAGCGCGTAGCCAAGGGGCGCCCCGGCCAGCGAGAGCAGCCAGTCGTAGGAGGTGACGCGGGCGAGCGCCTGCTGTGGGATGGTCATCTGCACGACCGTCTCCCAGGTCGGGTTGAGGACGCCGAGGCCGACGAGGGCCAGTCCGTACGTCCCGATGACCAGCGGCGCGGGTGCGGTGACGGCCAGTAGGGCGAGGGGCAGCGCCAGCAGGGCCAGGCCCACATTCGCGACGAGCACGGGTCGGCGGGGCCGGATGCGGGCGGCAAGGAGCGCGCCGGCGAGCAGTCCGATCGCGCCGACCTGGACGGTCGCGATCCATGTCTTCTCGCCGCCGAGCCGCTCGACCGCGAGCGCGGGCCCAAGGGTCAGGAGGACGACGGAAGCGCCGTTCCAGACCGAGTGCGCGATCAAACTCGTCCAGTACCAGTCGCGTGAGCGGACCTCCGACCAGCCCTCGACCAGGTCGGCGCGCAGCGAGCGGCTTGGGATCGGGACGTGGCGGACGCGGGTCGCCGCGAGCAGGGCGGCGCTCGCGGCGAACGAGGCCGAGTCGAGGACGAACGTCCAGCCGGGGCCGACGGTCAGCACGAACGTTCCGGCGAGGGCGGGCCCGACGACCCTGGTCGCGCCGTTGGCCGCGCCGAGCAGGGAGTTGGCCCGGTGCAGGCCGGACGGGGCGACGGTGCCCGCGACGAGCGGCGAGATGGTGGGCATCTGGAAGGCCGAGGCCGTCCCACCGATCACCTGCGCGACGGCGAGGTGCCAGAGCGCCGGGTGTCCGCTGAGCAACTCGATGCCGGCGAACAGTTGGGCGCCGCAGCCCATCAGATCGGTGACGAGCGCGACCGTGCGGGCGTTGAGGCGGTCCGCTACGACGCCGCCGATCGGCAGCAGGACCAGGCGCGGCACCATCGCGCAGGCGAGCACGAGGGCGAGCGCGGACGTCGAGCCGGTCGCACGGAGGACGGCGAGGGCGAGCGCGGCGGGTACGGCCGCGTCACCAGTGAGGGACAGGACACGGGAGCCGAACAGTAGCCGGAAGTCGCGGCCGCGGAGGGGATGGGCCATGCGGAGGAATGTAATTCGCCAGCGAACTATTCGTCAACGAATTATGCGGTGACGAGGAGGCAGGGCCGTACCATCCGTGCATGGGCCTCAGCGAGCACCCCACTCAACGGACGGACCGCGCGGACTGGACCGGCCGAACGGATCGGACGGCCCCCAGCGTCCCGCCAGAGGACGCGGAAGAAGGGGCGACGCCACGCGACCGGACCGACTCCCACGTCGCGCGGTGGACGCCGATCCTGCCCGACCTCGATCCCGACATCGAGGGCGCCGTCACGCGGATGGTGTTCTTCGTGGAGCATCTGAAGCGCATCCGTGAGAAGTCCCTGACCGACTTCGACCTGCAGCGACACGAGTACGACACGCTGCACGGCCTGGCGGGACGACACGGCCGCGCGGCCCCGTCAGAGCTCGCCGCCGACCTCGGCATGGCCCCCAACTCGATCACCGGACGCCTGGACGCGCTCGAACGCCGCGGCTTCGTCCGCCGCACCCCGTCCGCCACCGACCGGCGGCGCGTCATCGTCGAACTCACCGAGGAGGGACGGGCCGCCTGGCTGGGCGCGATGGGCGGCGTGGGCCACGAGGAGTACCGGACGCTCAGCGCCCTTGACGCCGACGAGCGCCGAACCCTCTCCGACCTCCTGCGCCGCATCATGCTCCGCGCCGAACAGACCTGACCAGCGCCCGGAAGGCCCGTCCCGCGGCGATGGCCGACCGGCCGACTTCCCCCTCCCCTCGCGATGTCCGACCGGCCGGGACTCCCCCTCTCGTCGCGATGGCTGACTGGCCGGGCTCCCCGTTCCGTCGCGATGTCTGACCGGCCGGGTTCGCCCCTCCTGTCGCGATGGCTCACCGGCCGGGGCTCCCGTCCCGCCGCGATGTCCGACCGGCGGGCTCCCCCGTCCCGCCGGATGGTCTGTCTCGCTGCGATGCTCGGTTGGTCGGCGCACTCGCCCCTTTCGCGCTGGTTGTTCGGTGGAGGCCCGTCGTGTCGTGGTGCTTGTTTTGGGTGGAGGGGCCTCGTCGCTCTGCGGTGCCTGTTTGGCTGGAATGTCTGTCTCGCTGAAGTGCCGAGGCGGTCGTGAGGCTTGCCCGCTCTGTGGTTTTCGGTGGGTCCGTCCTTCGGTGGTGCTTGGTCGGTTGGAGGGTTCGTCGCGTCCGGATGCTTGTTTGGTGGGAGGGCTTGTCGCAGTGGGTGGGTGATCGGGTTGTAGTTGCATCGGGTTGGTTGGTCGAGCCGGGGGCTGTGCCGCTGTGTTGTGGGGTGGTCGGAGGGCGCGTTCCTTTGCGGCGGTTAGGTGGGTGGAGGCTCGTTAACTCGATGAGATGGGTGGTGCGGGTGAGGGTTAGGTGGCGTTTTGGGGGTATGGAGGTGTTTCGGGCAGTTAGGGCGATGGACGTGGCGGCGCGAGTGGTGAGCTTGTCGAGGAGTTGGATGGAGGGGTGGGCGGTGAGCCTCCGGTAGGGCGTCGAGCGGCGTCGCAGGGATCTTTCGCTCGGCAGGGCCAAGAACGGGCCGACGCCATCGGCGACCCGCTGGCATGGCGTCGTGAACTTCCCGATTTCCCTCTCGTACGCGGCCGCGTCTAGCTCACTTGCCAGGACGTAGGCGCACACCGATCGCGACGTGGTGGCCGGGGGCGGCGGGGAACTCGGTCTCCTCGGCGAACGCCAGGCGCTGCACGTTGGAGCGCAGACCGTCCGCGCCGAAGACCTGGTCGAAGGTTCTGGGTGCGCCGTGTTCGAAGGTCACCCCGTCGGGGGTCTCGGTCATGGATGCGATCGAGTCGTCGAACATGTACTCGGCGGCGTGCTTAGCCCGTGCGTAGAGGATGTCGGCGAGGTCGCCGCGCAGGATCTCCGCCGCGTCACAGGTGAACGAGGCGGGCAGGCTGACCTGGGCGCGGCCGCCCGTGTCGATGAGGGAGAAGCGCCGCTGTGGGGCTGCCGCAGGCGGGTCTCGTTCAGGATGCCCATCTCCTCCAGGACGCAAGGAAGATCAGCGCCTTCCCGCCCGGATGCGGCGCCGGTGCCCGTTTAACGACTGTTGCGTCGAAGCCGTATCGCGTCGGCCAGAAGGTCAGGCGGGCCCGGCGATGCTCGCCCCGAGATCAGCATGTTCTTGTTCATCGGTCCGCTCCTGTCGTTTCGCTTTCCGCCATCGTCATGAAGGAGACTCGCGGGGGACACTGACCGTCCCATGCGGCCTCCCGGAACATCGCGGGGACGGGGGAGGTTACGTCAGTGGGTTCGAGACCAGGGGGTGAGCCCGAATCATGAGCACGATGGCCGAGGCGCGGCGTCGCCAGGACGCGAAGGGCGCGTTCAACGCCGCCACGGACGACCGTTCCACGCATCAACTGCTCGGCATCATTGCCGGCGAGGGCAGCTCGATGATCATGTTGGAGCTGGAGAAGGGGACGCGGGGGCAGGCCGACCTCGGCCGCGCGCTCCCTGGCGTCAGCGCAGAGACGTTGGTGCAGACGCTCCGCTCGCTGGAGCGGGACGGGTTCGTGGCGCGCAGCGCGGTGCCGTCCGTCCCGGAGCAGGACGAGTACACGCTGACGGTGTTGGGCGAGCGCCTGATCCCGCTGCTCGACTCGGTGCGGCACTGGGCCCAGCGCAACATGGGCGAAGTGCGCGCGGCGCGCGCGCACCACGACGCAGTCGAAGGCTGAGCGCCGGTCGGAGACGGCTATTGCCGGACGGTGGGTTCGGGCAGGTGCGGGACGGGCCGATCGCTAGGGTGAGGCGCATGACGAAGTGGGAGTACGCAACCGTTCCGCTGCTGGTGCACGCGACCAAGCAGATTCTTGACAATTGGGGGCAGGACGGATGGGAGCTCGTCACCGTCCTGCCGGGTCCGAACCCGGAGAACCTCGTGGCGTACTTCAAGCGCGAGGTGCAGTCCTGACGCCGGGTCAGGACATCCTGTGCCCATGACAAGCTTGATCATCGGTTGAGTGCGGGGCGGGTCGGGACGGCCCGCCCCCACGAGGAGGGGAGTGGCCATGAGCACGCCCGAGGAGCGGATCGGCGAACTGGGACTGGAATTGCCGGAGGTCGTCGCGCCGCTCGCGTCCTACGTCCCAACGGCGCGGACAGGTTCGCTCGTCTACACGGCTGGACAGGTGCCGCTGGTCAAGGGCGAACTGCCCATCACCGGGAAGGTCGGCGCGGAGGTCACCGCCGAGCAGGCCGTCGAGCAGGCCCGGATCTGCGCGCTCAACGCCATCGCGGCCCTCAAGGCCGAGGTCGGCGAGCTGTCGCGGGTGGTCCGGATCGTCAAGGTCGTCGGGTTCGTGGCGAGCGCCCCGGACTTCGACGGTCAGCCGAAGGTGATCAACGGCGCCAGCGACCTGCTGGGCGAGGTGTTCGGGGACGCCGGCCGACACGCGAGGAGCGCCGTGGGCGTCGCCGTCCTGCCGCGCAACGCGCCTGTTGAGGTGGAGCTGATCGCCGAGGTCTCCTCCTGACGACCGTCGATGCTGCCGAGGTCGAGTCGCGGCGTCGGTTGCTCCGGAAGGACCAGCTTGAGCTGGCGGGCCTGGCTGGTGCGATCGAGTTGACTGACCGGGTCGGTTTGCAAGTCTGGCCGACGCGGTAGATCGGTTGGCTGAGCCCGTCGGGCCAGCCAGTTCCTGTGGGCTGACCGATCCTCCCGGAGCCTGTCGGGTCAGCTGATCCCTCCGGGATGGGCGGTTGAGTTCGGTCGGTGCGGTTTGGGGGTGGTAGGCGCCGCGTGAAGCGTTCCTGCTGTTCGGTGCTGGTTTCAGCCGGGATCGGGGGGTTGACGGAATGACGTTCGGTATGTCCGAATGGGCCGCCATGAGGATCATGCGTTGGGCGGGGTGACAGTGAACGGGTTGAAGTTGCCCGCGGAGCTGCGCGACCGGATCGAGGGCGTCCTCTCCGGCCGGATGCGGCCCGCTCCCGCGCGCCACTCGGCGACCGTGGTCGTGTTGCGCGACCATGCCGTGCACGGACTTCAAGCGTTCATGCTGCGGCGGGTGCGTTCCATGGCGTTCGCACCGGGCGCGCACGTGTTTCCCGGTGGTTCGGTCGATCCGAGGGACGGGGAGGCCGATCTCGCGTGGTCCGGTCCGTCCCCGGCCGAGTGGGGCGCCGCGTTCAACGCCGACGAGACGCTCGCCCGGGAGCTGGTGTGCGCGGCGGTCCGGGAGACGTTCGAGGAGAGTCTCGTCCTGCTGGCGGGTCCGACGGCGGAGTCGGTTGTGGACGACACGCGAGGGGACGAGTGGGAAGCCGATCGTCAGGCGCTGCTAGACCGTTCCCAGTCGTTCGGCAGGTTCCTCGACCGGCGCGGGCTTGTCCTCCGATCAGACTTGCTCCGTCCCTGGGCGCACTGGGTCACCCCGGCGATCGAGCCGAAGCGTTTCGACACTCGTTTCTTCGTGGCCGCGATACCGGAAGGGCAACGGGCGCGGGACGTCAGCACCGAAGCCGACCAGGTGGCCTGGGTCCGTCCCGCTGAGGCCGCAGAGCGCGCGCGGAAGGGAGAGTGGGTCATGCTTCCACCGACCCTCGCGACGCTGTCCGAGCTCGCCGAGTTCGAGACCGTCGCGGACGTGCTGGCCGCGCCGCGCGAGATCGTCGTCCTGGAGCCCACAGCGGAGATCGTCGACGGCGAGGCGTACCTCGTCATGCCCGAGAGCGTCCCGCTGCTCTACGCGCAGGGCTGAGCCGTGCTGCCGCGCCGCCTGGCCCCGCTGTCCCGGGCCGTCCTGTGGCGGCTGGCCGGGACGTCGGTGCTGCGGCACCTCGATCGTCTCGGCTGGAACCCGGCCCGTCATCCTGATCGCGCCTCGGGCAGGATGGGTGAGATGAGCGAGATCGACGGGATGGGGACGGAACGGGCGACCTGCGTGCTGGCGCCGAACCCGTCCGCGATGACCCTGGACGGCACCAACACGTGGATCATCGCCGAGCCCGGCGCCGACGAGGTCGTGATCGTCGATCCCGGCCCGAAGGACGGCAAGCACCTGCGCCGCGTCGTGGACACCGTCGCGTCGCAAGGCCGGCGGGTGGGGCTCGTCCTGCTCACCCACGGGCACCCTGACCATGCCGCCGGCGCCGCGAAGTTCGCCGATCTGGCGGGCGGACGGGTCAAGGTGCGGGCGCTCGACCCGCGGCACCGGCTCGGCGACGAGGGCCTCTCCGAGGGGGACGTCGTCACCACGGGCGGGCTGGAACTGCGGGTCATGGAGACCCCGGGCCACACCGACGACTCGCTCACGTTCTGGCTTCCGGCGGACGGCGCCGTCCTCACCGGGGACACCGTCCTCGGGTACGGGTCGACCGTGCTGGAGGGCAAGCTCGGCGACTACCTGAACTCCCTCGACCGGCTCCGCGCGTTCTCCGCCGAGGTCGAGGCCGCCACGATCCTGCCAGGTCACGGGCCCAAGCTGGACGATCCGCTCGCCGCTCTGGACCACTACATCGACCACCGCCGCGCGCGGCTCGCCCAGGTCGAGGCCGCCGTCGCGGCCGGCGCCCGCACGGCCCGCGAGGTCGTCGAACGCGTCTACGCCGACGTCGACAAGGCGTTGTGGCCGGCGGCCGAGTGGTCCGTCCGGTCGCAGTTGGAGTACCTCGAATCGCGCCGATAGCCGCGTATCGGACGCGCCGGAGGTCGAACGCCCCGGAAGGCGGACGCTTCGGATCGAACGCCCCGGAAGGCGGACGCTTCGGATCGAACGCCCCGGAAGGCGGGCGTTCGGGCGCCGGAGCGGTTCCGGGCGCCCTGACTGCGCTCCGGGGTCTGCACGATCGGGGTGCGATCGTGCAGACCCGTCGCCTACTTGGAGCGCTTGCGGAGCCGTTCGATGTCGAGGATCACGACGGCCCGCGCCTCGATGCGCAGCCAGTTGCGCTGGGCGAAGTCGGCGAGCGCCTTGTTGACCGTCTCGCGGGACGCGCCGACGAGCTGCGCCAGCTCCTCCTGCGTGAGGTCGTGATGGACGTGCAGGCCCGCCTCGGACGGCTGGCCGAACCGTTCGGCCAGGTCGAGCAGCGCCTTGGCGACACGCCCGGGCACGTCGGTGAAGACCAGGTCGGCCATCACGTCGTTGGTCTTGCGCAGCCGCTGCGCGAGCGCGCGCAGGAGCTGGACGGCCACCTCCGGGTGGCCCGTCAGCCACGGGCGCAGATCGTCGTGGCCCAGGCCGGCCAGGCGGCACTCGGTCACCGCGATCGCGCTCGCGGTGCGGGGCCGCGGGTCGAACAGCGACAGCTCGCCGAACATCTCGGACGGGCCGAGCACGCTCAGCAGGTTCTCCCTGCCGTCCGGCGCCGTCCGGGTCAGCTTGATCTTGCCCTCCAGGACGACGTACAGGCGGTCGCCCGTCTCGCCCTCGTTGAAGAGCGTCTGACCGCGTGCGAGCCGCACCTCGGTCACGTTGGCGCGCAGCGCCTTGGCGCCCTGCTCGTCGAGGGCCTCGAAGAGCGGGGCTCTGCTCAGAACGTCCACGTCGCGGTCGGTCACGCTTCTCCTCCTCGAACACCTACATGCATAGTGTGACCTACGTCCCACCGCGTGCGTGAAGGTAGGGTCACGGCGCGCCGAAACGCGGGACCGAGCAACTACCCTTGCCCTCGTGCCTCGCAACGGTAGTCCCGCCCCCGCGGCGGCGCCCCGTCGGCCTCGGGCCGAGACGCGCCTCGCCCTCGTCCGCCGTGCCCGGCGGATCAACCGAGAGCTCGCCGCGCTCTATCCCGACGCCCACTGTGAGCTGGACTTCACGAATCCACTTGAGCTGTTGGTCGCCACGATCCTGTCCGCCCAGTGTACGGACCGCCGGGTGAATGCCGTCACTCCGGCTCTCTTCACCCGTTACCGGACCGCCGAGGACTACGCCGCGGCCGACCGCGAGGAGCTGGAGTCGATCATCCAGTCGACGGGCTTCTTCCGCGCCAAGGCGAACAACATCATCAAGCTCGGGCACGAGCTGAGCGAGCGCCACGACGGCGAGGTGCCCGGGCGGCTGAAAGACCTGGTCGAGCTGCCCGGCGTCGGACGCAAGACCGCCAACGTCGTCCTCGGCAACGCCTTCGACGTCCCGGGGATCACCGTCGACACCCACTTCGGCCGGCTCGCCCGCCGCTTCGGCTGGACGGAGGAGAGCGACCCGGTCAAGGTCGAGAAGGAGATCGGCGAGCTGATCCCGCGCAAGGACTGGACGATGCTGTCGCACCGGCTGATCTGGCACGGCCGCCGCATCTGCCACTCGCGCCGTCCCGCCTGCGGGGCCTGTCCCCTCGCCTCGCTCTGCCCGTCGTTCGGCGAGGGTCCGACCGACGAGGCGGCCGCCCGCAAACTGGTGAAGACGGGCCCGTTCTCCTGAGCGGCTACCCGCAGGCGCCCCCGGGCGGTGCGGCCGCTTTCCTGAGCGGCCGCACGAACGCGCTCCCGAGCGGTGTGACCGCCCTCCTGAGCGGCCGCACGAACGCGCTCCCGAGCGCCCGGCCGCTCGCTTGAGCGGCCCTAACGACGATCTGGGAAGGAACGTGAGCGTTCTGGAGTTGGGAAATGGCGTGACCGAGACCGCACCCTCGTGCCCACCGTGGCTCGACCGCTTCCGCGCCGAGGCGCCGTTGATGCCGGTGCCGTCGTTCGTCCGACCGGCCCCGGGCGCGCGCGCCGCTGCGGTGCTGATCCTGTTCGGCGAGGGCCCGGACGGTCCGGACGTCCTGCTCACCGAGCGGGCCGTCACTCTCAACAAGCACGCCGGGCAGCCCGCGTTCCCCGGCGGCCGCATCGACCCCGAGGACGACGGGCCGGTCGCGGCGGCGCTGCGCGAGGCGTGGGAGGAGGCCGGGGTCGACCCGTCCGGCGTCGACGTCCTCTGCACGCTGCCCGAGCTGTACCTGTCGCACAGCGAGCACCGGGTCACGCCCGTCGCCGGCTGGTGGCGCGAGCCGTCCGACATCGCCCCGGGCCATCCGGGGGAGGTCGCGCTGGTCGCGCGCGTCCCGATCGCCGAACTCGTCGACCCGGCGAACCGGCTGACCGTCCGGCACCCGTCCGGGGTGAAGTACGGGCCCGCGTTCCGCGTCCGCGACATGCTGGTGTGGGGGTTCACGGCGGGCCTGCTCACCAAGGTGCTCGACGTCGGCGGCTGGGACCGTCCCTGGGACGCAGGTCGCGTCGAGGACCTGCCCGCCGAGGTCCTGAACCTGGCCTCGCGCGACTGACGACGGCCGTCCCGGAACCGCCCGGCTCCGGGCGCAGGTCAGGCGGGACGTCTCATTCCAGGCGCGTACGGTGGCGGCGCCGCATCGTCCCGGACGGCTACCGGGTGCACCGCAATCTGGTACAACGAGGGGACGTCGACAAGGGCCGCCGCACTATACGGTGAAGCGGTGCTGCACGACCACCTTCTCGACCTCATCCTCCTCGTGCTCGTCGTGCTTTTCGGGGTCTCGGGCTATCGGCAGGGCTTCATCGTCAGTCTGCTGAGCTTCGTGGGCTTCGTCGGCGGCGGCGTCCTGGGCGTGGTCATCGCCCCGCCGATCGCCGAGGCGGCCGTGAACGGTGCCGCTCAGCGGGCGCTGCTCGCCATCGTGATCGCGTTCCTGGCCGCCACGCTCGGCCAGCTGGTCGCCTCCTCGGCGGGAGCCGTCCTGCGCAACCGCGTGACCGGCCTGAACGCGCGCACCGCGGACGCGGTCGGCGGCACCTTCGTCAGCTCCCTGTCGCTGCTCATCGTCGCGTGGTTCTTCGGCCACCTGGTCGCCGAGTCGGATTTCAAGCCGGTCCGGACGCAGGTCAAGGGCTCCTCGATCATCAAGGGCGTCAACGGGGTGATGCCCACGCAGGCGCAGGGCTGGTTCTCCTCGTTCCAGGGCTTCGTCAAGAGCAGCGAGTTCCCGCAGGTCTTCAACGGGCTCGGCGGCGAGTCGGTCGTGCAGGTGCCGCCGCCGGACGACTCGATACTCAACACCGACTCGCTCCGGGCCGTCCGCCGCAGCATCGTCAAGGTCGTCAGCACGGCGCCGCGGTGCGAGCGGCGGATCGAGGGCACGGGGTTCGTGTTCGCACCCGAGCACATCATGACGAACGCGCACGTCGTCGCCGGCGCCCAGGGCCCCTCGGTCGTGGCCTCGCTGAACGGCTCGACCGATCGCGGACGCGTCGTCCTGTACGACCCCAAGCGCGATGTGGCGGTCCTGTACGTTCCGGGGCTGTCGGCGCCGCCGTTGAAGTTCGCCGCCTCGGCCCGGGTCCGTGACAACGCCATCATCGCCGGTTTCCCGAAGAACCAGCCGTTCCGCACCGGCGCCGCCCGTATCCGCGCCCGGCAGACCGCCAGGGGCCCGGACATCTACCACAGCGGTCAGGTCAGCCGCGAGATCTACGCCCTCCGCGGCAAGGTCGAGCCGGGCAACTCTGGAGGGCCGCTCCTGTCCACGGACGGTCGCGTGTACGGCGTCATCTTCGCGGCGGCACTGGACTCCCCGTCCACCGGCTACGCGCTCACGGCCGAAGAGGTGGCCTCCGACGCGCGCGAGGGCCAGAACCTCAAGACCCCTGTCTCCACCCAGAGCTGCTCTGACTGAACCCCCCGGGTTGTTAGGCGCTCGTCAGGTGGAGGCTCGCCGGCCCGTCCACGGGGCGATCGATCAGATCACGGGCCTGCCGGACGATTCCTTCCACGTCGATGCCATGCGGAGGGGCCGTCTTGTACGGCTCCAGGCGCTCTGCGGCGCGGCCCAACAGAGACTGGGCGCCTCTTGTGTTGCCCCGGCGCATGTGGGTGATGCCGACGGCGGCCTGTGCGAGAGCACGCCACAGCTCCCGCTCGTCCTCTGGAGCGGCCTTCCAGACGGCCTCCAGGACCTCGTGCGCGTGGAACGGCCGGTCGGCGTCCAAGAGCCGCTGTGCCTCGACCAGTGCCTCGGCGGGTTCCATGTCGATGTCGTCCGGCATCGTCGGGATGCCTTCGGCGCCGTGGGGTAGCGGCCGTCCGTACGCGTCGCGTGGCCGGGCGTTCCTTGCCCGGCCTGCCTCGTCCCGATCCCGCATCCCCCTACGCTAACGCGACGAGCGTCCAAGGGAGGCCCGGGGGCCCGGCCGGTGCGCGTGCAAGGGGCGGAGGGCGCCGATGCGTCAGCGTTCGGGTTCGGGGTCGGTCAGCCAGCCAAGGAGTTGGGAGTCGAACGCGCGCGGGCGTTCCTCATGGGGGAAGTGTCCTGTCCCTTCGATGAGCTTCCAGCGGTACGGGCCAGCCACGTAGCGGCCTGAGCCTTGGGCACTGGCGGGGAGCGTGCACGTGTCGAGGGCACCGTGCAACTGGAGCGTGGGGGCCTGAATGGGCGTGCGCATGCGATGCGCATAGCGGATGCCGTCCGGACGTGGTTGCGACCGGATCAGCCACCGGTGGTACTCCAGCGCGCTGTGTGCCGTCCCAGGGATCTGTATTGCCCGCCGGACGAGGCGTTCGGTGCGCTCGTCCGGCCAGCCGGGTCCGGACCACTCGTGCAGGAGCCTGCCCACAAGGGCCGCATCGTCGCGGACGAGGCGCCGCTCCGGCCACATCGGGACCTGGAAGCCCAGCGTGTGGCGTGTCGCCCAGCCCTGCCCGCGCGGGTCCGCGCGGACGGCCTGCCGCAGCCGGAGGGGGTGCGGCGCGCTCACCACGGCGAGACGCTGGACGATCTTCGGGTGGTAGACGGCCATCGTCCAGGCCAGGAGCCCGCCCCAGTCGTGCCCGACGACGATCGCGTTGGCCTCCCCCAGGGCGCGGACGAGCCCGGCGGCGTCCCCGGCGAGGGTGACCAGGTCGTACCCGCGGGGCGGTTTGTCGCTGCCGCCGTATCCGCGCAGGTCGACCGCCGCCGCGCGGTAGCCCGCCGCGGCGAGCGAGACCAGCTGGTTGTGCCAGGACCACCAGAACTCGGGGAAGCCGTGCAGCAGCAGGACGAGCGGCCCCTCGCCGGCCTCGGCGACGTGGAACCGCGTCCCGCCGGCGCTGATCGCGCGGTGGGTCCACGGTCCGTCGACCTCGATCAGCGAGGTGTCGTGCCCGGCCATGGCGGCCCCTCAGTCCGTCAGCGCGGGGGTGTCCGAGTCGGCGCCGCGGTGCCGCAGCATGGACAGGTCGTCCTTCAGCGTCCTGCGGGTCCGCTTCGCCCCTTCGATCTTGCGCATGCGCAGGTAGCCGAAGCCGATCAGGCCGGCGGCCAGCACCAGGTACACGCCCGAGACGATCAGGAACGCGGCCCAGTGCCAGATCCCGAGCGCGACCAGGCCGTACGCCAGCGCGATCGACAGCAGGATGACGATCAGCCCGCCGATCAGCGCGGCGATCGTGAACATCACGCTGCCGAGCGCCGCCTTCTTGGCGTCGGCCTTGAGCTCCAGCTTGGCCAGCTCCATCTCCGCCCTGACCAGGTTGGAGACGTTGCCTGACGCCAGGGCGACCAGCTCCCCGAGGGATTTGTCCTCGATGCGCTCCCCTGGCAATGCCTCGGACATATAGCTTTCTCCTTCCAGAGCCCCGGCTTCCACGCCGTCCCCAGCCTGGCAGCCGGGCGGTTCGTCCGGCCACCCGGTGTCACGACGTCAGTCCAGGCGCGCGCGCTGACGCACCCTTCTCCGGAAGACGACGGTGGCGGCCGCCGAAGCGAGGATGCTCGCGATCAGGACCGCAGTCGTCACTCTCTCGAATTGTGACGGGTCGGTATAGGCCAAACCGCCGATCAGCAGTGAAACGGTGAAACCCACCCCGGCGAGCATCGCGACTCCCGCGATCTCCCGCCAGTACAGGTCCTCCCCGAGCGTCGCCAGGCCGAGCCGTACGGCCGTCCAGGCTCCGCCGAAGACTCCCACGAACTTACCGATCACCAGACCCGCGATCACCCCGAGGGCCACCCGATCGCCGAACACCGCCCCCAGCTGCGACGCGCTGAGCCCAACGCCCGCCGACAGGAACGCGAACACCGGCACGCAGAACCCGGCGGAGAACGGCCTCAGCGCATGGTCGGTCCGTTCGGCGTTCGTGGGACGCTCGTCGGGCGTCTCCTTGGAATTGGTCAGCATCCCCAAGGCGACACCGGCGACCGTAGCGTGGATCCCGCTCCGCTGGACGAAGTACCAGCCGAGGACGGCCAGCGGCACGTAGATCCAGGGCGAGCGGACGTCCCTGGACTGCAGCACCCCGTACGCGGCGATCAGCACCACACCGATCACCAGCGGCGCCACGCGCAGCTCGTCCGTGTAGAAGAGCGCGATGATCGTGATGGCGATCAGGTCGTCCACCACGGCGAGGGTCAGCAGGAACGCGCGCAGCGGCGCCGGGCACGTGCTGAACGTCACCGCCAGCACAGCCAGCGCGAACGCGATGTCCGTGGCCGTCGGCACCGCCCACCCGCGTGCCGCGTCCGGCTCCCCGGCGCTCACCACCAGGAAGATCAGCGCGGGCACCACCACCCCGGCCGTCGCCGCGATCACGGGCAGCGCCGCGTCCCGCACGTCGCGGAGCTCGCCGTGGGCCAGTTCCTCGCGCAGCTCCAGACCGGCGATGTAGAAGAACACCGCGAGGAGGCCGCCGGACGCCCAGTGCTGCACATCCATATGCCCGAGGTGAAGCCAGTGCGGACTGATCTCGTATGTCTGCAGATCGGTGTAGGACGACTCCCACGGCGTATTGGCCCACACCAGCGCGGCCACTGTCGCGGTCAACATGATGATGCCGCCGACCGTCTCGGTGCGGAGCGCTCGCGCGACCTGGCCGCCGTAACGCACCGTCGGTCGAAACGGCCATACGGTGGCGACAGGACGTCTGGTAGGTGGGCGCGGCATGCAAAATCCCCCGGGACGGTACTGGACAGGCGAGTCGGCTCTCACGGCTCCGCGTCCCCTTCGGCGAGGACGAACCGTTCACTGCCGACCAGACTTCCCGGCGCACCTGCTCAGCAGACTACCCAGCCGATCACCCTCTACGCGCCGCCCTCTACCTGTGCGTTCTCCACGCCTAGCCGCCTTCGTGGCACAGGTTCCCGTGTACTCCTTCGGACGTGAGACGGCCCGCGCAAGAGAGGCGCAGTGCGCTGCTCCCCGGCGCGGGCCGCCGTTCGTTCTCGCCGTCCGACGTGGTCAGCCGTCCGATCTGGTCAGTCGCCTGGCCTGGTCAGTCGTCCGACTTCGTCAGTCGTCGGACTTGGTGCTCGGCAGTTTTTCGGAGATGAGGTCCATCACCGTGTTGTCGGCGAGGGTGGAGACGTCCCCGATGCTGCGGTTCTCGGCGACGTCGCGCAGCAGCCGCCGCATGATCTTGCCGGAGCGGGTCTTGGGCAGCTCCGGGACGATCATGATCTGGCGGGGCTTGGCGATCGGGCCGAGCGCCTTGGCGACATGGTCGCGCAGCTCCTTGAGGAAGTCCGCTCCCTCCACTTCGCCGCCCGCGCTGCCGCGCGGGATGACGAACGAGACGATGGCCTGGCCCGTCACCGGGTCGGTCGCGCCGACCACCGCCGCCTCGGCCACCTTCGGATGCGACACCAGCGCCGACTCCACCTCCGTCGTGGAGATGTTGTGGCCCGACACCAGCATCACGTCGTCGACCCGGCCGAGCAGCCACAGGTCGCCGTCGGTGTCCTTCTTGGCTCCGTCACCGGCGAAGTACAGGCCGTCGAACCGCGACCAGTACGTCTTGACGTACCGCTCGTCGTCGCCCCAGATGGTCCGGAGCATGGACGGCCACGGCTCCTTGACCACGAGGAACCCGCCGCCGCCGTTCGGCACCGACCGGCCCTGGTCGTCCACCACGTCCGCCGCGATGCCCGGCAGTGGACGCATCGCCGCACCCGGCTTGCCCGCCGTCACGCCCGGCAGCGGGCTGATCATGATGCCGCCCGTCTCGGTCTGCCACCACGTGTCGACGACCGGGGTCTTGCCTGCGCCGATGTGCTCGCGGTACCAGACGTAGGCCTCGGGGTTGATCGGCTCGCCGACCGACCCCAGCACGCGCAGCGACGACAGGTCGAACCGCGCGGGGATGTCGTCGCCCCACTTCATGAACGTGCGGATCGCCGTCGGCGCCGTGTAGAAGATCGAGACCTTGTACTTCTGGATGACCTCCCACCAGCGGCCCTGGTGCGGCGTGTCCGGCGTGCCCTCGTACATCACGCTGGTCGCGCCGTTGGCGAGCGGCCCGTACACGATGTAGGAGTGCCCGGTCACCCAGCCGATGTCGGCCGAGCACCAGTACACGTCCTTCTCCGGCTTCAGGTCGAACACCGCGTGGTGCGTGTAGGCGACCTGGGTGAGGTAACCGCCCGTGGTGTGCAGGATCCCCTTCGGCTTACCCGTCGTCCCGGACGTGTAGAGGATGAACAGCGGGTGCTCGGCGTCCAAGGGGACGGGCGTGTGCGCATCGCTCTGCCGGTCCACGATGTCCTGCCACCACACATCGCGCTCGTTCTCGACGACCTCTTCGCCGGTGCGGCGCACCACGAGGACGTTCCGGACGCCGGGGGTCTGCGCGACCGCCTCGTCCACGGTCGGCTTCAGCGCGGACGCCTTGCCGCGCCGGTACCCGCCGTCGGCGGTGATGACGAGCGTGGCCTGCGCATCGTCGATGCGGGTGCGCAGCGCCTCGGCGGAGAACCCGCCGAACACCACCGAGTGGGTGGCGCCGATCCGCGCGCACGCCAGCATCGAGATCGGCAGCTCGGGGATCATCGGCAGGTAGATCGCCACCCGGTCGCCCTTGGCGACGCCGAGTTCTTGCAGGGCGTTCGCGGTCTTGTTCACCTCCCGCTGCAGGTCGGCGTAGGTGAGCGTGCGGCTGTCGCCCGGCTCGCCCTCCCAGTGGAAGGCGATCTTCGCGCCCCGTCCGGCCTCGACGTGCCGGTCCACGCAGTTGTAGGCGACGTTCAGCTCGCCGCCCACGAACCACTTGGCGAACGGGGGATTGCTCCAGTCGAGGACCTCGTCCCACGGCTTGGCCCACGCCAGCCGCTCCGCCTGCCGGGCCCAGAAGCCCAGACGATCCTCGGCCGCCTCATCGTACGCCTCGGCCTTGACGTTCGCCGACTCGGCGAGCTCGGCCGGAGGTGGGAAGCGCCGCGACTCCTGCAGGAGGTTCGACAGTGTTTCTTGGCTCTGGCTCAACGCGTACTCCTTGCTAGCTGAAGCGGGGGTCGCCCGGTGTGCCCACTTCACCAGGGAAGGTCCCGCCCACACAAGGCCGTCTTCCCGGCATGTAGAGCACGAACATGCGCGGCACTCTGGCTTCGGACGATGCTATGTGATGCCTGGTACGCCTGCCCTTCCCCGCCCCCCGAAACGCCAACCGAACCTGTGCCGCCGCCCAGCAACCCGGCCGATGCACGAACCCGCGCCGGGGATACACCCCTCACACTGGGTTAGGTCGCACCCCTTACCGCCCGGTCACGTCTCTGGGTTGACCGGTCCAGCCGGTGAGGGCCGCTGCGTGGAGGCTTCCGGCGACCGCATAAAGTCGGGCCGTGACCGATGCCTTTGCTGATGTGGCCAGCCTGCCCGGCGTGGCCGAGGCCACGGCCGACGCGCGCGCCGCCGTGGACCGGCTGCTCGGCCATCGGGTCCTGCGACGCCGCAGCGCCGACGTCTCCACAGAGTCCGCGCTGCGCGGCGCCCGGTCCTCAGCCGTTCTCGAAGGCGCCTCGGTCACGCTGGACGAGCTGCGCACCACCGAGCACCCGCACGACCCCGTCGTCCAAGGCGCGCTGCGCGTCTCCGCCGAACTGGGGACGCTGGCGGAGACCTGGCGGCACGCGCCCCGGCAGGTCCTCGCGCGCCTGCACGTCCTCGCCGCCGCGGACGCCGTCGACAGCGCCGACCTCGGCCGCCCGCGCCCGGACGGCCGTCCCGTCAAGGACGTCCTGGGCCTCGGCGACCCGCCGTCCCCGTCCGAGGTGGCGACGCGGCTCGACGCGCTCAGCGGACTGCTGACCCAGCCCACCAAGGCCCCGGCGCTGGTCGTCGCGGCCATCGTCCACGGCGAGCTGCTGACCCTGCGCCCGTTCGGCTGGGGGGACGGTCTCGTCGCACGCGCCGCGCAGCGCCTTACCCTGGTCGCCCGCGGGCTCGACCCCAAATCGCTGACCGCGCCCGAGGTCGGCCACGCCGAACTCGCCGGCGACTACGCCGAAGCGCTCCGCGCGTACGTCTCCGGCACGCCAGAGGGCGTCGTCGCCTGGATCGGGCACTGCTCCGCCGCCACGGCGGCAGCGGCCCGAGACTCCCAAGCGATTTGCGAAGCATTCCTCCGCGGCTGACCCCGGCTACGGCCCAGCGGCCAGCTTCGACCGGCTGACTCGCTGTGCGGCCTGGGAAACGTCCACGGCTGCCTTCCTGCGGGGTTGGTGCACCGCCTGGCGATCGATCCCCCGAGCGGCTGGCCATCCTTAGTCGCCCCTCCCTAGGGTCGACGGTTCGCTTGTCAGAGGGACAGGTCATTGTGTCCTCATGGCCGATCGCAAGGACGGGCGACCCGCAGCGCCCACCGAGACCACCATCGCCTCCGCCGACTGGGACTCGCGTGACCTGTCGGGTGAGCAACACGAGCGCGTCCTGTTCGTCGACGTGGACATGACCGAGGCCGCCGGCGTCGGGGCCGTGTTCACCGATTGCACGTTCCGGGGCGTCCGATTCAACGCGTCTACCCACACGGACGCGGCGTTCCTCAACTGCACGTTCGTCCGCTGTGGTTTCTTCGATGCGACGTTCGCGGGATGCAAGCTCGTGGGCAGCATGTTCGACGGCTGCACGTACGACCTGATGAAGGTGCAAGGCGGCGACTGGTCGTTCACCGGCCTGCCGGGTGCCGACCTGCGACGCGCGTCGTTCACCGACGTCCGCATGCGCGAGGTCGACCTCACCGGCGCGCGCTGCGCCGGAGCCACCATCCGTGGAGTCGACCTGTCCGGCGGATGGCTGCACAAGGCCGACCTGTCTGGCTGCGACCTGCGCGGGAGCGAGATCTCGTCGATCGATCCGTTGACGGTCGAACTCAGGCACACGATCATCGACCCGTACCAGGCGATCGTGCTCGCGACGTCTCTCGGCCTGGACGTCCGCGACTCGCCCGCGTAGCGAACACCACCCACGACAGCTCGTCGTCCTACGAACGCTGTGGATTCGTCGTTCCGCGAACGGCGTCCGGGACGGGCGTGCCCTCCGTCACCCCACTCACGTAGCGAACGGCGTCCAAGCCCGGCGTGGCCCCGTCGTCTCCTCACGTGCCGCACCGAGCAGGCGCGTCTCACCGGAGAGCGAACGCACGCATCGGACGGGAGGCCGACGTACAGGCGCATCTGACCGGGGAACAGCGAACGGCGCCCCTCTACGGGACGCCGTCGCCAGTCACGTCACACCGGGTTACCAAGCGTGCACCTCAATTCGTCGGACCGGGTCAAGCCCGTCTCGACGCGCCTCCCGCGGCTGGTCGCGCGTGGGTGCCCGGCTGCCGTGCTCGGACACGTGGTCCGTAGAACCTGTCTACGCCTCATCCGCCCAGCTGACAACCCCCCATTCGCAAAACAGGAGCGCCATGGCAACGCGTCGCCGGGACGATGCGAAAGTGCCCACTGAGCTCCCAAAAGGATGGAAGTGCCATTTCGGACCTATCCACAACTCCCCCCAGTGGCCCGAAATCGATCACACACCGTGATCGTTTCTTTTTGGCCGCCGATCGTCCGGGCTGCCGGAAGGATCTTTAGTTCTCCTGTACGCTCCCACTCCCGTCCCGTTGCATACGGCGGGGGCGGGAACGGGGCCGCAGGG
>NZ_SMKU01000140.1 GCF_004349215.1 Actinomadura rubrisoli | reverse complement strand
ACCGACTCGCTGGAGATGGCGGGAGCCCGCCGCAAGTACGGCGACGCGGCCGTCCCGGTGCGGGCGATCGGCGCGGGCGCCGACCAGCTGCTCATGCCGCCCGACCTGCCCCGCGCCTACAACGCGGCGGGCCCGGGCCGTCCGCCGGGTCCGGCATGCCCGGCTCGCCCGGCGCCAAGGCACCCGCGACGGGTGCGGCCCCGGAGGCGTGGATCCCCGGCTACGTCGCGAAGATGAGCCTGGACGAGAAGGTCGGCCAGCTGTTCGTGCCCGCCTTCTCCAGCCGCGCGGACGCCCTGTCGATCATCAAGCGGTACCACGTGGGCGGGCTGATCTACTTCCCCGGCAACATGGGCTCGCCGAGGCGGGCGGCGGCGCAGTCCAACGCGCTGCAGAAGGCGTCCAAGGTCCCGCTCCTGCTCGGGGTGGACGAGGAGCAGGGCATCGTCTCGCGCACGCCGTTCCTGACCCGGTTCCCGGGGAACATGGCGCTCGGTGCGACCAACCGTCCGGCGGACGCGCGGGCGGCGGCGCGGGTCACCGGCGCGGAGCTGCGCGCGATCGGCATCAACCAGGACTTCGCACCCGTCGCGGACGTGAACGTCAACCCGGGCAACCCGGTGATCGGCCTGCGCTCGTTCGGCGCCGACCCGTCCCGCGTCTCGGCGATGCTGACCCAGGCCATCGGCGGGTACCAGGCCGCCGGGGTCGCCGCCACGGCCAAGCACTTCCCGGGGCACGGCGACACCGCCACCGACAGCCACACCGGCCTGCCGGTGATCACGCACTCGCGTGGGACGTGGGAGCGGCTCGACGCTCCCCCGTTCAAGGCGGCCATAGCGGCGGGCGTGGACGCCGTCATGAGCGCGCACATCGTGGTGCCGAAGCTGGATCGGTCGGGCGACCCGTCCACCCTGTCCCGGACGGTCCTGACCGGGCTGCTGCGCGGCACGCTCGGCTACAAGGGCGTCATCGTCACCGACTCGCTGGAGATGGCGGGAGCCCGCCGCAAGTACGGCGACGCGGCCGTCCCGGTGCGGGCGATCGGCGCGGGCGCCGACCAGCTGCTCATGCCGCCCGACCTGCCCCGCGCCTACAACGCGGTGCGCAAGGCCGTCCGCTCCGGCAGGATCCCCGAGCGGCGGCTGGACGAGTCGGTCACGCGGATCGTCTCGCTCAAGCAGCGGCGCGGCCTGTTCGCGGGCACGCGCGTGGACCCGGCCAAGGCCGGCGGCGCGATCGGCACGCCCGCGCACCGGGCGACGGCGCGGCAGGTCGCCGAGCACGCGGTCACGCTCGTCCGCAACGATCGCGGCGTGCTGCCGCTCAAGGGCAGGAAGGTGGCCGTCACCGGCCCTGGCAGCACCGCGCTCGGCGCCGCGCTGCGCGGCCAGGGCGTGCGGATCGCGGCGCCCGGCGCGGCCGACGTGACCGTGCTGACCACCCTCAACGCCGGGTCCGCCACGGCCGCCCGGGTCCGGGCGCTCGGCCCGAAGCCGGTCGTGGTGGCCGCGCTCGGCCGCCCCTACGACCTCAACGCCGCAGCGGGCGCCGCGGGAGCGCTCGCCACCTACTCCTCCGGCGCGGTCTCGGTCGGCGCGCTGGCCAGGGTGCTGGCGGGCACGGTGCGGCCGGTGGGGCGGCTGCCCGTTCCGGCCGGCGGCAGGCCCGTCGGGTACGGGCTCGGCTACAGATAGACGCGGAGCCCCCCGGCCTGGGAAGATCGGCGCGCCTTCGCGTCCCCAGGAGGTCCCCGTGCAGGTCTCGTCTCCGGCAGCCGCGGCCCTGCCGGTCGTGCTGGTCCTGGCGTCGCTGAGCGCATGCGGCGGCAACGAGATCACGATGCCGCCGCTCACGCCGGAGCCGGTCGACTCCCGGCTGGCCGGCACCTCCGACACGCCTCCGGAGCAGAGCCTCGCGGCGCGGCTGGTGCTGTACCGGTTCCTGCACGGTGTCGCCGCCGGGAACGTCCGGGTCTGCGCCCACCTGGCGCCCGCCTTCGAGCGCGCCGCGTTCGGCGGGCCGGGCCGGTGCCGCTCCGGCCTCCGCCAGGCCCGCGCGAGGCTCCGCCCGCCGGACATCGCCGCGCTGCGCGGCGTGACCGTCCCCGTCGCCGAGGACGGTCCCGGCGACGGCGACTACACCGTCCGCTTCGAGGACCTCAAGTGGCGGGGCGAGCCGGCCCGTCCGGGCGGCCTCCTCGCCGCCCGCTTCACCCTCCGCAAGACCGGCGGGCGCTGGCTCATCACCATGTGACCGGGTTAGAGGCCCAGTGTGGCGAGGGCGGGCAGGTGGGCGCGGGCGGCCGTGCGGGCCTGCTCGGCCGAGCGGGCGGCACGGGCGGCCGCCGCGGCCTGGCGGCACTCGTCCAGCGTGTGCCGGACGAGCGCGGCCCGCACCAGCGGCAGGGACGGCGCGCTCATCGACAGCGACGTCACGCCGAGGCCGACCAGGACGCAGGCGAGCACCGGGTCGCCGGCCGCCTCGCCGCAGACGCCGCACGGGATCCCGGCGCCGGCCGCGGGCGCGACCAGGTCCAGGACGGCGGGCTGCCACGGGTCCTGGAGGTGCGCCAGCCCGCCGACCTGCCGGTCGGCCGCGCAGGCGTACTGCGTGAGGTCGTTGGTGCCGATGCTGAAGAACTCCACCTCGGACGCGAGGTCGTCCGCGCGCAGGGCGGCGGCGGGCACCTCGATCATCACGCCGGGGTGCTCGATCCCCGCCTCGCGGCACGCCGCGGCGAACCCGGCGGCCTCCGCCGCGTCCGTCACCATCGGGGCCATCACCTGCAGCTTGGCGGTCCGTCCCGCGGCGGCGCGGGCCAGCGCGCCGAGCTGGGCGGCCAGGACGTCCGGGTGGCGGCGCATCATCCGCAGCCCGCGCTCGCCGAGCGCGGGGTTGGGCTCCTCGCCGGGCGCGGGCAGGAAGGCGAGCGGCTTGTCGGCGCCGGCGTCCAGCGTCCGGACGACCACGCGGCCCTCGGGGAACGCCTCCAGGACCTCGCGGTACGCCTCCTCCTGCTCGGCGTCCGACGGCGGCGTCGAGCGGTCGAGGAAGAGGAACTCGGTGCGGTACAACCCGACGCCCTCCGCGCCCGCGGCCAGCGCGGCCTCGATGTCCTTGGGGCCGCCGATGTTGGCCAGCAGCGGGACGGCGTGGCCGTCCCGGGTCGTCCCGGGCCCCGTGGACACCTCCAGGGCCGATGCGCGGGCGGCGGACGCGGCGTGCGCTGCGGCGACCTCGTCCTCGGACGGGTCGGGCCGCACCGTCCCGGCGGTGCCGTCCACCAGGACGGGCGTCCCGTCCGCGATCCCGGTGGCACCCGGGAGGGCCACGACGGCGGGCACGCCCATCGTCCGAGCGATGATCGCGGTGTGGCTGGTGGGGCCGCCCTCCTCGGTCACGAACGCGACCACCTGGGCGGGGTCGAGCACGGCCGTGTCGGCGGGCGCCAGGTCGCGGGCGACCAGCACGAACGGCTCGTCCGAGGCGGGCACGCCCGGCATCGGCAGGCCGAGCAGCCGCGCGACCGCGCGGTCGCGGACGTCGTCGAGGTCGGTGACCCGGGCGGCGAGGTACTCCCCCGCCCCGGCGAGCATCTCCCGGTAGACGCCGAACGCCTCGAAGACGGCGCGGGCGGCGGCCGTCCCCTCCTCGATCTTGGCCTGGACGCCGTCGGCCAGGCCCGGGTCGCGGGCCATCATCGCCTGGGCGTTCAGCACGTCCTGCCCGTCCTTATTGCCGGTCTCGGCCGCGCGGGCGCCCCGGGACTCCAGGTCGGCGGCGACGGCGTCCAGCGCCGCGAGGGCCGTCTCGCGCTCGGCCGCCGCGTCGCCGCCGTGCTCGGCCCCGGCGGGCGGCTCGGGGACGGCTCCGGCGATGGTCCGCACCGGGCCGTACCCGGTCCCGGGGCTGACGCCCGCGCCCCGCAGGATCTCAGGCACCTTCGGGCTCCGGCGTCGACAGCAGGGCCTCCAGGCCGTCGAGCAGCGCGTCCGCGCCGTCCCCCTCGGCGGAGATGACGATCTCCTCCCCGTGCCGCGCGTCCAGGCCGAGCACCGCGAGGATGCTCTTGGCGTTCACGGGCGAGCCCCCGCGCTTGGCCACGGTGACCTCTCCCGGGGCCTTGGCCGCGGCCTGGACGAACAGCGCGGCCGGCCGCGCGTGCAGCCCCACCCTGGACTCGATCTTGACCTTGCGCTCGCTCACAGATTGCTCCTCATAAGGGCCGCTAGGGCCGCTACAGGCCGCGCACCCGCAACGCGGGGCCCGGCACGACGTCCACTTCCTTGAGATCGGCCACCACGTGGTCGGCCTCGGCCAGCGCCCCCACCGGCTGCGTGGTGGTGACGCCGACGCAGGTCATACCCGCGGCCTTGACGGCGGCCACACCGGCGGGGGCGTCCTCGAACGCGACCGCCCCCTCCGGCGGCACGTCCAGATCGCGCGCCGCGGCCAGGTACCCCTCCGGGTGCGGCTTGCCGGTGACGACGTCCCCGCCGGTGACGATGAGGTCCATCAGGTCGCGGACGCCCAGCCCGTCCAGCAGGCGCTCGGCGTACGGGCGGAGCCCGGAGGTCACCACGGCCAGCGGGACGCCGGCCTTCGCCAGCGCCCGGATCAGGTCGACGGCGCCGGGGACCGGGACGTCGGCCGGCATGCCGGGCAGCGTCTCGTAGGAGACGGCCTGCTCGAACAGCTCCTCGGCCGTCCGCCCGGGGAACAGGTGGGCCAGGCCGGCCAGCACATCCTGCCCCCGGCGGCCCGCGAACGAGGCGATCAGCTCGTCGTCGCAGGGGACGTCGTACGCGGCGAACAGCCGCGCCCACATGACGCGGTTGCGCGGCTCGGTATCGATCAGGGTGCCGTCGAGGTCGAACACCGCCGCCCTCAGTGCGATCAGCTCCATGTGAACAGCTCGGCCCCCTTCGTCACCTCGCCCGACTCCGCCACGTCCGACAGGGCGCCGTCGCCGGCGTCCAGCGCGACGACCGCGCAGATCGGCGAGCGGCCGCCCGCCTCGATCACGGAGGGGTTCCAGGCGATCACCGGCTGCCCGGCGGTCACCTCGTCGCCCTCGGCGGCGAGCAGCTCGAAGCCCTCGCCCTTGAGCTTGACGGTGTCGATGCCGAGGTGCACGAGCACGCCGTGCCCCTCGGCGTCCACCACGACGTACGCGTGCGGATGCAGCTTGACGATCTTCCCGGTGACCGGGGCGATCGCCCGGCCGGGGCCGCGCTCGGGGTCGACGGCGGTGCCAGGCCCGACCATGGCCTGCGCGAACACCGGGTCGGGGACGCCGGCCAGCCCGACCACCCGGCCGGTGACCGGGGACAGCACTCGGGTCATCGCGAGAGTCCCTTCCATCACTCGAGGATGTCCTCGATGTCGCTGGCGAGGGTGTCGGCCTCGGGGCCCACGACGACCTGCACGACGGTGCCGCTGCGCATGACGCCGAACGCGCCGGCGGCCTTCAGCCCCGCCTCGTCGACCTTGCCCGCGTCGGAGACCTCGGTGCGCAGCCGGGTGGCGCAGGGCTCGATCTCGACGATGTTGCCGGCGCCGCCCAGCGCGGCGACGATGGCCTCGGCCTTGTCCATGTGCTTCTCTTTCCTCGGGTCGGAGGTGACTCAGTCTGCGTGGCTCAGTCTGTTTGAGTGACCTTGTTCAGGCCGCGCGGTACGTCGGGGTCGATGCCGAGCCGTCGGGCCAGGTTCTCGACCAGGATCTGCCCGGGGACGATGAGCCCCAGCGGCGCCACCCATTCGGGCAGGCCGGGACCGGGCAGCGCGGCCGAGCACGCCTCGGCCAGCCCGGGGCCGCCGCCGACGCCGAACGCGTGGGCGCCCGCGCTCTCGACGCGGCGCGCCAGGGCGACCGTCCCGGCGAGCGTCGGGCCGGAGTCGGCGGCCACGAGCAGCGCGGGCGTCTGGGCGTCCACGACGGCGATCGGGCCGTGCAGAAGGTCGGCGTACGACAGGCCCATGGCGTGCAGGTAGCACGCCTCCTTGATCTTCAGCGCCAGCTCCAGCGCGGTGCCGAACGCGATCCCGCGGCCGGACACCACGGTGCCGGGGACCCGCGCGAGCTGCTCGACGATCTCGGGCAGCGCCGCGGACGCCTCGGTCAGCGCGATCATCCGCGCCACCTCGTCCGGGGCGCGGCGCAGGTCGTCCGCGGCGACGTCGGCGCCGAGCCCGAGCCCGAGCACCGACAGCGCGGCGAGCTGCGTGGTGTAGGTCTTGGTGGCCGGGACGGCGATCTCCGCGCCCGCGTCGGTCACCAGCGCGACCTCGGCGGCCTCGGCCAGCGGCGAGCCGGCGCCGTTGGTGACCGCGACCGTGCGGGCACCGCAGTCGGCGGCCCAGTCGAGGGTCTCGACGATCTCCTCGGTCTTGCCGGACTGGCTGATCGCCACGGCGAGCACGCCGGACAGGTCCAGCCGCCGCCGGTAGGTCGTCGCGATGGACGGCGCGGCCAGCGTCGCGAGCCGTCCGGCGTGCGACTCGACCAGGTAGCGCCCGTAGACCGCGGCGTTGTCGGACGAGCCGCGCGCGATGAACAGCACCTGCCGGGTCTCGCGGGCGAGCGCCGCGATGTCGGGCGTGCGCGGCAGCAACTCGCCGATGGTGCGGCGCAGCGCCTCCGGCTGCTCGCCGATCTCGGCGCGCATCAGACTGGTCATGATCCCCCTCCGAAGACTTCCTGCCCGTTGATCCAGGTCGCAAGCGCGCGGTGGTCCGGGCCGAGCCAGACCAGGTCGGCGGCGGCGCCGGGCGCGATGCGGCCGATGTCGGCGCGGCCGATCAGGTCGGCGGGCACGCGGGTCGCGGCGTCCACCGCCGTCACGGGGTCGATACCGATCCGGACGGCGTTGCCGACGGCGTCGTCCAGCCGCAGGCCCGAGCCGGCGAGGGTGCCGTCGGCGCGCAGCGGCGGGCCCTCCTCCGGCATCGTGATGGGCTCGCCGCCGAGCACGTAGGTGCCGGGCGGCATGCCGGCGGACGAGGCGGCGTCGGTGACGAGCACGACCCGTCCGGGCGCGGCGCGGAACACCAGCTCCGCCGCGGCGGCCGCGACGTGGTGCAGGTCGAGGATCAGCCCGGGGCTCAGCCGCGGGTCGATGAGCGCCTGCACGGCGACGCCCGGATCGCGGTGGTGCACACCGGACTGCGCGTTGAAGATGTGGGTGACCTTGCGGGCGCCCGCGTCGGCGGCGGCGGCGACCTGCGCGGCGGTGGCGTCGCTGTGGCCGACGCTGACGAGCACTCCGGCCTCGGTCAGCGTCCGGATCGCCTCCAGCGCGCCGTTCCGCTCGGGCGCGAGCGTGACGAGCTTGACCAGGCCCGTCTCCAGCAGCGCGGCGACCGCCTCGGGCGTCGGGTCGGTGAGGAAGGCGGCGTTGTGCGCGCCCTTGCGCTTCTCCGACAGGAACGGCCCCTCCAGGTGGACGCCCAGGACCTTGCTGCCGGCGGGCAGGCCCGGCAGGAGGCCGCGCGCGTGGCGCAGCGCCTCGGCCTGCGTCGCCACGGGCGCGGTGATGAAGGTGGGCAGGAACGAGGTCACGCCGGTCTCGGGGAGGCGGGACACGACGGTGCGCCAGCCCTCCTCGTCGGCGTCCACCATGTCGTAGCCGTAGAAGCCGTTCACCTGGAGGTCGACGAGGCCGGGCGCGAGCAGCCCGTCCGGGAGGTCGGCGTCGGGCGTGCCGGGCGGACGGCCCTCGCCGACCTCGGCGATCACGCCGTTCTCCGCTCGGACGAATCCCGGGGAGAGTACGCGGGTAGGACCATCGGCGGGGGTAGTGATCATCCTGTTGGCCGTGATCAGTAGTGATGCCATGAGTGCGCACTCTCCGTGACGCGTCGATCGCTGGTCGTTGCTCCCGGGGCGAACTGGTCTAGTCCGGACTAGACCAGTACGCACCATATCCCACCAATCGGAGGGAGCGAAGACGTCGGCCCGAACTCGTCCGGGATCGGGTCCATTCGGTGTCCATTCGGGGGAGGTCATCCGCTCATGAGTTCCATGGCCGCCGAGGCCGACGGCGGGCCCGGCGGCGCCCGCCGCGCCTGGTCGTCCACGTTCGCGGTGCTCCAGCGCATCGGCCGCAGCCTGATGCTCCCGATCGCCGTCCTGCCCGCGGCGGGGATCCTGCTCCGCCTCGGGCAGGACGACCTGCTCGGCGTGGACGGGCTCGGCTGGGACCGCATCGCCGAGGTCTTCGCCGCGGCGGGCGGCGCGCTGCTCGACAACCTCGCGATCCTGTTCGCCGTCGGCGTCGCCATCGGGTTCGCGAAGAAGGCCGACGGGTCCACCGGGCTCGCCGCCGTCGCGGCCTACCTCGTCTTCGACCGGGTGTCGAAGGTGATGTTCTCCCACAGCAGCGAGCTCAAGGGCACCGTCGTCGAGATGGTGCGGCAGGAGGACGGCTCCGTCAAGGAGACCATCGGGTACGGGCTGAAGAACCCCACCCAGGTCCTCGGCGGCATCGTCGTCGGGCTCATGGTCGCCCTGCTCTACCAGCGCTTCTACCGGATCAAGCTGCCGTCCTGGCTGGCCTTCTTCGGCGGCCGCCGGTTCGTCCCGATCGTCTCGGCGGGCGCGGCGCTCGTGCTCGGCGTCGTCTTCGGCCTCGTGTGGCCGACGCTCGGCGGCTGGATCGACGACTTCGGCGACTGGATCACCGGGGCGGGCGCCGCCGGGGCCGGCGTCTACGGCGTCGCGAACCGCCTGCTGCTCCCGTTCGGCCTGCACCACATCCTGAACTCGCTGATCTGGTTCGTGTTCGGCACCTACGACGGGCCGGACGGCGCCGTCCACGGCGAGATCAACCGGTACCTGGCCGGCGACCCGCACGCGGGCAGGTTCCTCGCCGGGTTCTTCCCCGTCCTGATGTTCGGCCTGCCGGGCGCGGCCCTGGCGATCTGGCGGTGCGCCGCCCCGCACCGCCGCGGCGCGGTCGGCGGCCTGATGATCTCGGCGGCGCTCACCGCGTTCGTCTGCGGGGTGACCGAGCCGATCGAGTTCTCGTTCATGTTCGTCGCGCCGCTGCTCTACGGCATCCACGTCGTGCTGACCGGCGTCTCGATGTACGTCCTCGCGGCGGCGGACGCGCAGCTCGGGTTCAGCTTCTCCGCCGGGCTGATCGACATGCTGCTGAACGCGACCAAGAGCAATACCCGGCATCTCTGGCTGGTCGTCGCGATGGGAGTGGTCTACTTCTTCCTCTACTACGCCGTCTTCACCTTTGTGATCAAGAGGTTCGACCTGCCCACCCCGGGTCGGGAGCCGGAGGAGGACATGCCGCCCGAGTCCGCGCCGGACGTGCCTCCCGAGCGGGCCACATAGGCTCCCTGACCTGCGAATTCAGTCGATCTTGAGGGCCGCTGGAGGTGACGCCGTCGTTATGCATCTGTGCATTGACATGACTTTCGTTGATGTGGTCTAGTCCGGCCTAGACCAGTACGAACCAAGCCGATCCGCTCTAATTCCTTCGAAATCCTGCGAATCCATCGAACCCATCGATCCGGACCCCGGCCATCGAGGACCCCCGTGACGAGCATCGATCCGCACAGCCCGGTACCGAAGTACTTCCAGCTCCGCGCCATCCTCCTCGATCTGATCGAGAGTGCCGAGCTGCCCGTCGACGCACCGATCCCCTCGGAGCGCGAGCTGTGCGTCCGGTACGAACTGTCGCGCATGACCGTCCGGCAGGGCGTCGACCAGCTCGTGTCGGAGGGACGGCTCTACCGCGTCCCGGGCAAGGGCACCTTCGTCGCCCGGCCCAAGATCGAGATGCCGCTGCGGCTCGTCTCGTTCACCGAGGACATGCTCAGCCGCGGCCTGCGCCCCGGCGCGATCGACCTGGACCGGCGGACCGTCCCCGCCGACGCGCGCCTGGCCCGCATCTTCGAGGTCGAGCCGGGCACCGAGATCCACATCCTCGAACGCCTCCGGACCGCCGACGGCGAGCCGATGGCCCTGGAACGATCCCACCTCCTGGCCTCGCTCGCCCCCGACCTGCTCGACCGCCGGCTCGCCGACCGCTCCCTGTACGGCGTCCTCGAAGCGGTCTACGGGCTCGTCTTCGACGCCGGCGACCAGACCATCGACGCCACCCTGGCCGACGCCGCCGACGCCAGGCACCTGCACATCCCGCGCGGCAGTGCCGTGCTGCTCCTGCAACGCCGTTCCTACACCGGAGGTGTATGCGCCGAGCTGGGCGTGTCGACCTACAGGGCGGACCGCTACCAGATCCACACGGCCCTCGGAAACCCCCCGCCGCACTCCTGAATCCCCCTGAGGAGGAACCCCCCGATGACTTCGACAACCGTGGACGCCGCCGCGCCGCGGCGAGGGTCGAGCGCCCTCGCGGTGCTCCAGCGCATCGGCCGCAGCCTCATGCTGCCGATCGCCGTCCTGCCCGCCGCCGCCCTCCTGCTCCGCTTCGGCCAGAAGGACATGCTCGGCGCGGACGGCCTCGGCTGGATCCGCGTCGCCGAGGTCGTGGGCGGCGCGGGCCAGGCCCTGTTCGACCACCTGCCCCTGCTGTTCGCGGTCGGCGTCGCGATCGGCTTCGCGAAGAAGGCCGACGGTTCCACCGCCCTCGCCGCCGTGGTCGGCTACCTGGTCTTCGACCAGGTCTCCAAGATCATGTTCTCGCACAGCGACGAGCTCAAGGGCACCGTGCTCATCACCAAGATGAAGGACGGCGCGCCCACCGAGGTCATCGACTTCGCGGTCAAGAACCCCACCGACGTCCTCGGCGGCATCCTCATCGGCGTCGTCACCGCGCTGCTCTACCAGCGCTTCTACCGGGTGAAGCTGCCCACCTACCTGGCCTTCTTCGGCGGCCGCCGGTTCGTCCCGATCATCACCGCCGTCGCCGCCCTCGGCCTCGGCGTCCTCATCGGGTTCATCTGGCCCGTCTTCGGCAACTGGCTCACCGACTTCGGCGACTGGATCACCGGCGCGGGCGCGCTCGGCGCCGGCGTCTACGGCGTCATCAACCGGCTCCTGCTGCCCTTCGGCCTGCACCACATCCCGAACTCCCTCATCTGGTTCGTGTTCGGCGACTACAAGGGCTCCGACGGCGTCGTCCACGGCGAGATCAACCGCTACCTGGCCGGCGACCCCAACGCGGGCGGCTTCCTCGCCGGGTTCTTCCCCGTCCTGATGTTCGGCCTGCCCGGCGCCGCCCTCGCCATCTGGCGCGCCGCTCCCCCGCACCGCCGCCCCGCGGTCGGCGGCATCATGATCTCCGCCGCGCTCACCGCGTTCATCACCGGCGTCACCGAGCCGATCGAGTTCGCCTTCATGTTCGTCGCGCCCGTCCTGTACGCGGTGCACGTCGTCCTGACGGGCATCTCGATGGCGCTCCTGGAGGCCGCCGGCGCCCAGCTCGGCTTCGGCTTCTCCGCGGGCGGCATCGACATGCTGCTGAACGCCTCCAAGGACAACACCAAGGAGCTGTGGCTCATCGTCGGCCTCGGCATCGTCTACTTCTTCGTCTACTACTTCGTCTTCAAATTCCTGATCGTGAAGTTCGACTTCGCGACCCCGGGACGCGAACCCGAGGGCGAGGAATCCGTCGCCGCCGACCCGGACTCCAACCCGGAGCTGGCGGGCGGAGACAAGCCGAAGAGGGGCCGCAAGGGCGCCGCCGAAACCCAGGAAACCCCGGCCGGCGGCTGACCCTCCCCTGAGGTCCGCCCACGTTCCACCCGAGTCCCGGGGCCTCCCTGATCCCTCCCCGGGACCCACCCGCGGCGGCGGGGCGCCCAGCGCCCCGCCGCCGCCCCATGCCCGGGCGCCTCCGGCGGGTGTCGCCGAGGGTGTCCGTATGTGGTCAGGGATGTACTTTCGCCGGCTCCCAAGCCTCTTTGTTGCGACTCGAACCAAGGAGGCCCCATGAGCCGACGACCTGCACCTTCGCCTGCCGTCCGGATCGTCCGATACAGCCCTAAGTCTGCCGATGAGCCGTCCCGGGGAATCCGGCCCGTGCCATCGCGCGGGGCGCGCGGCGCCTCTGCCGGTTGGACGGACGGCGCGCTGGCACTCGGACGTGTTCCGGTGCCCGCGGCGCCCGCGCGGACGCCGAGCCCACTGCGGCTCGTCCGGCCCGGGGAGACCGTTGAGACGGAGTTGTCGGCCCGCGCCGAGGCCACCGTCCGGCTCGTCGTCGAGGTGCTCACGGGGGCGCGGGCCGCGCATCAGCTGTCGCAGCTGGCCGTACCGGCGGTGTGCCGGGAGCTGGGACGGCGGCGCCCGGGACCGGTGTCACCTGGACGCGTCGCCCCGCCGCAGGTGGTGGCGAGCTGGCTCCAGCGGCCCGCGCCGGGAGCCGCCGAGGCGGGCGCCGTCGTGATCGTGGACGGACGGGCCCACGCGGTCGCCTTGCGATTCGAGCAACTGCGGGGCCAGTGGCGCTGCACCGCCCTGGAGACCACGGCCTCGTGACGCGGAAGCGGCCCCCCGGAGCTCCGGGGGGCCGCTTCCGCGTGGAGCCTTACTTGTTGCGCGGGTCTCCGTGGCAGCGCTTGAACTTCTTGCCCGAGCCGCAGGGGCACGGGTCGTTGCGGTTCGCGCCCGCGTACGGGTCGTCGTTCTCCTCGCTGTGGTGCTCGACGCCGCCCTCACCGTCGATGGTCGGGGCGGAGTACTCCAGCTTCTTCGGACGCTGGGGCTTGTCGAGGCCCTTGGCCTTGATCGCCGGGGCCTCGTCGGCCGGCTCCTCGTCCTCGGGCGTGTCGACGGCGTCCTCGGCGGCCGCCTCCTCGGTGTCGGTCGCGGGGGCCGTCTTGGCGACCGAGACGGGCTTGGCGCCGACCGCCGGGGCCTCCGGCTGCTCCTCGACCTCGACTTCGAGGTTGAACAGGTAGCCGACCGACTCCTCCTTGATGCCGTCCAGCATCGCGTTGAACATGTCGTAGCCCTCGCGCTGGTACTCCACCAGCGGGTCGCGCTGCGCCATGGCCCGCAGGCCGATGCCCTCCTGGAGGTAGTCCATCTCGTAGAGGTGCTCGCGCCACTTGCGGTCCAGGACCGACAGGACGACGCGGCGCTCCAGCTCGCGCATGACCTCCGCGCCGAGTTCCTCCTCGCGCTTGTCGTAGGAGGCCTGGGCGTCCTCGCGGATGCGCGTGGCGAGCGTCTCGGCGTCCAGGCCGGAGATGTCGCCGCCGCCCTCCTCCTCGACCAGCTCGTCCACCGTGAGGGAGATCGGGTAGAGCTGCTTGAACGCCTTCCAGAGCTTGTCGAGGTCCCAGTCCTCGGCGAAGCCCTCGCCGGTGGCGCCCGCGACGTAGCCGTGGACGACCTCGTCGATCATCCGGCGGACCTGCTCGTGCAGGTCCTCGCCTTCGAGCACCTTGCGGCGCTCGGCGTAGATGACCTTGCGCTGCCGGTTGAGGACCTCGTCGTACTTCAAGACGTTCTTGCGCATCTCGAAGTTCTGCTGCTCGACCTGGCTCTGCGCCGACCTGATCGCATTGGAGACGATCTTGGACTCGATCGGCACGTCGTCCGGGATGTTCAGCCGGGTCATGATCGACTCGACGCGGGCGCTGTTGAACAGCCGCATCAGGTCGTCCTCAAGGGAGAGGTAGAACCGCGACTCGCCCGGGTCGCCCTGGCGGCCGGACCGTCCGCGCAGCTGGTTGTCGATGCGCCGCGACTCGTGCCGCTCGGTGGCGAGGACGTAGAGCCCGCCGGCCTCGACGACCTCCTCGTGCTCGCCCTTGACGGCCTCCTTGGCCTTGTCGAGCGCCTCGGGCCAGGCGGCCTCGTACTCGTCGGGCGTCTCCAGCGGGTTCAACCCGCGCTGGTGCAGCTCCAGGTCGGCGCGGAAGTCGGGGTTGCCGCCGAGCATGATGTCGGTGCCGCGTCCCGCCATGTTCGTCGCGACGGTGACGCCGCCCTTGCGGCCCGCCTCGGCGACGATCGCCGACTCCTGCTCGTGGTGCTTGGCGTTCAGCACCTGGTGCGGGATGCCGCGCCGCTTGAGCATCTTGCTCAGCCGCTCCGACTTCTCCACGGACGTGGTGCCGACCAGGACGGGCTGGCCCTTCTCGTGCCGCTCGGCGATGTCGTCGACGACCGCCTCGAACTTCGCCTGCTCGGTCTTGTAGACCACGTCCGCGACGTCGTCGCGGATCATCGGCTTGTTCGTCGGGATCGGGACGACGCCGATCTTGTAGGTCTTGTTGAACTCCGCGGCCTCGGTGTCGGCCGTGCCGGTCATCCCGGACAGCTTGCCGTAGAGGCGGAAGTAGTTCTGCAGGGTGATCGTGGCGAGCGTCTGGTTCTCGTCCTTGATCGCCACGCCCTCCTTGGCCTCGATGGCCTGGTGCATGCCCTCGTTGTAGCGGCGGCCATGGAGGATGCGGCCGGTGAACTCGTCCACGATCAGGACCTCGCCGTTCATGACGACGTAGTCCTTGTCGCGCTTGTAGAGCTCCTTGGCCTTCAGCGCGTTGTTGAGGAAGCTCACCAGCGGCGTGTTGACCGAGTCGTAGAGGTTGTCGATGCCGAGCCAGTCCTCGACCTTCTCCACGCCGGCCTCGGTGATGCCGACCGTGCGCTTCTTCTCGTTGACCTCGTAGTCGCCGGGGCCGTACTCGTCGACCTGCCCGGCGGTGCTGATCAGCTCCGCCCGCTTCAGCCGCGGGACGATCTTGGCGAACTCCGAGTACCACTTGGAGTTCTGCTCGGCCGGACCCGAGATGATCAGCGGCGTCCTGGCCTCGTCGATCAGGATCGAGTCGACCTCGTCCACGATCGCGTAGTTGTGGCCGCGCTGGACGCACTCCTCCAGGCTCCACGCCATGTTGTCGCGCAGGTAGTCGAACCCGAACTCGTTGTTCGTGCCGTAGGTGATGTCGGCGTTGTAGGCCGCTCGGCGCTCGTCCGGGGTCATCTGCGGGAGGATGACGCCGACCTCAAGGCCGAGGAACTGGTGAACGCGGCCCATCCACTCGGCGTCGCGCTTGGCCAGGTAGTCGTTCACCGTGACCACGTGCACGCCCTCGCCGGTGAGCGCGTTCAGGTACGCCGGAAGGACACAGGTCAGCGTCTTGCCCTCGCCGGTCTTCATCTCGGCGATGTTGCCGAGGTGAAGCGCGGCGCCGCCCATGACCTGCACGTCGTAGTGCCGCTGGCCGAGGACGCGCTTGGCGGCCTCGCGCGCGGTGGCGAACGCTTCGGGGAGCAGCTCGTCCAGGGACTCGCCGTCGGCGATGCGCTCCCGGTACTTGTCGGTCAGCTCGCGCAAGTCGGCGTCGCTCATCTCGAGGAAGTCGTCCTCGATCGAGCTGACCTGATCCGCGAGCTTCTTGAGCTTGCGCAGAGTTTTTCCTTCGCCCGCACGAAGGATCTTATCGATGACTGGCGGCACTCTCGGAGGCTCCTTGCAGATCGTGGTTCACCGCTCCTGGCGGCGCGCACACCACACGTACGATGCCCATCGTAGGCGAGACCCAGAATGGTCTAGGTCACTCCGCAGCGCAATCCACAGCGCGCTCCGTTTGACCCGGCGGGTCCCGGAGAAGATCTCTGACAGCTTAGGAGGGAGGCGCGATGTCCGAAGAGTCGCACGGTTCGCACGCCGGCCGGCCGAGTTCGTGGGTCGCCGTCACGATCATCTTCATCGGCTTCGTCGTCGGCGGCGTCGCCGTCTGCCTGGGCCCGGCCTGGGTGATGTTCTGGGCCGGCGTCGCCATCATCGTCGTCGGCATGATCGTCAGCGGCCTGGTCCACCTGTTCTCCGACGTCGTCGTGGACGCGCCGAGGGTCATCCCCGAGATCGTCGACTACTCCCTGTTCGGCTCGCGGACCGACAAGCGCCGCGGCGGCAAGCAGGGCGAGGCTCTGGACCGTCCCGTCGCGACGGACCCCCAGCAGACCCCCCACGGCTGACCCTCAGCCCCCGCTTCGGGCCCCTCGTCTTGATTCTTTAGGCCCCTTGTCGGCGCGCCACAACCGCTGGTTTCGGTCGGCCGCAGGAGGACTTCTGGGTCAGCCGGTGGCGCCGTCCCGCAGGGCCGCCGCGATGAGAGCCGGATCGATCCCGTCCGGGACGACCCGCTCCACCCGGACGTCGTCGCAGCCCACCCACCCGGCGGCGCGCCACAGGGCCGTGCTCAGCGCCGCCACGGACGACTCGGCCCGCGCGGCGGTCCGGACGGCCCACGGCTCGAACGTCACCTGCCGCGCGATCAGCGTGCGCCCCTCCCGAGCCGGGTCAACGCGTCCGATCAACCGTCCGCCCGCCAGCAGGGGCATCGCGAAGTACCCGTGTACCCGCTTGGCCTTGGGCACGTATGCCTCCAGCCGGTGGTCGAACCCGAACACCCGCGACGCGCGCGCCCGGTCCCACACGAGCGAGTCGAACGGCGACAGCAGCGTGGTGCTGTGCCTGCCCTTCGGCGGCACGTCCAGCGCCCCCGGATCGGCCCATGCCGGCTGCTCCCACCCCGCCACCTTGGCCGGAACCAGGCCCGTCGCGCCGATCACCCGGTCGACCTGATCCTTCTTGACCCGGTAGTAGTCGGCGAGATCCGCCCGGGTGGCCACGCCGAGGGCCTGCCCGGCCCGTGCGACGAGCGCCGTCAGGCAGGCGTCGTCGTCCGGCTCCTGGGAGAGCAACTCCTGCGGGACGGCCCGTTCGGCCAGGTCGTACACGCGCCGCCAGCCCACCCGCTCCACGCAGACGACCTCACCGACATCCAGCAGCCACTCGATCCCGATCTTGTGGTCGCTCCAGTCCCACCAGTCGGCGCTGGCCTTGGCACCGCCCAGCTCCTTGGTGGTCAGCGGACCGTCCGCCCGCAGCCTGGCGCGGATCTCATCGCACACCCCTTCGGGCACTTTGTGCCAACGCCACCCCCTCTGGAGGTACGCACGGCGACGAAATGCGAACAACGGCCAATCGGCCATCGGAATCACCGAGGCCGCATGCGCCCAGTACTCGAACGCCCCATACGTCCCGTTGCCCCAGTAGGCCCTCTGGATCGCCCCCCGCCCGACGGCCCCGAGCCGGGCGTAGGGCACCAGCTCATGGGAACGCGCCAGAACCGAGATCGTATCGAGCTGAACGGCGCCGAGCCGCCCCAGCATGGCCGGCACCCCACCCTTAGGCCGCGCCCCCAAAAACCCCTGCGCACGCAACTGAAGCCGCCGTGCCTCATCCGCGCCGATCTCCACCTCATCCACGCGGCGATGCTAAGCCACAACACCGACAAAAACGGAACACCGGTCGCCCGCCCCGCACATACCTACGCCCAGTTCCGTTACGGTCCTGCGAAGATCGATGCTGCTGTTAGGAGGCGGCGGGCCAGGGCTGTGTCGCCGCCGAATTCGGCTTGGACCTCGGTGGGCTTGATGCGGTCGGCGGCGAGTAGGCAGAAGTCCATGGTGTCGAGTGCGAGAGTCACGGTGGGCGTTGGCGGGGCTTGGGGACCGAGGGGGAGGTCCCAGGTGCCGCCTCCAGGGCCGCTCAGATCGATGTGGAGGCTGTCGCCGTCCGCGGGGCGTCCTTCGTACAGCTCCAGCGCTGCTGGGAGCGCACGGACGCCCAGGCTCGCGATGGTGTGCAAGTGGTCGGGCAGGGGTGAGGGCAGCGAGCGGCCGGTCGCCGAGGCGATGTCGCGGGCGTGGATCCAGGTCTCGAATGCACGGGCCACGGCAGCGTGCTTCAGGCGCAGCGGATAGCGGAGGTTCACCACCTGCGTGTCCTCACGCTTGTCTTCGCCCAAGCGCACGCACAAGGTTTCCGCTTGGTCGCGCCAAGCCGTCCGTGTCTCGGAGGGCTTCCTGCGCCGCTCGCGTGCGATTTCGAGGGCCGTCCGGGCGTCTACGTCCAGGTCCTGGGCGCCGGCCTCTAGCTGCTGGAGCAGAAGGGCATCCGTGGCGGACAGGTGCGCCAGGACGTCCTGAACGTTCCAGTCGTAGATGACGGTGGTCGACCAGTCGCACATAGGCAACTCGGCTAGGAGGCCGTCCAGCATGGATACCAGGGCCGCGTAAGGCGCCGCGTAGTACGGGACGGAGGGTGCTGCGGGGCGACGGGCGCGTGCGCTGGTGAGAGTCCGTTCCCGGAGGGAGGAACGCGGCGTGGTCCCTCCTAGCAGGTCTGCGACGCCACCGAGCAGGAGCGATTCCTCCATGCAGTCGGAGCAATGGGCGAGGTGGTCCATGACCAGTTGCGTCTCCTCGTCCGAACAGGCACCCAGCGCCCAGGCACCGAGCAGCGACGCGACGTGCTCGTGCACCGGCCTCATGGTGTGATCCCCTCTTCGGCCAGAGTGTCGGCGATGCGGCGCAGAGCGGTCCTGATGCGCGACTTCGCCGTGCCCTCCGCCAGCCCCAGGTCGGCCGCTACCTGACGGTACGTGCGCTCCTTGAAATAGGCCAGCACGATCACTTCCCGCTGCACCCCGGGCAACGCGGCGACCGCCCGCCGGACGTGCCCGGTGACCTCCGCGTGCGTCACCGCGTCGTCGGGGGGCTCCACCACGTCGGGCTCGTGGGCCCGCTCAGGCAGCCGCCTTCGGCGTTCCTCCCGCCGGACCACCTCCACGGCCCTCCGGTGCGCGAGCACGCCGAGGAACGAGCGCATCGTCCCGCGCGCTGGGTCGAACGCCAGAGGACGCTCCCAGACGAACCCGAAGACCTCTTGGGTGACGTCCTCGGCGGCCTCTCGGCTCCGCGTGATCCGCAGCGCCAGCCCGTACACCAGCGATGCGTACGCCCCGTACAGCTCGTCCAGGACCGTCTCGTCACCTGCGGCGAGCCGCTGCGCCCACACTTGCTCTTCGCGCTCGCTGGGCCGCCCGCGCCGGGGACGGCCTTCTAGCGCCGGCTCCTCACCCGGTTGCGGCTCTCGGTCGTCCTGAGAAGGAGGCTCCTGGGTCGGATCGGCGTCCTCGGACGGTTTGGGCCGTGCCGGTGCTCCGGTCAAGCGCACCGAGTTCTTGGCTCGCGCCACTGACGAACAACTCCTGCCGTCCCGCCCACTTCGCGGCGGACCGCCGGTTCTCGCGGGACGCGCTCAGGGCCGGCGGGCCGGAGGCGGGCGGGGGACGGCCTCATCCCTGCTTCGTATGAGGGGATGTGCCGGATGAAGATCGTCAAGTGATCTCCAAGAGCTTCTCCCGCACCGCGTAGACGACCGCCTCCATCCGGGAGTGGAGCTGGAGTTTCTCCAGGATGTTGCGGACGTGGTTCTTCACCGTGTTCTCCGAGATGAACAGCTCCCGCGCGATCTCGCGGTTGCCGAGGCCGCGCGCGACGAGCCGGAGCACCTCCATCTCGCGCTCGGTCAGCCGGGGCGCGGGGACCTGCTGGGTGCGCTCCTCGCTACGCTTGGCCAGCGCGGCGAACTCGGTGATCAGCTTGGACGCCATCGACGGGCTGATCAGGGACTGCCCGCCGTAGACGGCGCGGACGGCCTGCGGGACCTCGTCGATGGAGATCTCCTTCAGCAGGTAGCCGCTGGCCCCCGCCTTGATCGCCTCGAAGAGATCCTCCTCCTCGTCGCTGATGGTCAGCATGACGATCTTGGCGCTGGGCGCGGCGTCCTTGATGGCCGTGCAGGCCTCGATGCCGCTGCGGCGGGGCATCCTGATGTCCATCAGCACGACGTCGGGCAGCAGGTCGCCCGCCATCTCGACCGCCTCGTGGCCGTCGCCGCCCTCGCCGATGACCTCGATGTCGTCCTCGCCCTGAAGGACCATCTCCAGACCCCGGCGGAACAGCGCGTGGTCGTCGACGATGAGCACGCGGATCGGATCGGCCGCTCCGGCCGGGTCCGCCGCCTCCCGTCCTGCGGAGGTCGCACCGGCGCCGGCCTGACGGGGTACGGCCGCGGCGCCGCGAGCCTCGGGATTCTCGCTCACCTGAGTCGCGGCGTGGAGGAGACGCCGCTTCCCCCCTTCACTGTCGGTGCTCTGGGTTTACCGGAGGGTTCGGTACCGGGGTCGCCCCCGGGTCATGCGGTTCCCAGATCGTCCCCGAAGGAACTCGCCGGGATCCGAGGTCGCCCTCGGACCGATCTAACAGCACCCGAGTCTCCCCGGGATCTCGCCGTTCCCAAGGTCGCCCCTGGGATCGCCATTCCCGTACCCGGGTCGCCCCGGATCCTGCCGGTTCCGGGTAGGCCCCGGTACCGGATCTTGCCGTTGTGCCGCACCGGGTCACCCCGGAACCTTGCCGGTTCCGATTCGCCCCGGCGCCGGTCGTGTCGTTCCGGGGGGTCCCGGAACTTGCGGGTCCCGAGTCGCCCAAGAGCGGGCTTGCGGTTCCCGACTCGTTCCCGGGATCTTGCGAGGTCCAGTTCGCGAACGGACCACCGATCCCAGGATCGCTCCCCGGTCGGCCTTGCGCTACCCAGGTCGCCCTGGGACTTGACCGGTTCCGAGTTCACCCGGGGACGGCCTTCCGGGGTTGAGGTCGGCCTTGCGGGGTCCTGTTCGTCCCATGGGGTTCATGAGGCTCAGGATGCGTCTCTGCGGCGGCTTGGCTGTTCCCGGCCCGCCACAGGTCTTGTTGGGGTTCGGGGACGGCCGGGACCTTGCGCTGGGCGGGGACGCCCTCGGTGCGTGGGCCACATGCCTTAGTTCGGAAGCCTTGCGGAAACCGGCTCGCCCTTGGACGGGCCGGCCGGGGTCCGGGTTCACCTCCGGGGTCTTGCCGGGTACGGAATCGCCCGGAAACCGCGTCCAGTGGCGCCTCGGGTGATTCATATGGAGTCCGGGTCGTCCTTGGGCGGGCTTGCGGGGGCGAGGAGAGTCCCCGGAATCTTCGGGTCCAGGATCTCCTCCTTGGTCAACTACTACGGGTCCCCGGAAGGTTCCCGGGATGGAAGTGCCAAAATCCCGAGGGGCACCCGGGATGAGGCGCGGGACCCGGAGCCGGCTCCGGGCGGGCACCGACGCGGAGCGGAGGCCGGAGACGCGGCACAGCCGGCCGAGCTGTCGCAGGCTCGACCCGTGCCCGCTCGCCCCGGACCACCGCGTCCGCGGATCGGCTGATACGCCTTTTCAGATCATTACACGTTCCGGGCGGTGACGTGACGCAAGTGTGGCATCACTCTTCGACGAGCCTGAGCACGCCGTAGTCCCAGCCTCTCCTCCGGTAGACGACCGAGGGGTGGCCCGTGGCCTTGTCGCGGTACAGAAAGAAGTCGTGCCCTACGAGCTCCATCTCAAGAAGGGCCTGCTCAATGCCCATGGCCTCGGCCTTGTGGAACTTCTCGCGGACGACGATGGGGCCGTCGCCCTCCATGGGGATCGGGACGATGTGCTCGTCCGCGCGGGTCTCGCGATCGGCGGGTTCGTGTGCGTACTCGTCCTCGACGACGGTCGCCGTCCGCGGTGCCTTCTGGGGTTCGGGCGGCGGTTCAGGGAGCGGTTCCATCGCGGCGATCTTCGCGCGGGTCTTGCCGCCATGGGCCTTGCGCCGGTCGCCGTCGCGGCGCAGTCGCGATTCGAGCTTGTCCAGCGCCAGGTCGAGGGCGCCGTAGCGGTCGTCGGCCGCGGCCTCGGCCCGGATCACCGGGCCACGGGAGCGGATCGTGAGCTCCACTCGTTCGCGCTGGTCGGCGAGCCGTGGGTTGCGTTCCTCGGACACCTCCACATCCACGCGCATGACCTTGCTGTCGAGCCGTTCGATCTTGGCCAGCTTGTTGTCGACGTGCCGACGGAACCTGTCGTTGACCTCGGTGTGCCGGCCTCTCACGATGATGTCCACGCGGACCCCCCTTCTCCCGGTTGCGATTTCTCGCCCTGCCCGGGGCTCCTGTCGTCCCCGGACGGGCACCACAGCACGGTGGGTCGCACCCGCCCGGCCGACCTGGTCTTCGTCCCCACATCCGCCTGCTGAGGGGCTCGCGGCGCTTTCGCCACTACTGCCCTTCTCCCGGTTCGAAGGATGTCGGATCCCTCGACGGGGCAGGACTTACCTCTAAGGCGCACCGTGATCGGTCGACGAGAAGTCGCCTTACGTGGGCCGTTTCGCCTGCGCCTGGCATCGGCTAGCCGGATCGTCTTCCGCGCTCCTGACGAGCACTGCGATCCAACGCAACCACGGACCCGGGCGGGTGCCATGTCAGGAACGCTAACCCCTTACGCCACGAATGTCAGGGGGGTGGACGGAGGAAAAACTCACGGACCGTCATCGATCGTCGCCGCAGCGGGGTCCCGAGCCCCCTCCACGACGTCCATCACAAGCCGTGAATCCCTGCACCCACGGGGGTTGCGCCGACGAGTCACTCACCGGTCAGGCCGTTCTGACCGGCGGGTGAGTTTGAGCAAATCTCTACTCCTCTCATGACGTGGTGTGACCCCGATTACGCCCGCCTCGCGACGCCGCCTGCGCGATGCCACATCCCCACCGACCGCCGCGCGGCAGCGCCTCCGCTCTACGCGGCCTGTACGGCGTGGCCCGCGCGGCGCGGCCCATGCGGCGTGACCTGCGCGGCGTGACCCATGCGGCGTGACCTGCGCGGCGTGACCCGCGCGGCGTGACCCGCGCGGCGTGACCCGCGGGGCGTGACCCGCGGGGCGTGACCCGCGCGGCGTGGCCTGTGCGGCGTGGCCTGTGCGGCGTGGCCTGTGCGGCGTGACCCGCGCGGCGTGACCCGCGCGGCGTGACCCGCGCGGCGTGACCCGCGCGGCGTGGCCTGTGCGGCGTGGCCTGTGCGGCGTGGCCTGTGCGGCGTGGCCTATGGGGCGGGTATCACCTGCGCAGCGCTGCCTCGTCTGGCGCCGCTCCGCGTTATCAGGTGCTCAGTGGGGTTTCCTTAGTGGGGTCGCTGCGATCGTGGCTGCGGCGACCACCTCGGCGCCGGCGGCTCGGAGGGCCCGTGTCGCTTCGGTCAGCGAGGCGCCGGTGGTGATCACGTCGTCCACCAGCACGGCCTGCCGGCCCGCGATGTGCGTTCGCGGATCGACTTCGAGCGCGTGGGCCAGGTTCGCCGCGCGCTCCCTTGCCGTGAGGCCGGCCTGGTCGGCCACCTGTCGCCGCTGGCGTAACGCGTCCGCTCCAACTACGACCGCACCATCGGCTCGCAGCAGCCGCACAGCGACCTCCATCGCCGCCCGCATCGGGTCGTGCCCCCGCCGCCGTACGGCTCCCGGCGCCGACGGGACGCGCACCACCAGCACATCCTGACGCGGCGGGCTCCGCCCCACTGGACGCCTATCCCAGGCTGCCGTGCGTGCTCTCAGGGCCGCTTGCAAGGCCCGCGCCAGTGCCGCTCCAAGGGGGTCGGCCAGAGCGGTCCGTCCGCGTTCCTTGTAGGCGGACAGGATCGTCCGGACGGTCCCCTCGTAGGCAGCAACCGTCCACGCGACGGGGGGTGAGTTTGAGGTGCGGGCGGTTGTTGGGGGGTGGATCTGGTG
>NZ_SMKU01000013.1 GCF_004349215.1 Actinomadura rubrisoli | reverse complement strand
GGGCGGGGTCGGCATCTGGGGTGAGGTAGACGCTCCTCAGCAGCCACAGGCCCAGCGGGTTCGCGGCGACGTCGGCCAGCGCCGCAGCCGGGTGACCGGATGGGCGCTGGTCGGACGGTGGGGTGTGGCGCAGGGTGGTGAGGACGTGCTGCCAGGCCGGTCCGGGATCGGGTGGCAGGCAGTGGGTGAGGTAGTCGGTGGCGGCCGCGGGGTCCAGGGGGCGGGGTTCCAGCACGGCGGCGGAGGTGATCACATCTCCGGCCTCGGTGACCGCTTGGGTGAACTCGGCCGTGCGGCTGGTGAGGATGAGCTGGTCGTCGGCGCCCAGCGACCGGTTCAGCGCGCCGATGACAGCCGTGTGGGCGGGGGCGGGGAGTTCGTCCAGGCCGTCCAGGACGGGCAGCAGGTGCCCGCGCGCGGCCAGTGCCCGTACGACCTGTTCGCCGAGCCCGGGCGCGCGCAGGGCGGGGTAGTCGCCCAGGAGCCGGTCGGCGAGCCAGTCGTGCAGCCGGGGGAACCGTTCGGTGTCCCAGCCGGCGACCGGGAGCAGGACCGGAACCGGCTCATCTCCGTGTTGGGGGCGGGTGGCCAGCAGGTGCAGCAGCAACTGCACCGCCAGGGTGGTCTTGCCGGCCCCCGGGCCGCCCAAGATCACCAGGCGGCGGCGCCTGGTGCGGCGGAACCGGGTGGCCAGGGCGGCGATATCGGCGCTGGAGGCCGTCCACCACACCCCGGCCCCGCTCGCGGCGGCGGCGGGGTCGATGTGGCCGGGATGGTCCATGATCGCGGGCGTGTGCGTGCCGGGCGCGGGGGTGCGCCAGCGCACCGGGATCGGATCGGGATCGGCCAGTGACCGCAGCCGCGCCTCGTCCCTCCACTGCTCGGCCACCATCTCGGCCAGCAGCTCCTTGGCGCGCGTCACCGCATCGGGGACGGGGACGGTCTGAACGGCCAGCTCGCGGGAGCGGCGCCTGGCCCATCTCCACGCCAAGATCAGCGGCACCGCGGCGGCCAGCACGAACCCGCCGGTGAGCTGAGCACGGTTGGCCGAGATCTGTAACCCGTCCTTGCCGGTCAGCGGAGCGAACGTCACCGCTCCCAGTACCAGCACCCCGGCCGCCGCCGCCAAGACCGCCAGCCACGGCCACCAGGCCCTGCGGTTGCGCATGGTCGCCATCCTGGGACGAGCCGCCCTTTATTTGTGGTCGAAGTCCACAAACGGCCTCATCAGGGCAACCGAACTCCTACGGCGACCCGGCACATGAACACAGTTCCTTGATCAACTTCCAGACGCGAGGTCCGCGCTGCCGTGCAGCGGATCATCGCGCGGGCGGCCCGGCGGCCGCTCCAGATCGGAAAGTACCAGGTGGACGAGCACATCAGCCCGTCATTGCCAGCCGGGCTCCTCGCCGAGGACCACTACTTCGCCGAGCCGGCCGGGATCGTGCGCGGGCTCCACCGGGCCGCGCGGGGCGTCCGGTCGACCGGCGACACCCGACCATGTGGCCCTGCACCGCGCGATGCCGCCTCCCACGTGGTCTCGCTCCGGAACGTCCGACGCCACGGTCTCTACGGGATGTACCCGAACCGCTGCGTCACTGGCGCCGTCAACGCCCTGCCTAGCGTCCGGCAAGCCGCCCAACGCGGACGTGACCTGCGACCAGGACTCCTGACCGCGCCAGCATCAGGCCCACAACCTCACTACATATGCTTGCGTATATATATGTTCTCGTGTATCTTCGAGATGTGGTCAACAACGTGCAACAGCGAATGACGGCGATCTCGGAACCGAACCGGTTCCAGATCGTCGAGTTGCTCAAGGACGGCCCGCAGTCGGTTGGCGCGATCGTCGACGCGCTGGGCATGGGCCAGCCGCAGGTGTCCCGGCATCTGCGGCTGCTCGCCCAGGCGGGCGTGGTCGAGGTGACCAAACGGGCCCAGCAGCGGATCTACCGGCTGCACCCCGAAGCGATGCGCGAGCTGAGCGACTGGGCGCAGGGATTCGCCGCCTTGTGGTCGGAGCGGATGGACCGCCTCGGCGCCTTCCTCGAAGACGACGACCGTGTACCCGACCAGGCGAACCAGCAAGGAGGTTGAACATGCCCGAAGGCACCGCGGACGGCATCGTGATCGACAAGTCGAGCAACACCATCCATATCAGCCGCACCTACGCCGCCGGCGTCGAACGCGCGTGGTGGGCCTGGACCGACCCCAAGGCGATCACTCACTGGTGGGGCCCGCAGGGCTGGGCCGCGACCGTGTACGAGATGGACGTACGTCCAGGCGGACGCTGGCGATTCCAGATCGCGCCGGTGGACGGGTCGGCCGCCCCGGTCCGCAGCATCGCCACCTACAAGACGGTCGTCACCCGCGCCGAGTTGCGCTACGACGACGAGTTCGCCGACCAGGCCTGGCAATCCGACGGCACGGGCACTTTCCCCACCGCGGTCACCTTCATGCCGGCCGGCACCGGCTGCACCGTCGAGGTCACGGCCGGCTTCCCCGACGGCCAGGCGCTACAGCGAGCAGTCGAACTGCAGATGGCCGAAGGGTACGCCGAGGCCCTGGAACGGCTCGGCAGCCTGCTGGATGCCCCGCACACCGATACACCCTCAATTGAAGGAGATTCGATCATGTCCGGCCTTCCTACCGTCACCTCCGCCGACGGCACGACGATCGCCTACCAGAAGACCGGCTCGGGCCCCGCGATCATCGTGATCAGCAACGTCGCCGAGGACCACACCGGCGTCGCAGGCATCGCGCAGGCACTGTCCGAACACTTCACCGCCATCAGCTTCGACCGCCGCGGGCGCGGCGCCAGCGGCGACCCCCAGCCCTACGACCCGGCACGCGAGATCGACGACATCGCAGCACTGATCGATGTCGCAGGCGGCTCCGCGGCCCTGGTCAGCGGATCGGGGGGCTGTGGCCTCGCCCTCGACGCCGCCAGCGCGCTGGGCGGCAAGGTGACAGGGCTCTACCTGTATGAGCCGCCCTTCATCGTCGATGACTCCCGCGCTCCGGCGCCCAGCGACTACCTCGAACACCAGGAAGCGCTCATCGCGGCGGGCAAGCGCAGCGAGGCCGTCGAGTACTTCATGACCGAGATGATCGGTGTCCCCGCCGAATACATTCCCGCGATGAAGCAGGACCCTTCCTGGGACGCCATGGTCAAATACGCCCACACCTATACCTACGACGGCCGCATCATGCGCGGGCTCCAGGACGGCAAACCGCTGCCCACCGACCGCTGGTCGATCGACGCGCCGATCGCCGTGGCCGTCGGTGGCAACGGCGAGGCATTCATCCGCCAGGGCGCCAACGCGCTGGCCGCACTCCTGCCGAACGTCACCGTGCTGACCCTGCCCGACCACGACCACTCCGCGTTCTGGATGGCGCCGGAACCGGTCGCCGAACAAGCACGCACCTTCCTCCTCGGCTGACGACCACTGCCATCCCTGCCCCTAACGGCGTCATGGGGCGGGGATGGCTCATTCGCTTGAGGCTTCCAACCGACGAATCGAGGCGGAGGCCCTGCTGGGTGCGGGCTGAGCACTCCACGCCGGAGGCGCCCTGGAATGCATAGTGGGGGTGTTGCCCGGCGCTGATCACCGAGCGCGTCGGTGAATCCCACGGGCGATGGCGGCAGCTGACGGCTGGTCACCTGACCAAGGCCACCCCACTGATGGCTCTCGACCAGGTGACCGTCCACACCGACGGCGAACGCCGAATCGTCCGGGACGGTGCCGTCCGAGGCAGGGAGCGCACCGGCACCGCCCGTCACTGCCGCGACGACGGCGTCAGGAAGCCGCTTCCTGAGCGATCGTGGCGATGAGCCCCTGCGGGTCTTCGAGAACCTCGATCGTGGCCTGGTCGACGAGGAAGTACTGGCCCCCGTCCTCGCGGGGGTTGGTGTAGGCGGCGGTTGCCACGAGCCGGTGGAAGTCCGCCACCACCGCGATCGGGTAGCCCTGGTCGAAGACCTCGCCGTGCGCGGCCGTGGCGACCGTCCCGGCCTCGTACCAGGTGATGAAGTACTGCGCCGGCGCGGTCTTGAAGACGCGCAGTGTCGGCTCCGTCTGCTGCACACCGGTGAAGTCGCCGGCCACGCCGCTCCACACGATGGTCGACTCATCCGCGTAGTGCTGTTGCAGTACGTTGCCGGATCCGTAGTGGAAGTTGGCGCGAATTCCGACCAGGTCGTTGCTCAGGGGATACGTGTCGGGTACGGGGAAGAAGCGCATGTCGAGCGCCATAGGTGACCTCCTTGGTTTCCGGGCAGGCTGCACCGCGGCTGGTTCATGGAAAGGGCTGCCAGCGGACGCATCGTGGAGGTCCGCATCCCTGGCGGGAGCGCGGCGGCGCTTGGCCGGGACTGCGACCCAGTTCGTTGATCACGAACCCGTGCCGCATCGGCCGTTCACTGACCGATGCGTCCGGGAACAAGGCGTCCTGCCCGATGACCAGATCCCGCACGCTGCCCTCCGGTGCGACGACGACCCGATGTCGTTTGCAGCCAAACAATATCGGATGAGACCGCATCCAGGCACAAGGTCAGACAGTGCGACGCAGGACCCCAGCCCGTAAGGGACGGGGTACCTGCTGAGCCGGACGGTGTGGGACGCCGACGCCATACGCGATGACCTGCGCGGCTATGTCACCGAACAGCTCGGTTGGGCCGGGGCGGTCCTAGTGATGGACGAGACCGGGGATCTGAAGAAGGGCACCGGCAGCGCCAAGACACCGGCACCGCGGGCCGCAACGAAAACAGCCTGGTCGCGGTGTCTCTGACCTATGCCACCGACACCGGGCACGCCTTCATCGACCGCGAGCTCTACCTGCCCGAGTCCTGGGCCAGCGACCCCGGGACGGCGTCAACCGCCGGAGTGCCCGCCGACCGGCAGATCGCCACCAAGCCCGAACTGGCCCGCCGAATAGTCGCCCGCGCATTGGTCGCTGGAGCGGACGCGCACTGGGCCACCGGTGACGAGGTCTACGGCCAGAGCCCGGACCTGCGGCGCGAGCTAGAACAGCGCGGCATCGGCTAGGTGCTGGCGGTCGCGTCCAGCCACCGCGTCATCTTGGGCACCCGATCCCGCCGCTCCGACCAGGCCGCCACCGCTCTGCCCAGGCGGGCCTGGCAGACCCTCTCGGCCGGAACCGGCGCCAAGGGGCGGCTTTACCAATGGGCGCTGGTCGACATCGACCGCGGACAATCCGGCTGCCGGTGACTGCTGATCCGCCGCAACCGCCGCACCGGTGAGCTGGCGCTGCTACGCCTCCCGTCCCGTCCCCGTCCAGACCTGGTCACCGTTGCGGGCCGCCGCTGGAGCATCCAGGCAACCCAGGCCGGAAAGCGCCCGTGCGGCCTGGCCCCAGTACCAGGTTGGTTTCGTCCGCGTCTAGCAGCAACGTTTGTCGGATGAGTTTGGGCAACACCCCTGATCGTCGGGTTGCTGTTTTGACGTGTTTCAGCAATACTCCCGGGCTTGCGGTGGGAGTATCTGCTGTGTCACCCACCGTGAGGGGGCTTGGATGGCGCGGCAGTCCAAGACCGAGCTGTACGCGGCCATCCGTCGTGATGTGCGGACGGGGCTGTCGATCCGGGCGGTGATGCGCAAGCACGGCCTCTCGCACCCCACGGTGCGTCAGGCGCTGGAGACGGCGTGGCCGAAGCCGCGCAAGAAGATGGTCCCGCGGGCGAGGCGGCTGGATCCATACAAGCCGGTGATCCATGCGATGCTGCGGGCACGTCTGGACGCGCCGCGCAAACAGCGTCACACCGTCAGGCGGATCTTCGACCGGCTCGCCGACGAGCATGACGCGTCAGCCTGGCCATCGCCTCCAACGAAGCCTTCAGCGGCTGGGCCAGGACCTTCACCGACCCCCGTCTCTGCGGCGCCATCGTCGACCGCCTCACCTTCGGCGGCACCACCATGGAGACCGACAACGACTCCCACCGGCTCGCCCAGACCCGCGCCCGAGAGCACGCTGGCTAGATCTGTGGGACTTCATAGCCACCTCGACCGGCCTCGTGAGTTGGCCTGGTCCTCTGTGTCCTGGCGGCAGGGTTCCCGCTCGATGCCTGCCGGCATGGTGCGCTGGGGTCGAGAAAGACGCCGCAGTGGTTCGGCAGCGAGTTGATCCGACGAGACAAGGAAGTACGGCATGTTCAACCAGTGGAAGCGGTCACGAGGCGATTCTGAGTCCTCGTTCTCCCAGGAGGAACTGGAGCAGATAGAGATATTCGCGGCCGTAGTCGAGGTGCACCTCGCTGCGGCGTGCGTGACGCCGGGGCTCGTGCATATGATCACTGCGGGGGAGCAGAGCGCAACCGCACATTTCGGATACCTGAGTCGCCTCGGTAGCGGGCTGGAGATCACCGTTGCCAGGTTATCTCGGGATAGCTCCGACACCGACAGGGCTAAGGCTTACCAGGCCGAGGTCGTCGTGGGTACTCTCGACGACTTCACCGCCGACGTCGGGCGCGAGAGCGAACTGTGCATCAGCCGAAACACCGCGATGATCGAGGGCGAGCCGACCACCATCGCAAGCGATCTACTGTCGGCCTATTGCAGCGTTGTGGCGACGTAACCTGAATTCGCCTGACCCGGGAGGACGACCACCGATCTGCGTGGAATACCTGCCGAGCGGCTTGCTGGTCCGCATGCATGGCCACTATGCCCTCTTCACCATCGGGTTGTTCAGCTTGGCGAGGGTCGGAAGCGGGAGGCGGGATGCGGGGCCAGGGTACGGGCGATTCGGCGCAGTGTTTTCTCGTCTGGGGTATCGCTGGTCTGCGAGACGGTGACCAGGACGGAGTTCTTCCGGGCCAGGTACAGGACGCTCCTGGCATCCTCCGACCGCCGCCATAGGTCCGGCCCGGCCGCCGTGCAGGGCAGGTCTTGTGCATAGGAGTCCCAGTTGCAGCGCTTCGGCGGTGCGAAGCCGGCCGGGAGCCGTAGGACGCCCACACTGATGGACGAGGTGGCCACCGTGTAGCCGTCCACTGCCGGGTTCACCGAGACCAGACCGGCGGGCAGGAGCGTGTAGCGGAACGCGCCGGGGGCTGCGGACGGATCCTTGATCACATAGCCGGGCAGGTCCGGGGCCAGCAGTGGGACTCCGGCGTCGGCAAGGTAGTCGTCCCTGGCCTGCCCGTCGTGGAACGCAGCGACGAGGCGGAGCCCAAGGAGCAGTAGAAGGGTGGTGACGATCCCGCCGATCCGCCACGGCCGCGCAATCCCGCGGCCGCACACCAGGGCGGCCGCTGCGAAACCGACGAGAGCGAACAGGAAGAACCCGGGTACGGCGAAGCCCACCGGCAGCCGCGCCTCCACGCTCAACCAGCCGACGAGGATCGACAGGACGACCCCGACCGCCGCCACCGGAAGCGCCGGGCGGACGCCCACCCACCACAGCGCGGGCCAGGACGCGACCGCCGCCCCGGCCAGGCAGCCGAATCCGATCAGCAGAGACCACCCCAGGCAGTCCCAACCCTCACCGTGGCAGGGCACCGCGGCCGCCAGCGCGAACGCGACCAGCACCGCGACAAGGACAAGCCCACCGCCCACGACCCCTGCCAGCAGCACCCGCAGCGCAACGGGGCGTTCCTGTAAATCGCTCACGGGCCGACTGTGCCAGCCCTGGCGGCCCGGCCGCCTGAGTACCCGTACTCAGACCCACCCGAAAGGACCATGGGCGATGCCGTCCGAACACGCTCCCGTAGGCCGAGCACCCGGCTTCGGTCCTGGCAGCTCGGACGGAGATCGACCCACGGGCCAACCGAACAAACAGCACCCACTCTCAGGACCATCGGTCATTCCCCGTCCCGTTTGGGGTCCATAGTGCGCAAGGCCAACCGGGCAGCGCCCCTACGACTTTCGACTGGCCCCGTCAGGGCGACTTCGGTGGCTCCCCTTCCGGTAGCGCCGGGTCGCACGAAACAGCCCCGCTCTAATGCGAGCAGATCGCGTCGTCCCACCTCACCAACGGAGCCACGAGGGCGAGCGCCGCTAGTTGATCTCCTTGTCCTTCGCGATAGTCCTACCGCCTCGCCTCCGCCGAGTTTGGAAACGAGGGAAAGATCATCCTGAGCCGGACCGGCTTGCCGGGTCTGCGCATGGCCGCAATGCTGTAGTGCGACCCTCGAACCCCCGCTGGAGACTCTATGACCAGTTCGCCAGGTGGCTCTTCTGAGGCGTTGCCTGCCAAGGCGGGTCCGCTGCGGCCCGGGGACCCTGCACGGATCGGCTCGTACGAGGTGATCGGCTTCCTGGGCGAGGGCGGAATGGGCTCGGTCTTTCTGGCCCGGAGCCCGGGTGGTTTAGTGGCGGTGAAGGTCGTACGGGCCGACTACGCCCGGCACGCGCAGTTCCGCGAACGGTTCCGTCGCGAGGCGCACAGCGCGCTGCGGGTGCCTCGATTCTGCACCGCGGAGGTTCTGGCCGCCGACCCGGACGCCGACCCGCCCTACCTGGTGACCGAGTTCATCGACGGCCCCACCCTGGACGAGGTCGTGGCGGCCGGCGGGCCGCTGCGCCGCGCGGAACTGGAGCAGCTCGGCGTGAGCATGGCGGTGGCGCTGGCCGGAGTGCACGGGGTCGGGGTCGTCCACCGGGACCTCAAGCCGGCCAATGTGCTGCTGTCGCGGACGGGCCCGCGCGTCATCGACTTTGGCATCGCCAGCGCAGTCGACGCCGCCTTCGGCCTGACAGGCACCGGCCAGATCGTTGGTACGCCCGGATTCATGGCACCTGAGCAGTTCGAGAGCGGGGAGACGCGGCAGCCCGCCGATATCTTTGCCTGGGGTGCGGTGATGGCGTTCGCGGCAACCGGGCGGCGGCCGTTCGGCGCCGGCCCGGTACAGGCCATCGCTTACCGCATCGTTCACGGTGAGCCGGACATGGAGGGCCTGGACGACGGCCCGCTGCGTACCGTCATCTCGGCCGCGCTGAACAAGGATCCGGCCCGCCGTCCCAGCGCCCGCGAGTTGCTGGCGCGGCTGGGCGTGGCCGATGGCGATCCGGCCGATGGCGCGGCTCGACGCCTTGGACGGGCGCCCGCGGGCCCCTCGCTCGGGCACCCACCCGGCACCCACCAGAGCACGCCGCCGGGCTTACCTCCGCCGACCTCGGCCTTGGGCCCGGGAGGCGGCCGGATCGCAAGAGAAGCGCCGACGCCGCCGACCGACACAGGCCGGCTGCGTCGGCGCGGGCTCCTGTGGGGCGGTGTCGCGGCCGCGCTGGCCCTTGTGTTCGGCCTGGTCGCGGTGCCTTTGCTTCGGAGCGGCGGCCACGGCACACCCGAGTCGAGGCCGCCGCGCACGACGGGCGGCGGCAACAAGGAGCTGGAAGGACGCTGGACCAGCACCTATGGCGCCATGTACGTCCGGGTCGACGGCGACGAGATCCGCATGCTCTATGAGTGGGGCGGGCTCAGCCGCGTCCGGGGCACCGTGACCGGAGACGTGATCAACGCCGTCTACTCCGAAGGGCCGAGCAGCGAGCCGACCGGACGCGTCCGGTTCCGGATCCTACGATCAGCAAAGACGCTCAGCTTCGAGGGCAAATGGGCATTGGGCTTCTCTGGCGATCTGACCTCCGACTGGAACGCCGACCGCGTCGGGAACGACATCCCGCCCACGATCGGCAGGAAACTGGACGAAAAGCCGATCTTCCCCAGACTCCCTTCCTAAATCACTGCCGCCTCCGGAAGGCTCTCATCAGAGAAAAACCGAGGGCTACGGCGACGGTCGGCATCGACCACCCGGCCCGAGACGGCGTCGAACGGCGCTGATCAATTCGGTGCGGTGATCGGAAAGGTAGGGCCACGGCGGGGCGGGCGTCGAAGAGAAGCATCTGGGACGCCCGCCCCGGACGGCTATTTCTCGGTGATGAACTCGTGGTAGCGGCCCATCCAGTAGGGCAGGAGATAGGAGGCGCCGTCGTCCTCGGTGGTGCCCGCGCTGCCCTGGTCGAGCTTGTACGGGTCATGGTTCCAGTGGCTGACCACTCGCTCGTCCACGGGGAGCACCGTCCCGCTTCGCAGCATGCCGAGCTTCGCTGGGTCGGCGTCGGGCCGAACGTGCCGGTTGAGGTTGACGACGTCGAGCCGCCCGCTGTTGGTCTGCTTCCAGTTGATCAGGTTGAGCGGGAACCGCTTGAGCGTGTCGACCGACTGCGTCAGCCACGGCCCGGTCGGGTCGAGGTCGAAGGGTCCGTACGCGTCGGTCCAGGTCGCGCCCTTGAGGTGGACCCCGGCGATGAAGTTGAAGAGCGGGTTCAGCTCGTACTGCTCAAGTTGCCAGTAGTCGTAGAGCGAGCGCGCCCACGAGCGCTTGAGCGCGGGATCGCCCTCGTACTTGAGCAGGTGGTAGTAGTTCATGAACGCCATCTCGTCGTCGGACTGGTTGCCTCCGCCGACTCCGGGCGTCACCTTGGGCGCCAGGGTGTTCATCCCGTAGCCGTGCTCGTCGATGAGCTTCTTCTTGGCCGCCGCGTACTTGCCGTCGTCGGACACGTGGTCGGCGATCGTCAGGAACGTGAGCATGGTCTGGCTGTTGAGGCCGCGCTCCTCGCGCCGCCACGGGTTGCCGTTCAGCTCGCGCGGGTTGAAGAAGCCCCAGCGGGTGGGCTTGCCGTCGTGGTCGACGAAGGACAGGTCGTGCGTGAGGAAGTGGTCGGTGGTCCGGGTGATGACGGCCGCGACCTTGTTCTTCTCCGCCTCGTCCTTGGCGACCAGGTCGTAGTAGAGCGCGTTGAAGAAGTAGTGCCCGACCAGCTCGTCGGAGCTGGTGTCGCTCTTCCAGTACCACTTGCCGTCGGCGCTCGTGGGCCACCGCTTGGGCGAGATCTTCCAGTAGGCGTCGCCCTTCTGCTTCTCCTTGTCGTGCTCCGGGCGGTCCTTCAGATTGGGGTCGCCGTCGGCGGTGCTGCGGACGGTGCGGGCGAAGAAGCCGGGCGGGGCCGGATGCGAGCCTCCCTGGGTGACGTCGCCAAGGAACTTCAGCGCCTCGAACACCTTGCGGGCGTTCTCCCGCGCGCGCGGGTCCTTGGACGCGGCGAACCTGAACGACTCGGCGGCGCCGTACATCCCGGTCCAGAGGCCGTCGTTGTCGCTGTCGCTCTGCGTCCACTTGGTGAGGTCGCCCGGCCGCTCCAGGTCGGCGCCCTCGACGAACCCGTACGGCGTCCGCTTGTGCCTGGCGTCGATGGCCTGCTCGTAGACGTCGGCCTTCTGCGCCAGCGTCGTGCGGCGCGCCTCGATGAGGCCGACCGCGCCCGCCGTGCCGAAGTAGGCGTTGGCCTTGCCGTCCACGGCGACGGCGGAGACCGCGTCGTCCGGCAGCCAGCGGCGGCCCTGGCGGTACTCCCAGTGCTCGCCGTCGAAGCGGATCGCTCCGCGGGACGTCCCGAGCCATACGTCACCGTCCGCCCCCGGCGCCAGAGCGGTGAATCCGAGCAGCGGCAGGCCGCGCGACGGGTCGTAGAGTCTCCACTTGCCGTCGCGGACGCCGATGCCCTGCGCCCCGGCGATCCAGAGCCGGCCCTTGCTGTCGTAGGTCAGGTGAGTGATCGCGGTGGACGCCCATGGGCCGGTGTCTCCGGCAAGCGTCACGGGCTGCCAGCCGCGGCGGCCCTGCTGTTCGAAGAGACCGCCGGTGGTGGCGACGGCGATCGTGCCCGTCTTGGCGCGGGCCAGCGCGACGGCCGTGCCCGGCAGCCGCTCGCGTTCCCAGTTCCGGCCGGACTTGTGCCGGTAGAGCCTCTCGCCCTGGACGAGCACCACGTCGGACCCGCCGGCGAGCAGCGCGGTGGCGGCGTCCACATGGTGTGGAAGCCGGTCGGTCGACGCCTGCCAGCGCCCGGCGCCGGTGCGTCGCGCGGTGAGCAGGCCCTTCGCCGTGAGCGCGACCAGGGCGTCGCCGTGCCAGGCGACCTTGTGGGCGGCCTCGCCCGACACCTCGGTCCAGCGGCCGGAGTCCCAGACGGCGACGCCCTTGGTGTGCGCGGCGGCGATCGTTCCGCCCGGGCCCGCGGCGAGCGCGACCGCCTTGCCGGGCAGGCCGGGCATCGTGCTGCCGACCTGGAGCAAGAACGGGGCGACGACGGTGTCCGCGCCCGCGGGGCTGGTCCCGGCCGCGGCCGGTCCGAGTGAGATGGCGAGCGCGGTGGCTAGTAGGAGCCTCTTGGTGCGTGCCATGGGCTTCCTCCAGGATGCGGGAATGAGCGAACAGGCTGGCAAGCATAGTAAAGAGTCTTTATTGCATTCAGGCAAGACTCTTTACTAGAATCTTCGCCATGGCCCAGCACGCGACGCTCACGACCATGCGCGAGATCAACGCCTCCGTGGTCCTCGACGCAATCCGCACCGACCCGCCGCTCTCCCGGGCCGAGGTGAGCCGCCGGACCGGCATGACCAAGCCGACCGTCGCCAACGCGCTCGACCTGCTGCTCGCCGCCGGGCTCGTCCGGGAGACCGAGCCCCCGGCGGGCGAGACGCACTACGGCGCGGTCTACTTCGAGCCGCTGGACACGCTCGCGCACGTCCTCGCCCTCGACATCGGGACCCGGTTCGTCCGGGGCGCCGTCTCCGACCTGAGCGGCGCCGTCGTCGCCCGCTATGACGAGCGGATCGACGGACCCGCGCCCGACGTGGTACTGGCCGGCGCCCGCGCCGTCCGCGACCGCCTGACCAGGGACGGCCCGCCGCTCGAACTGGCCGTGGCCGGCGTGCCCGGCGTGGTCGACCCCGAGGAGGGCGTGATCAGGGAGAGCAACCGGGCCGCGCTGGAGGGCATGGCGATCAGGACGGAGCTCGGCGCGGTGCTCGGCGTCGCGACCGAGGTGGAGAACGACATCAACCTGGCCGCCATCGGCGAGCACGCGTCCGGGGCCGGCCGGGAGGTGGACGACTTCGTGTTCCTGTCGATCGGCACCGGGGTCGGGGCCGGGCTCATCCTCGGCGGCCGTCCGCACCGTGGGAGCAGGGGCGCGGCGGGCGAGGTGGACAACCCCGCGCCCGGCACGGCGATCGCGCCGGACAGCCCCTCGGCGGACGCCCTGCTGACCTGGGCCGCCGAGTGGATCTCCGCCCGGGCGAAGGCCGGATCGGCGCTGGCGTCGGCCCGGCCCGGCCGTGTCACCGCCGAGGCGATCTTCGCCGCGGACCGCGCCGGCGATCCGCTCGCCGCCCGGATCCTGGTCGAGCAGGCGCGGCGGACGGCCGTCCGGATCGCCGAGATCGTCCGGGTGACCGATGTCGAGCTGGTCGTCCTCGGCGGCGGGGTCGGCCTCGCCTGCACGCAGATCCTGCCACGGATCGAGGCCGAGCTGGCGATCCTCCTCCGCCATCCGCCGAGAGTGGCCGTCTCCAGCCTCGGCGACGCGCCCGTCCTGGTCGGGGCCATGGCCATGGGGTCCCGGCTGGCACGGCAGCGCTTCGCGGAGCGGTGCATCTCCGGCGTCACGGCGGGCCGCTCATGAAGATCGCGGTGATCGGCGGGGGGTCCACCTACACCCCCGAGCTGGTGGACGGCCTGACCCGCCTGCCGGTCGGCGAACTCGTCCTCATGGACCCCGCCGCCGACCGGCTCGACCTCGTCGGGGGCCTCGCGCAGCGGATGTTCGCACGGGCCGGTCACCCCGGCCGGGTGCGCTGGACCACCGGCCTCGACGACGCCGTCGAGGGCGCGACGGCGGTGCTGCTCCAGCTCCGTATCGGCGGCCAGCGGGCCCGGCTCGGCGACGAGACCTGGCCGCTGGAGTGCGGCTGCGTGGGCCAGGAGACGACCGGTGCGGGCGGCCTGGCGAAGGCGCTGCGCACCGTCCCAGCCGTCCTCCGGATCGCCGAGCGGGCGCGCGCGCTGGCGCCCAAGGCGTGGATCATCGACTTCACCAACCCGGTCGGCATCGTCACCCGCGCACTCCTGGATGCCGGTCACCGCGCGGTGGGCCTGTGCAACGTGGCGATGGGCTTCCAGCGGCTGTTCGCCCGGCTCCACGGCTGTGACCCCGCCGAACTGTCGCTGGAGCATGTCGGGCTCAACCACCTGTCGTGGGAACGCGCCGCATGGGTGGACGGCGTGGACGTCCTGCCGGCGCTGCTGGCGGGCGACGGACGGGACCTGGTCGACGAGACCGAGCTGTCCCTTGCCCTGATGCGCGCGCTTGGTGTCGTCCCGTCCTACTACCTGCGCTACTACTACGCGCACGACCGGGTGGTGGACGAGCAGCGCCGCGGGCCGCGCCGGGCGGAGCAGGTGCTGTCGATCGAAGAACGGCTGCTCGCGATGTACGCCGACCCTGAACTGGCGGAGAAGCCGGCGCTGCTGGAGGAGCGCGGCGGCGCGTACTACTCGACGGCCGCCGTCGAGCTGTTGACATCGCTGCTCGAAGACCGTGGCGACCGCCAGGTGGTGAACGTGCGCAACGGCATCACGCTGCCGTTCCTGCCGGAGTCGGCGGTGATCGAGGTTCCGGCGACGATCAACGAGACGGGTCCGGTGCCGGTACCGGTGCGTCGGGTCGAACCGCTGTTCGCAGGGCTGATCGCGCATGTCACCGCGTACGAGGAACTCGCTTTGGCGGCGGCCCTGCACGGGGGGAGGGCACGGGTGGAGGCGGCGCTGCTGGCCCATCCGCTGGTCGGACAGTACGACCTGGCCCGTGACCTGGCGGACCGGTTGCTGGCCGCCAACCGCGAGCACCTGCCGTGGGCCGCGTGAACCGGCAGGCTCAACGACCCGCGGTGCTCGCCGTCGACGCAGGCAACAGCAAAACGGACGTGGCGTTGGTGGCGGCCACCGGCGACGTGCTCGCCTGGGTACGCGGTGGCGGCTTCGAGCCCCACAGCCAAGGGCTGGGCAAGGCGATCGGCGGCCTGGCGGACCTCGTTCGCGCGGCCGCCTCCGAGGCGGGAGGGGGGCCGGTGGCCGACCATGTCACGGCCCTCCTCGCCAACTGCGACCTGCCGGAGGAGCGCGAGACCCTGACGAAGGCGATCACGGCCCAAGGGTGGGCGCCGGACGTGACGGTCGACAATGACACGTTCGCGGTCCTGCGCGCCGGATCCGGGGTTCCCTACGGGGTCGCGGTCGTGTGCGGGGCCGGCATGAACTGTGTCGCCCGCTCACCCAGCGGACGGACCGTCCGCTACCTCGCTCTAGGACGTCGGTCGGGCGATTGGGGTGGCGGGGAGTTCCTCGGCGAGGAGGTGCTCTGGTGCGCGGTGCGCGACGAGGACGGACGAGGCCCCCGTACCGACCTGCGGGAAGCCGTCGCCGCGCACTTCGACCTGCCCGACGTCACCGCCGTGTGCATCGCGTTCCACCTGCGTGAACTGCCCGGCGAACGGCTGCACGAGCTGGTGCCGCTGCTGTTCGAGGTCGCCGGCGGCGGTGACGTGGTGGCGAGGTCCCTCGTGGAACGTCTCGGGGACGAGGTGGCCGGAATGGCCCTCGCGGCGCTGGACCGGCTCGCCTTCGACCGGGCGCCCGTGCCGGTGGTGCTGGGCGGCGGGGTGCTCACCGCGTCCCATCCGCTGCTGCTGAACCGCGTCGAAGCGCGGTTCCGCGCCTCGGGGGCCGACGTCGACCTGCGTATCCTGACCGCCCCACCGATCGTCGGCTCCGCACTTCACGGCTTTGACGAGCTCGGACTCGGCGGCCGAGCGGCGGAGGAACGGCTCAGAGCCGCCTTCTCCCGGTCGTTGCGTCCTGACGTGCGGCGCCCCGTGGTGGAGGCCGTCGGGAAATTTAGTAAAGACTCTTGCCTAGAGTAGATAAAGACTCTTTACTGGGTCTGCGAAAGGAGTCCTCATGAACCGACTGAAGAGGACGATCGGTCTGCTGGCCGGTGCCGCCTCCACCATGATGATGTTCGCGGCATGCGGTAACGGCGGCGGCCAGGGGGCGGACGACGACGTCCTGCGGATCGCCATGGTCTCGCCGGGCGAGGCGCAGATCCGGGTCTGGAAAGACATCGCCAAGCAGTACGAGAAGGCGCACCCCGGCATGAAGGTGCAGCTCAACTTCCAGGACGACGACCTGTACCAGAGCGTGGGCCTGCCGAGCCTGCTGAACGGCCGGAAGGCCCCCGACATCTACTTCGAATGGGCCGGCGACCGGCTCGCCACCCGCGTCAAGGACGGGTTCGCCGCCGACGTCGGCTCCTACGTCGGCAACGGCCCGCTCAAGGGACTGATCGGCGACTCCGCCTACAACCTGATGAAGGTCGGCGGGAAGACGGTCATGGTGCCGTTCGCGTCCGACGTCACCAACGTGCTCTGGTACAACACCAAGGTCATGTCCGGGGCCGGGGTGGCGCCGCCGAAGACCTGGGACGAGCTGCTCGCGGCCTGCGACACCCTGAGGTCCAAGGGGATCACCCCCATCGCCGCCGGCAACAAGGACCTGTGGCCCGTCGGCAACTGGATCGCGCACCTGGTCTCCCGGGTGGCGGGCGAGTCCTCCTACGCCCAGGTCCTGTCGGGGAAGGCGGGCTTCGACAGCCCCGGCTGGAGCGACGCGCTCGGGCACGTGGCGCAGCTGCGCGACCACAAGTGCCTCAATGACACGGCCAGCGCGCTCAACGACACCGAGGGCGACCAGATGTTCCTCCAGGGGAAGGCGGCCATGCACCCGATCGGCTCGTGGCTGGTGAGCGCCTCGATCGAGGAGGCCCCCAAGCTGGAGATCGACTACGTCAACCTCCCGTCCGTACCCGGCTCGGGCGACCAGAACAGCGTCATCGGCGTCGCCACCGGCTACGTGATCAACGCCAAGAGCAAGAAGATCAAGGAGTCCGCCGACTTCCTCGCGCTGGCCAACTCCGGCGCCAACGTGACCGCGTTCACCAAGTCCGGGACCGTCCCGCAGGCCAAGCCCGCCCCCGGCGGCCCGCCTGTCGACCCGCGCACGACCCGCCTCAACGCCCTGCTCTCGGGCGCCAAGACGCTCGTCCTGCCGCCCGACACCGGCTACGAGCTCAAGCGCGCGGAAGCGTTCTACCGGGCGGTCTCCCTCGTCCTCGGCGGGAAGAACAAGCCGCAGGACGCGCTCGCCGCCGCCGCACGCAAGGCGGGCACCTCGTGAAGCCGAACCACCGCGCGACGCCCTACCTGTTCGCCGGCCCCGCCCTGCTCGTCTTCGGCTTCGCCGTACTGGGCCCGATGATCGCCACCGGCGCGTTCAGCTTCACCGAATGGTCCGGTTTCGGGCCCATGGAGTTCGTCGGCTTCGACAACTACACCCGCGCCTTCCGCGACACGGTCTTCATGGACTCCTTCGCGCACATCGCCCTCTACATCGCGGCCACGATCGTCCTGGAAGTCCTGGTGGGCCTGGCCCTCGCGGGCGTGCTCGCGGCGCGGCGCGGCGAGTCGACCTGGTTCCGGGTGGCCCTCTTCACACCCGTGATGCTGCCGATGGTGGTCGTCGCGGTGCTGTGGTCCTTCGTCTACAACGGCGACTTCGGCCTGGCCAACGCCGCCCTCGGAGCCGTCGGGCTGGACGGCCTGCGGCACGTGTGGCTGGGCGAGAGCGGCACCGCCCTGGCCGCGGTCTGCGTCGTCTCCGGCTGGGTGTACGCGGGCTTCTACATGGCCATCTTCTACGCCGCGCTGCGGCAGGTCCCCGAGGAGGTGATCGAGGCGGCCCGGCTGGACGGCGCCGGAGAGCTGCAGATCTTCTGGCGCGTGAAGGTCCCGGTGATCCGCAGGGCCGTCGAGGCGTGCCTGCTGTTGTGCGTGACCGGAGGATTTCAGAGCTTCGACCTGTTCTACGTCCTCACCAACGGCGGCCCGTACAACGCGACCGAGATCCCGACGACGTACCTCACCCGCGTCGCCTTCACCGACGGCGAGGTCGGCTACGGGTCCGCGATGGCCGTGATGATGACCGCGCTGGTCGTGCTCGCGGGCCTCGTCTTCATGCGTCTGCGTGCCCGGAGCGAGAGGACGGCGGCATGAACGGAACCGTGGAGAGAACCCGGACGCGCGGCACGGCGGTGGCCGTCCCCCCGGCCGTCCGGGCCCGGCGAATCTCCCGCTCGCTCTTCGGCCTCTGCTTCGGACTGCTCGCCCTGGTCTTCTTCCTCCCGATGATCTGGATGACGCTGTCCGGCTTCAAATCGAACTCCGACATCTTCTCCCACCCGTTCGCACCACCGGACGACATCGACTTCGGCCAATGGAAGACCGCCTGGCAGGTCGGCGGGCTCGGCCAATACGTGGTCAACAGCGTCGTCGTCACCGCTGCCTCGGTGCTGGCGATCCTGATACTGGGATCCGCCGCCGCCTACGCGTTCAGCAGATTCCGGTTCCGCGGTCGCGGCGCCTTTATGGCCTTGCTGGCACTGGGACTCCTGCTCCCATTGCAGTCGTATTTCATCGCGCAGAACACGATGTTCACCGACCTCGGCCTCACCGACACCCGCTGGGCGCTCATCGTCCCGTACACCGCGATGGGCCTGCCGCTGGCGACGTACCTGCTCAAGGTCTACCTGGACGCGCTGCCGGCCGAACTCTTCGAGGCCGCCCGCGTCGACGGCGCCGGCGACCTGCGCGTCTTCCTGATGATCGTGGTCCCGCTCCTGAAACCGGGCCTGGCCACCGTGGCCATCTTCTCCGCACTCGCCAGCTGGAACGAGTTCCTCCTGGCCCTGCTCTACATTCAGGACGACGCCCTGAAGACGATCCCGACCGGCCTGCTGGCCTTCACCGGACGGCACTCCACCGACTACGGGCTCCTCTTCTCCGCCCTCTCCATCATCACACTGCCGATGATCGTGATCTACGTGGTCTTCAACCGATGGGTAGTGGGCGGCGTCACCGCCGGAAGCCTCAAATGACCCCAGCCTTAGGATACGCAGCGCCGCCATGATGATGCGGTCCAGCGCGATCACCCGGTTGCTGTACGGCGTCTTCGGCGTGAGACGAGAGGCCGGAGGATGTCCGATTGCACTCAGCCGCACTTAAAGGTTAGACGGGAGATTCTTAACCCGCAGCTATTTCATGTCTGGCGCCTTTAGTTGCGCAACAAGCGTCGGCATTCAACGAGCCGACAGCGTCTGGAACACCTATGGCCAATATTGGCGTCAGTCGACGTCCTCGGTGTACGAAGTGAACCCTGCGACGGGTGCGCCATCGCGCCGGTTGGGATCGAGGAGCTCCTGGACGGCCAGTCCGAGCACGGACCGATCAACGCCTTCAAGATCATCGAGCGACAGCGTCGACACGTCGATCAGCCCGCTCTGCACGGCATTGTGCTGCTGGGGATGCACGGAGCTCTCCTCACGCCGGTTCTCCGGTCTCAACAGGACGAGCTTAACTCACGGAACCGTACGTGAGCTCGGCGATGTCCGGTAGGGGCCTTCGCCAGTAATGCTCCGCACTTAACCGATTCCTGCTTGAAAGGCGGCAAAAGTACACTATGGAGCCGGTCGCTCTTCCGCTATTCTGTGCAAAAAGCTAACCCACGGAGGCGACTCGTGGACCGTTTGCAGACCGGGGAAGTCCAGCGACGGGGTCCGGCGGTGTGGGGGAAGGTGCCGCTGCGCAACAAGAACTTCACGGGGCGCGGGGAACTGCTTGAGGCATTACGCGCGAAGATCGAGGAGTCTTCGACCACGGTCGCGTTGCACGCCCTCCACGGCATGGGCGGCGTGGGCAAGACCCAGATGGCGATCGAGTACGCCTGGCGCTACCAGGACTGGTACGACCTGGTCTGGTGGGTGCCGGCCGACCAGCCCATGATGATCCGTTCGGCGCTTGCTCAACTCGCTCCGTCCCTCGATCTTCCCCAGGCGGCCGCGAGCAGCGTCGGTGACGCCGCGACCGCCGTGCTTGAGGCGCTGCGCCGCGGCGAGCCGTACGACCGCTGGCTACTGATCTTCGACAATGCCGACCAGCCCGAGGACATCAACGAGCTGATGCCTCGCGGGCCTGGGCACGTGCTTCTCACCTCGCGCAACAACCGCTGGGGAGACATCGTCGAGACGATCTCCGTCGACGTGTTCACGCGAGAGGAGAGCATCGAGTTCCTGCACAAGCGGGTCTCAACCTCGATCGGCCCGGACTACGCCGACAAGCTCGCCGAGGAGTTGGGCGACCTTCCGCTCGCCCTGGAGCAGGCCGGTGCGCTGCTGGCACAGACCGGCATGACGCCGTCCGACTACCTGGAGGCATTGAGCCGCGAAACCGGACACCTGCTCTCGGTCGGCAAGCCGAACGAGTACCCGATGTCGATGACCGCCGCGTGGAGCATCTCGGTCACCAACCTTGACCAGCGGATGCCCGAGGCGGTCGAGCTATTGCGCTGTTGCGCGCTGTTCGGTCCAGAGCCGATCCCGCGCGATGTGTTCCGGGCGGGCGGCGTCCAGCGTCCGCAGCTCGCCGAGTTGCTGTCGAGGCCGATCCAGCTCAGCCAGGCGATCGGCGAGCTGGGCCGGTACGCGCTGTTGAGGGTCGACCTGGGCAGCCGCACCGTGCAGGTCCACCGGCTGATCCAGGCGCTGGTCCGGGAGGCGCTCCCGCCGTCCGAGCAGGAGGAGATCCGGGCGGACGTGCACCAGTTGCTGGTCGGGGCGTTGCCGCAGAACCCCGACGAGGCCGCCAACTGGGAGACCTTCCGCAACCTGGTCACGCATCTCGAACCGACCCGGCTGGAGATCAGTGCGTGCGACAACGTTCGGTCCATGGCCCTGGACATGATCCGGTATCTGTACCTCTCCGGCGATCTCTCGTCGGCCCTCCAATACGCCGACCGCTTTATCGAGCACTGGTCGGAGAGCCCCGAGGCGCCGGGCGCCGACGCTCTGCGGGGTCTGCGTGAGAAGGGCAACATCCTCCGTGAGTTGGGCAAATACGGCGAGGCGTACAACCTCAACCAGGACACGTTGCAGAAGATGCGCGCCGCCGAACTGCCCAAGGACGACACCTTCCCGCTGATCAACAGCATCGGTGCCGATCTGCGGGCCAGCGGGCGGTTCCGCGAGGCGCTCGCCCACGACGAGGACTCGCGGAACGCGCATATCGAGGCTTTCGGCCTCGATGACCCGCGGACCCTGCGGGCCACGAACAACCTGGCCGTGGACAACAGCCTCAACAGCCGGTTCTCCGAATCGGTCCACCTTCACGAGCAGGCGTTCAAGCTGGCCGACGAGGTGGGCCGGACGATGGGGGCCGCGTTCCTGGTGGCCACCTGGAACGGGCTCGCACGAGCCACCCGCCTCAACGGCGAGTACGGCCAAGCCTGCGACGTCGGTGAGGAGGCATACGCCTACGGCATCGACTACCTGGGCCGCGACCACCCATGGACGCTCCGGACCGCAAAGGACCTCTCCACCGCGTTGCGGCGGTTCGGTGAATTGGCCCGTGCCGAGGAGTTGGCGCGCGATGTCCACGGCCGATGCGTCCGTTTGTTCGGCCTCAACCAGCCGGACACGCTGGCGGCGGCGATGTCGCTGGCCAATGTGCGGCGCAACACGAAACGGGCGCAAGAGGGTCTGGAGCTCGCGGCCCATACCGCGCAGCTTTACCGAGAGGTCTACGGCCCCGATCACCCGTACACGCTGGCCTGTGCCGGTAACCACGCGCTGTTGCTGCGGCTGATCGTCTCTCCGCAGGAGGCACGTGATCTCAACGAGCGCACACTCGCGTCTCTGGAGACGGCGGTGGGCAAGGACCACCACTACTACCTGACCGTGGCGACCAACCTCGCGAGCGACTACGCCGAACTCCGTGACTTCGCACGGGCCGTCGCGATCGGCGAGAGCACGATGCCGCGACTGCGCCGCCTGGTTCGCGAAGACCACCCGATGACGCTGGCCTGCGCCGGCAATCTCTCCGCGGACCTCCGCATGCTCGGCCGGGTCGAGGACGCGGAGCAACTGGCCGCTGACACCGAGGCGCGTTACGGCCGGACGCTTCCGCACGAACACCCGGACGTCCGCACCTTCAAAGAGCATCGGCACCTGGACCTCGACTTCGATCCGCCACCGATCTGATGCCGTCCGAGGGACCGTCTGAATGCCGCGTGAACGAGCCTCTGATCGGTAGGACGGCCACGTCCTGGGAGGTGGTGTCCAAGAGGACGGCTTCGCCGGCTCGCCGTTCTCGCCAGCCCGTGAGGTGCCGGTCGGCTGCTTTGGCGGCCTGCACCTCGGCGTCCGCCGGGACGGGCTCAGCGCACCATACTTTGAGCGTCCGGCCCATCTCGGTGACGAATACCTCGCCGGCACCGGTGAGCCGTCCGCTCTCCAGCAGCGTCGAGATCGTCCGTGCCGTGGCCGTCCGCCACCGGGCGAACTCGACGTGCGCGCGCCTCGCGATGTCGTCGTTCTCCGTGGCCCGTTCGCGCCTCCAGAAGCCGGCGATGCCAAGGTGCGCGTAGGCGCCCTGGAGCAACCCCGCGAGCGGACGCGGGTCCTCCCGCCAAGGCGCGTAGTACCGGCTGCCGTCGTCCGGCAGCGTCAGGGAAACGATGTCGATCAGTGCCGTGAGCTTGACGTGCTGAACCTCGTGCGCCAGCGTCACGGCCAGCCCGTGAACGTCGCGCGGAGTCGAAACCCCGACGTTCCCGACGGCCTCCTTCGAGGTCGCGCTGCTCTCACCTGAGGCCGGTGCGGCCAGCGGCGTCAGTGCGGTGATGAGGGACCGGATCTCGTCGGCGACCGCGCGGTGCCTGCCGACCAGCAGAGCCCACGCCGCGTCCAGGGTGGTCCGCCAGCGCGCGAGTTCCTTGTCCGTCAGCGGCTGGGACGCGAGGTTGGCGCCGGGCATCCGGTCGGGGTCCAACTCGTCCAGCGTGAAGCTGACCGGCACGCCCTCATGCTCGGCGGCAAGGCGATACAGGGCGGTCCAGCCTGGCCCGTCCTCTTCCAGAACCGCCGGCAACTCGACTGTGCCCACCGCGGCGCCGTCCGGCCCCGAACGGACGACGACGCGGTCGCTCCCCGCTTCGGTCACGACGCCCAGAGACGGCAGGACGACCCGTCCCTCCGTCGCCGGGAGCTCGACGGCGGCCGGGAACCCGGTCCGGATCGCGGCCGCGGCGGCGATCGCGCCCAGCCGGTCGGCGCAGACCTGAAGGTCAGGTGACTCGCCAGACAGATTCAACGCGGCCCGCAACGCCGAGGACGCGACGGTCGGGTATCCGAGAACGGCCTGAGCCGCCGCCGGATCGGCGCGTTGCACCGCCGCAATCAGCTTGTACGCCTCCCGTACCGGACGGGCGCGATCCGGATCGATCCGCGTAGCGAGGTCCTGCATGCCGCGCAAAAGCAAGAGTCGCTTACTCTGCTGGGCCGCCTGGAGCATCGCAACGGCATCGGCGCCGCCACCGCCGGACGCCAGTTCGAGGAGTATCTTATCGGGCACGGTGTGGCGAGGCGGATTCGTCACTTGGTTCCTTCCGTCCGACCATTGACGTCGATGCGGCGCTGACCGTTCTCTCGCAATTCGGACACGTCCCGGCGCACGGTCGTGGCGATGTGCGAGATGAGCCGAAACAGGTCCCGGCAGTAGACACTCGGATTGGCGAACCCGCTGCCCGCCCGGTAGCGATGCGGATAGAGACCGCCGCCGCAGATCCGGACCAGATCACAGTCCAGGCACTCGTCCGAAAGCGCGCGCAGGCCGATCTGGCGGGCCGCGAACGACGGCAGCATCAGGGTCTTGTCGAAGCTGTCGCGCGAGACATGCAGGGGTGTACGGGCCGCACCTTCGTAGGCGGCCTTGAGCGTGTCCACCTGCTCGATGGCCCCGTTGGTCTCGACGACGACTGCGGCGAAGGGGGAAAGACCGACCGACTCCGTCCGTGACGGGCGGCCGAACACCATCCGGATGATCTCGTTGAACAGCCGGACACGCGTCTCGCTGACCGGCGCCTTATACCACCGGTCGAAAACCTGGATGAGCCAATCGCCGTACGGCGCGTCGGCCGAGGCGGCTGCCGAAGCGGCGGAGAAGGCTCTTGGGGGAGGGCTGTCCCACGTACCGTGAGGGAGGAGGAAGTCTAACGACGGCGGCCCGAAGTCCAGCAATGCCTCGTAGGTGGTCACCGGTTCGTTGCGCAGGTCGATCGCACTTAGTAACCCGGCGAACAGATGCCGGTACTGCGGCTCCAGGAGCCGCTCCAGGCCGGCCACCACCCGGCGGTGACTGCCACTTCCATTGGGTGCCCGCCGGTGGCGATCGTGGCCTTCCTCGTCACCGTCCAGGCTGATGCTCACGCGCACACCCAGCTCGGCGAACAGGTCGAGATGCTCCGAATCGAGCAGCATTCCGTTCGTCTGGAGACTGGCGCTCACGGTAACTCCGCCGCCGACCGCCGACCGGACGGCGGTCACGGCGTGCCGCAGGCTCTGAGGCCCGGCGAGCAGTGGTTCGCCGCCGTGGAGGATCAGCTCGATGCGGGTCAGGCCGTTCGACTCGACGTGTTCGGCGATGCGCCTGGCGACCGTCTCGATGGTCGCGTCCGCCATCCGCCGCGGCTGGCTACGCCAGCTCTGGTCGGCCATCTCGTACATATAGCAGTACGAGCAGGCTAAATTGCACCTGCTATGAATCTTGATGACGAACTCACGGAACGGCGTCGGCCGCCAGCCGTCTTCTAGAAGCGCGCGCACATCCAGGCGGGCCGGCCACTCAGGCCCCTCCAGCACGGCATTAGCTTCGGGCTTCAGAGCCACGCCAACCTCCACGGTGGGATCCGCATGCGGCGCTGTGCAGCGGGAATCATCCCTGGTCCAGTCAGCGCAGATGCAGATGATGACACGATTTCGGGCTGCAAGTTCACAACCCCAGTTTGGGCATGTTTGCGGCATGTCTCGTGGCCGCTTCACGCGCCGGCCACAGGACCTGGCTATTCCTCCAGTACGAGCGCGCGGACCAGCCGGTGCACCCGGATCTCGTCGTCGGCAACGCGGGCGAGCCCGGACCGCCGCAGCTCTTCGACCGCCCCGAACCGGTCGGCCAGCAAGGCGGTGAACTCCCCGTCCAGATTCTTCACGAATGACTCGGCCGACTCACCCGAGTCCGAGGCCGGGAGCGGAATCGGGTCAAGCGGGCAGTGTGCGCAGTGCCGCAACAGGTTGAGCGCCTCCGGTGAACGCGTGCCGAGCTTGTTGGCCGCCAGGCTCCAGGCGATCTTAAGGGTCACCGGATAGGCGGTCGGAGCGGCCACGTTCAGCGCCCTGCCAGGTTCGCGCGACAGCCGGGCCAGGCAGTCGGCGACGCTCAGGCGGGGAAATCGGTCGAGAAGAGTGGCCCCCTGTTCCATGCCAAGCGGCAGGTCTCCCAGCGCTTCGGCGAAGTGCTCCGCGTCGGCGAGGTCGTAGCGCTGCTGGTCCAGACCGCGGCGCAGCCGCCGTCCGAAGAACTCGACGCTCTCGGCACGGCTGAAGCATTCGACCTCGACAGCTCCGTCGACCCTGTCGACGCACGCCCACGCTGGGTCGCGTGAAGTGATGAGCACGTGGCCGCCGCCGTGCGGTATCAGCCCAAGGAGATCGTCGGTGACATGGCCGGCGTTGTCGAAGACCATCAGCCAGCGGTCGCCGAACGCACCGTCCCGCAGCGCGGCCAGCACCGCCCGCGCCGCTTCCATGATGAGGATCGGACCGGTGAACTCCAGGCCGAGCCGGGGCGCCAGCGCGGCCAGTGACGAGCCTGCATGGGATGGTTCACCGGCCGGAATCCAGACCACCAGCTCGTACCCGGAGTCGGCGCGTCGCGCGTACTCCACCGCGAGCTGGGTCTTGCCGACGCCGAGCAAACCGTGCAACACCTGTACCCGGCCTGTGGAGAAGCCTGCGGCGAGGAGCTCCGGCAGCCCGGCCCTGCCGGTGAAGTGCTGGTTATGCTCCGGGACCGGCCCCTCGAAAGGACCTGCACTACCAGAGAAGGTCTGCGGCTCGGTGGGCGCCGCGTGGGACGACGGATTCTGAAGCCGCTCGACGATTCGTTCCACGAGCAGATCCAGGGACCCCAGCCCCTCGGCGACCTCATCATCCACTGGGGTCAGTCGAATCCGGTCGGCCGCCTCCCACTTCTCCTGGGCGTCGGCTTTCAACCGGGCTTTGGCCCTCATGTCGCTCCTCGCGCACGCGTCGATCAGGGCCTCGACGAACTTCCATTCGGGGCGTGCCTTTCCGGACAGTCGTTCGGAGATGACGGACTTTGAATAGGGCATGCGTTCTGCGAGCTGGCGAATCGACAGCCGATAGTCGTCGACGACGTTCCGTAGGAATTGCGCGAGCTCCCGGGGCTCGACGTAGTCACCGCGGAGTTCGGCCCATCTCGCCATCCCGCCTCCGTCCAAGGCCCGGACACCGGACGTCCGCCGTTCGTCCTGATGTGCAGGCGCGCTGACCTGGGATCGGTGTGCCTGACGGCACAGGACACCTCTCTCCAGATCAAGGATGGAACCGAGCCCGATCACCATGTCAGGAGACACACATGGCGCGACAAATGCCCGAACCACAGCGGCCGACCGCTCCCACCCCTGTGACGCGCCCAGAGTCCAACGTGTTCCCGCGCGCTGCTGAAGTAGTCGGCGACAGCCGTTCGGTGCACCCCGCCGAGCCCACCAAGGCCAGCGCGAAACAGTCCGGACCCGACCGGATCGACCAGGCCGACGTTCGCCCGGCGCCCGCCAAGGCCGCGCCGCAGGTCCGCACTGAGCAGCCGCAGCCGCGATCCCCGATGCCAGGACCCGCCCGGTACCCAGGCCGCCCGGTACGGTCCTGGATGCTCGGTGTCGGAGCAGCGGGCGGTGCGGCGCCGACAGGTCTGATACTTCTCAGCCAGCGCCCCGCGCTGGCCGGAGCGGTGGCCGCACTCGCCACCGTGTACATCGCCACGCTCACCACGCTCCGCGAAATCCGTGACACTCGCGACCGCCGCACCTTTAAGAACCGATGAGCAGCTGTTCGACCAGTGCGTACTGGTGTCCGGGCAGAGGAGGATCCTCCGCTACTCGGGCCCTGGTGGCCAAGTCGGCCGCGCGCGCGGCGTCACCCGAGAGCGCACAGGCCCGTGCCGCGCGAAGCAGCACCGGACCGCTCCGGGGCGCCGCGGCGATGATCTCGTCCAGTTCGTCCAGCAGGTGGCCGCTCCCGTCCATGTGCATGGCCAGGGCCAGCAGCCGCGCAGCCCGCTGCGCCGCCGGAGCGTGCCGGTCGACGTGCGCCAGATCCGCCAGGGCTTGCTGAGCCTGCCCGAGGTCCGCCCGCAGTTCTCCCCGCAACCGCCGCGCCTCAACGTTGCCCAGACCGCTCTGCCTCAAGACATTGTCCAAAGCCGTGAGCGCTGAGTTCGTAGAACCGGTGGTCCAGAACGCCCTGGCCAGCCCCATCTGCACCAGCGGATCGGCAGGCGCCCTATAAGCCGCGGTACTCAACTTCTCCATCGCCCCCTGGTGGTCGCCCTGCTCCAACCGCAGACGCCCGATGGCGGCGAGCAATCGCCCGGCCTGGGGCAGGTCACCGACGTACACGTACTCCTCGGCAGCCACCCGGTAGTGCTCCTCGGCGTCCTCCAATCGCCGCCGGTAGAAGGCGATGTCGCCCAGCAGCGACCGTGCCTCGGCCACGATCCGACGGTCCGGACCACCGCTCCGCAGCGCCACCTGGGCGTGCCAGGTCGCGATAGGGAGGTCGTCTGCTGACATCGCCAGTCGCGCGGCGATCAGGCTGTCATGCGGGTCGGCCCTGCCCGCAGAGGCACGTACGTCCGGGATCCGGCGCAGCGCCTCGGCGATCAGCGGAAAACGCAGAGCGACCCCCGTCTGACTTCTCCGGATCAGGTACTGATTCTCCAGCGCCCGAAGCACCGACCCGGGCATCTCTTCCCGCACCACCGCCTCCGCCGCCGCGCGCGGTCTCCCGTCCGGGTCGACCAGAGTGCGGCGCATCCACGTACCGACCTCGCAGGTCTGCATTCCGTGCTCGCCGGTAATGCCGTCCAGCGCTGGAACGCAGTACGCCGCCAGGGCCAGCTCCGGCTCCGGCAAATGCCCAGCGGAAACCATTACCTCTCCGGGGGACAACTCGTCCCACACCGCTCCAAGCGCGACCTGCAACAACAGTGGCTCCACCGCGGGGCCGCCCAAGACGTCGACCAACCGCCCCGCCACCCCGGAAGCGAAGTCCAGCGTGGACCCGATTGTCGGCAGCACCACAGCGTCGAGCGCACCGTCCCGGTCGAGCGGCCCGAGCACGAAAGGATCACTGTGCCCAAGGACATCCCGCAGCGGGCCGAGCTCACCGAGCTCCAGGGTCCGCACCGACATGAGCAGATGAACGTTCTGCACCGCCGCCATGGCCTCCGCGAGTTCCTCCAGAAACCCACGGCGCTCCGCTTCGGGCAGCACATGATGAAAATGATCAACAGCCACGAGCACAGGAAAGGGCAGACCGCGCCGGCCGTACTGCTCCTGTCCGCGTAAAAACGAGATCAGCCCCATATCCTGCGGCCCCTCGTTCCGCTGCCAGGACAACAACAAGGCCGTGACATAGGGATTGCGCGCCACTGCCGCAGGCGCCGGAGACCCGGTCACTCCCCCGTCCCCGGTATCTCCGATCGGCAGAACCCGAGCCCCGTCGTCCTGCAACCGCCGAACTACTCCGGCTCGCAGCAAAGACGTCTTCCCGATCCCGGGCTCACCGGCCACGATCGTCAAGCGGCCCTGTCGCCACCGGTCCGCCACCTGACGGATCTCAGCCTGACGTCCGAAGAAGCGACCCCAGTCCTTTTCCTCGAACGCCTTGACCCCTACCCACGGGCTGACCCGGTTCACGGCCACTCCCTTCATGGCGGCCAGCAGAACCATCCCCGAGGCCGAGCGGAGAGCGGTCGTTGGCCGACTCAACTGAGAGTTGCTTACCACGTTATGTCGATAACTCACCACCCCTCCGGAGGAATCCGGTAATAAGTCACGGTACCCAGCCCAACACACCGGCGACCGACCCACCCCTGCCGACCTGGGCAAGCGCGAAAACGCCACGGCCTCGCCACGGCTTCGCCCCGGTACGTCCGCCCGTCGGCTCCATGTTGGCTCGCGGGCACGGTCCGGGCCTAGCGTGGAGGACTTCGCGCTGGCCGCCTCCGGCAGGTTGACGTATCCCGGTCACCGCGAGTGGCCGGAGAACACCGCGTGGTGTGCTGGGCACTGCGAGAAATTGATTTCAATAAGCGTGACCAGATCTGTCCGAAGCCCGGGACACGTACCTCATTGGTTCAGGTTCAACCGTGTCCGGACTCGGTCATCTCCGGCGGCGGTCCGATGGCTTTCATCCGAGCGGTGTCGAGCGGCGAATACCAGGTGTTCGATATGTCGCTCGATGTCGAGGTATCCGATGCGAAGATCATTGGCTGGTTCACCGTTGTCCGCGGTGTGCATGCTGCTGGTCCCGCCGGCCTGGGCCGGGAGCGCCGGCAGGTGCGGCGGCGGCCGATCCGGGCCCGGCCGCGGGCTCGGGTTTGATCTTGCTGGTCCCGACGCCCGGAGTGGCGGTTTCGCTCGCTTTCCGCGCCACCCCCTGTCCTGGGCGCTTTTCTGTGATGTGCGCCCTGGTGCCCCGCTCCGGGTGTGGTGCCGGTGAAGTGATGCCGCCGTCTTTACTCCGGAGTTAGTGTCGGTGTCATCCGGAGAGGCTCCAGCGGGGGGACGCGGAGACCATGGAGAACGGGGCGGGGCAGCCGCTCGGGGAACGGGTGCGCTGGTTACGGCGGCGCGCGAGGCTCACGCAGTACGACCTGTCAGAGCTCGCGGGCATCAGTGTGCGCGCGGTCCGCGACATCGAGCAGGGACGTGTGCGCAGGCCGCGTACGGTGACGCTGGCGCGGCTCGGCGGCGCGCTCGGGCTGGACGGTGACGACGCGTGGTGGCAGCGAAGACCGAGGCAGGAGCCGCGCCCGGGCCCGAACGACCTGCCCGGCATCGGCATCCTCGGCCCGCTGTACATCCGGCGGGACGGCGCCGTGACGGACGTGCAGGCGCCCAAGCTGCGGCTCCTGCTGGCGCTGCTGGCCCTGCGGTTCCCGCAGGCGGCCGGGTTCGAGGAGATCACCCAGGCGCTGTGGCCGGACGGACCGCCGCGGTCGCACCAGGGCCTGATCTACACCTACGTCAGCCAGCTCCGCGGCCTGATGCGGTCCGGCGAGCCATCGCCCGGCCCGCTTGAGCTGGCGCGGACCCACGGCGGGTACCGGCTGGTCACCGACCGGGCGCACGTCGACCGGACGCGTTTCGAGGATCTGGTGGCGCGGACCCGCGAAGCCCGCACGGCGGGCAGGGCCGCGGAGGCCCTCGCGCTGACGCGCCGCGCGCTGGACCGCTGGCACGGCTCCCTGCTGGCGGACGTGCCGCAGCTCAGGCAGGATCCGGCGGCCGTGGCCGTCGCGGGATTGCGGGTGGAGAGCGTACTGGCGTACGCGGACCTCGCCATGGAGCTGCGGCGGCCCCGGCAGGCGCTGCACACACTGCGGTCCGTCGCCCGAGAGGAGCCGCTCCACGAGGGCCTGCAGGCGCGGCTGATGCTGGTGCTGGCGAGCTGCGGCGAGCAGTCCGAGGCGCTCGGCGTGTTCGCCTGCGTGCGGCGGCGCCTGATGGACGAGCTGGGCGTCGAGCCCGGCGACGAGATCCGCCGCGCGCATCTGCGGGTGCTCCGGCAGCAGCTCCCGTGGCCGGACGAGGCCGAGCCGCCCGCGCGCCGCCACCGCGAGCCGCCGTCCGCGCCGGTGCGGCACGCGGCGCCGTCGCAGCTGCCCAACGCGGCCGGGGTCTTCGTCGGGCGGGCCGCGCCACTGGCGGAGCTGAGCCGCCGGCTGCTCCCGGACCCGCGGGCGGCCGCCGGCCGGGCACCCGTCACGCTGGTCAGCGGGCAGCCCGGCGTCGGCAAGACGGCGCTGGCCGTGCGCTGGGCGCACCGGATGCGGGACCGCTTCCCGGACGGGCAGCTCTACGCCGACCTGCGCGGCCATTCCGTCCGGCGGGCGGTGACCGCGCACGAGGCGCTGCGCCAGTTCCTGCGCGCGCTCGCCGTCCCGGACGGTCAGGTCCCGGCCGACGTGGACGAGGCGGCGGCCCTGTACCGGTCGCAGCTCGCCGGCCGGCGCATGCTGGTCGTGCTGGACGACGCGCGCGACGAGGACCAGGTGCGTCCGCTGATCCCCGGCGGTGGGCACAGCGCCGTGCTCGTCACGAGCCGCGCCAGGATGCCGGGGCTCGTCGCGCGGGACGGGGCGCGGCGCATGGACCTCGGCGTCCTGACGTCCGGCGAGACGTACGCGCTGCTCGCCGAGCTGCTCGGCCGGGAGCGGGTCGACGCCGAGCCCGCCGCGGCCGCGGCGCTCGGCATGCTGTGCGGGGGGCTGCCGCTCGCGTTGCGCGTCGCCGCGGCGCGGATGGCGGAGAGTCCCGGCGCCGACCTCGCGCAGTACTGCGCGAAGCTCCGCGAGAGCGGGGTCTTCCACGAGTTGGACGGAGCGGACCTGCCGTCCTCGCTCCGCTTCGCCTTCGACGCGTCCCACGCGGCGCTGCCGGAGCCGTCCCGGCGCCTCCTCCGCCTGCTCGGCATGACGCCGGGCCTGCACGTGACGGTGGGCGTCGCGGCCGAATTGGCGGGGAGCCCCCCGGACGAGGCACGGCGCATGCTGCGCGGCCTGGTCGACGCCAGCCTGCTGGAGCAGCGCGCCCGGGACCGGTTCGTCATGCCCGATCTGCTCCGCGGCTATGTGGCCGAACTTGCGGAGCGCCGTGAGGCGGTGCCGTCAGACCAGTACTAGCCGGAGCGCGAACGCGCCGAACACGAGGGCGGTCGTGCCGTGGACGAGGCGCATGGCGCGCGCCGAGCGCAGGAACGGGGCCAGCCTGCCGACGAGCAGGATCCACGTCGCGAGCCAGAGCAGCCCCAGCGTGAGGTAGCAGGCCGCGAGGAAGGCCACCCCCGCCACCGGGTCCACGCCCGGCGGGACGAACTGCGGCAGGAAGGCCATCAGGAACACGCCCACCTTGGGATTGGACCCGGTGCAGAGCAGCCCTTGTATGAACCCACCCCGCAACAGCCCCGGCTCGGTGGCGGGACCGTGCGCCAGCGCTGCGTCCGGTGTGCCCGCCGGGCGGTGGAGGGCGGAGCGCAGGGCGACGAACGCCCAGCCCAGTAGGACGGCGGCGCCGATGCGGCGGAAGGCGGTGAAGCCGTCCGGGTGGGCGCCGAAGAACGCGGCGAGCCCGGCCGCGCCCAGCGCCGCCTGGGCGGCTCCGGCCGTGATCATGCCGGCCGCCGCGGCGGCGGCCGGGCGCGGCGTGCGGCGCTCCAGCATCAGCCGGGTGATCAGCGCGAGGTCGGGCCCCGGCGTCACGATCACCAGCAGGGAACTCGCCAGGAAGGCGACTGCGGTGCCCACCGGGGCCTCCTCCCCGACCGGGCCGGGCTACGGTTCCAGGACGTCGGCGGCCACCGGCGCCTCGATGACGAGCCGCCGCTCAAGGGCGCGCACGGCCCGCCGGTCCCGCTCGACCTGCTCCGCGTCGGGGTGCGAGAGGATCACGAACCCGAAGTCCAGGCTGTCCACGAGGGTCCTGGTCGCCGGAACGAGGTCCCCGTCGGCGACGTTCAGCACGGCGAAGTGGTGGCTCGCGAGGTCCCGGACGCCGCCGAGCACGTCCGTCCCGCGCAGCACCCCGGCGCGCGGAGCGATGTGGAAGACGCACGCCTGGTGCCGGACCAGCTCGTAGCCGCCGGGCAGCGCGCCGCCGGTGAGCCACCGGACGGTCCGGTCGATCTGGCTGTCGCCGGTCGCGACCCAGTTGTACCGCGGGTGGCCGCCGCCGTGCGGGCGCGCGCCGATCTCGATGAGCACCGGACCGTCCGCGGTGCCCATGACCTCCACGTGCGCGGAGCCGTTGCGCATCCCGACCGCGTCCAGCACGCCGGACACGTACTCTGCGAGGTCCGGGACGGCCGGGTCGTCCGGCGCCAGCCACCGCATGGTGTCGTACACCGCCATGTAGGGGCCGTTGTCGACCTTCTGGTAGGCGCACACGTCGACGAGGGCGTGCCGGCCGCCGTGGCTGAAGGTGTCGACGACGTACTCGGTGCCGGTGACGAACTTCTGCACGATCAGCCGGTCGTCCCGCTCGCCGAACTGGTTGACGCGGCCGAGCCCGCGCTCGAACGCCGTCCGCCAGTCCCGCCCGCCGGGGAGCTTGACGACACCGTCGGTGCTGGCGCTCTTCGGCGGCTTGAGGACGAGGTCGGCGCCGTGCAGCCGCTCCTGGTGCAGCCAGCCTGCCACCTCGTCGGCGCGGGCCGCGCAGATCTGCGGGATGACGGGCAGCCCCGCCGCGGCGACCGCCGCCGCCATGGCGGCCTTGTCGCGGCGCGCCGCGGCCAGCTCCGGGACGTTGGCCAGCGCGGGCACCACCAGCGGCGCGAGACGTTCGGCCAGCTCGACGCCGGACTCGCAGCCGGCAATGACGCAGCGCGGGCCGAGCGCCCGCAGCCGCCGCGCGACGGCGTCGAGGTCGCCGTCGTACACGACGGTCTCGGGGTAGTCGCCGGGCCGGTAGGACGACGCGTACGCGTCCGGTGGCCGCGGGCCGGTGACGACCGCCACGACGGGCACGCCGTGCCGCCCGAGGGGCTCGGCGAAGAGCGCGCCCGACGAGTACGGGTCGACGATGACAGCAGGGCCGTCCGGCTCAGGAACCGCCACTGCGCGCTCCCTCCGCGCGGGCGCCCTTCGGGAGCGCGGAGGTGTCGCCTGCCAGCTGGGCGGCGGCCGTGCAGAACCGCGCGAACAGGTCGGCCGCGGGTTCGCTGAGGCCGCGCGCCCGGACGGGCGCGTGCACCATCCCCTCTTCCAGCACGTACTGGACGGGCACCCCCTCCTTGCGCAACCGCTCGGTGTAGCTCTCGGCGTCCACGCGCAGAGAGTCCAGAGAACAGCCCACGACGTAGGCGGGCGGCAGGGCGTGGAACTCTCCTTCGAGCAAGGGGGACACGTAGCGGTGCCGGGCCTGCTCGGGATCGGGGCAGTAGCAGGCCGTGAAGAACTCCATCTCGCCCCCGGACAGCAGCGGCGCGTCCTCCCCGCCATGCCGCCAGCGGGTGAAGTCCAGCACCGGGCTGATGAGCGCCTGCCCGCGCAGCGCCGGGCCGCCCCGGTCGCGCGCCATCATCGACAGCACGACCGCCATGTTCGCGCCGGAGCTCTCCCCGCACACCACCGCGGCGCCGGCGTCCAGGTCGCCCGCGCCCAGCGCGGACGGGTCGGCGAGAGCCGCCGACAGTCCGGTGAAGCAGTCCTCGACCGGGCCGGGGAACGGGTTCTCCGGCGCCATCCCGAAATCGAGGGCGACCGATACCAGGCCCGTTCGGGCGGCGAGCTCCGCGACCAGGCTGTGGTGGCTCGTGAGCGAGCCGATGACGAAGCCGCCGCCGCGCACGTAGAACAGCACACCGTCGCCGCGCCGCACCGGGGGCCGGTAGACGCGGGCGCGCGCGCGGCGCCCGCCGTGCGTGAGCTCCACGTCGTGGTGCCGCACGCCGTCCGGGACGGGGATCGGGAGCACCTCGGTCAGCCCGTCGTAGAGGGTGCGCTGGCGGTCGAGTGGATAGGTGTAGAAGTCGGGTGGGAGCGCGCCGTTCACTTCGTCGACGAACTGCTGGATTCCTGCTGCGTAGGCCATGGCCCGCTGCCTTCCTGATGGTCGGGACGCGTCCCCGACGCGTCCTGGTCGGTGGTGCGCGCGTTCGTGCGGTTGCCGGCCATGCCGGGCAGGGTGGCGGCGACGGCGACCACGGTGAGCAGGCCGCACAGCCACCACGCGCCGGGCGCCCATGCCTGCCAGACCGCGACGCCGATGACCGGGCCGACCGCGTAACCGATCTGCATGGAGAACACGCCCGCCGCGATGTAGCGGCCGCGCAGCCGGGGCGGCGCGACCCGGCCGGGATGGGCCGACGCGGTCGGCGTGCCGACCATCTCGCCGACCGTCCAGACCACGGTGGCGGCGACGAACACCGCCGCCCACGCACCGGCCGCGTACAGGTTCATCCCGACGCCCACCAGGCCGATCCCCGTGGCGACGGCGATCCCGGCGGGCAGCCGCTGGACGTACTTGGTGAACGGCAGCTCCAGGCAGATCACCAGGAACGCGTTGAGCGAGAGCAGCGCGGCGTAGAACGCCGGAGCGTGCCCGTCCGCCGCGACCTGCAGCGGCAGCGCGGCGGTGCTCTGGATGTACACGACGGCGTTGAGGAACAACGCCAGCATGAACAGCATGAACCTGCGGTCGGCCAGCACGGCGCGGTACGACCTGCGGGGCCCGGCGCCGTCGCTGTCCCCCGCGCCTGCGCCGTCGTCCTCGCCGTCGTCCGCGCCGTCCTCGGCGCGGTCACCGGACCGGACGAGGACGAGGGCGAGCAGCGCGAATCCGACCGAGGTGACCGCGTCGGCGTAGAACATCAGCTCGTAGGAGAAGGTGATCAGCAGCGCGCCGAGCAGCGGGCCGCCGACGGTGCCGAGGTTGAACGCCATCCGGTAGACGGCGAACACCATGACGTGCTGCTCCTCCGGCGTGCGCCGCACCAGCAGCGCGGACGAGGCGGGCCGGTACGCCTGCGCCGCCATTCCGATGACGGCCGTCACCAGCACGATGGCGGGCAGGCTGCCGAGGTGCACGAGGCCGAGTGTGAGCACCCCGGCGAGCGCCATCGACCCGACGATCGTCCACGCGTGCCCGAACCGGTCGGACGCCGCGCCGCCGAGCAGCACGCCGGCCACCGACCCGGCACCATAGGCGCCGAGCGCGATGCCCGCCGCGGTCGCGGAGAACCCCTTGGCGGTCAGGTACAGGACCAGGTAGACCTGCAAGAAGCTGCCCAGCCGGTTGACGAGCATCCCCGCCAGCACGAGCCAGGTGCTCCAGGAGATCCGCCGCAGAGTCTCCCTGATCGACGGATGGCCGGTCGGCGTCATCGAACCGCGACCTCGGCCGGACGTCCCACCAGCTCGACGATCTCCGGTGCGCGGGCCAGCGCGGCCCGGGCCCCGTCCATCGAGTCGGCGAGGGCGATGACGCGGGCGTAGCGGGAGATGTAGCCGCGCGGCGGCAGCCGCAGCACCGTGCCGGGACCCGCCATCGCCTCCGCGCTGTGGATGCCCGGGACGAGCCGGTCCTCTCGCACGGTCACCGACTCGACCTCGACGTCCCGCTCCGGGTACAGGAACGCGATCGCCGCGGCGCGGGAGTGCTTGGCGCCGACATCCGGACGGCGGCCCGCAGCCATGTCGGCGGCGGCGAGCGCGACGTCAACGCCGGTGGTGAGCCGGCCGAGGTAGGGGATCATGTCGCCGCCGAGGCGGGCGTTGACCTCCATCAGCCGCAGGCCGTGCGGGGTGAGCCGGAACTCGGTGTGGGTGACGCCGGTGTGGAAGCCGAGCGCGGCGTGCGCGCGCCGGAGCACCTGGACGAGGTTCGGATCGCCCAGCAGCGGATCGCCGCCGTCCACCTCGTGACCGACCTCCTCGAAGAACGGGTCCATCCCGACCTGCTTGCGGGCGACGACAAGCGGCACGCACTCGCCGTCGAAGAAGGCCGCGTCCACGCTGATCTCCGGGCCTGAGACGTACTCCTCCACCAGCACCGGCACGTCGAAGACGGGCACGCCCGGGTAGGACGCCGCGGCCGCGGCCGCGTAGGCGGACGCCGCCTCGTCCTCGTCCCGCGCCAGCCGGACGCCCATGCTGCCCGCGAGGCCCCGGGGCTTCAGCACCACGGGGTAGCCGATCCGGCGGGCGGCGGCGAGCGCCTCCGAGAGGGCGGAGACCCCGGCCGACACCGGCTGGGCGACCCCGGCCCGGTCCATCGCGTCGCGGGTGGCCTTCTTGTCCCGGCAGGCCGCGATGGCCTCGGGAGTGTTCCCGGGCAGGCCGAGCGCCCGCGCCACGTGGGCGGCGGGGGTGACGAGCCCCTCGTCATAGCAGAAGACGCCCGCCACGCGGTGTCGCGCGGCGACGTCTTGGGCGGCCTTGGCCAGCGCCACCGGATCGGTGTTGTCGACGATCGTGCTCCCGGCGACGTACGGTCCCTCCCAAGTGACGTCGGCCGGTTGGAGCAGCCATAGCCCGTACCTCCGGCTCACCGACTCCAGCACGAACTCCCTGCTGAGCCGGCCGCTGCTCCCGATCAGCAGCAGCAGCGGCTTGTCGCCGTTGCTCGCCGTGCCGTCATCGCGTGTCCTGTCTCCGTTGTGCGTCATGGTCCTCCTCCCGTCATCCACAGCCCGCGGCGCGGGCCAGGTCCCGTGACAACGGCCGGTGCTCCAACTCGACGGACGGCGCGGACGGCGCGGCCAGTGCGGGCGGCGCGGGCGGCGCGGAGCACGGGCGGACCAGCGCGAGGCGCCGATCGGGGATGACGGCCGTCACCCGGCCGCCCGTCCGGACCGCGGGGATCTCCGCCCGCAGCCGCGTCAGCGACGTCTTCCGCTCGTGCCATGGGCACACCAGCCGGGCGGATTCCGCGGCGACGGCGGCCAAGTGGAGCGGGCCGCCGCGGTGGGCGCAGCGGGCCCGCATGACGAACCCTTCACCCCTCACCGTGGCGTACACGTAGGGGGTCCCGTCCACGACGGCGCAGTTGTCCCGTCCCTCGACGGGGAACGTCACGACAGGCATTTGCGGTGGTCCCCGACGGAGTGGATCTCGTAGACGCACTCCTCCGACTCGATGATCGCGCCGTGCAGCCGGTTGCGCTGGATCACGGTTCCCTCGCCGGCCTCCAGGATCTGGTAGGAGTCGAGGCCGTTGACGAAGCGCATCGTCCCCGACACGATGTGGCACAGCTCGTCGCCGTCGTGGCAGTGGGTGTTGGACAGCTCGCCGCGCGGCTCCACCAGGCGCGCGACGGGCGCGTCCACGAGGCCGCGCCGGATGCCGTCATAGACCGGGTCGTGCAGCGTCTTGAACCGGGGGCCGCCGTCCATCCAGGCGATCTGCTCGGAGAAGTCGGCGTCGGCGATGCCGACGAGCGTCCGGTACTCCTCGATCCCGCGGACGATCTCGGGGATGACGCCGTCGCCGTGCGCCTCCACCAGCGGCAAAATGATCTTGTCGCGGGCCATCCGCCCGTGGTGTTGGTCGATGTGAACGTGCTCGGTGAAGTAGCCGGTGTCCACGGATCCGTCGAAGACGGTGCGCAGCATCGCGTCCGCGCGGCGGCAGAAGTCGACCAGCGAGCTCTCGGTGTAGTACAGCGCGCCCGCGTACCGGAAAAAGAGCTCGTGGTTCTTGCCCAGGTAGTGGAAGTAGTTGTTCAGCAGCAGGCTGCTGTTCAGGTAGAACTGCCAGTACCGGTGAAGGTCGGCTTTCAGGCCCGCCGTCTGCAGGGTCTTCTCGAACAGGCTGCTGTGCTTGGTCTCGTGGACGCCGTAGCCGTACTCGTCGATGACGACCTTGAACCATTCGGATTGCGGGGCGCCGTAGTAGCCGAGCAGATTCCGCATCATCGGCGACGCCTCGGAGAGGAAGTCCGGCGCGAACTGCGCGAGCCACATGCGCGCCGCCCGCCGCGGGTCGGTGGACTTCACGATGGCCTCCTCGGACGGCGACGCCTCGCTGCCGTCCGTACCGAGCGAGTCCAGGTAGGACGCGAGGCTCGCCCGCGTCCACGTCCCGGACGTCTCGATCTCGTCGTCGAGGAAGCCGAACGCCTGCCGCTCCAGCGCCGGGCGGATCCGCTCGCCGAGCGCCCGGTTGCCCGGGCTGTAGAACGCGCGGAAGTCGTCCTCCTTGCCCTCCAGACCGAACTTGGGAAGGAAGACCAGGTCGGCCTCGTAGATGCTGGTGAGAAGGCGCTGGACGGCCAGGCTCTTGTAATCCAGGATCTCGTCGCGGTTGGGCACCTTGTCGTAGTCGAGATGCGGAAGCACCTGCGGGCGGAGCTGCCGCCGATAGGGGTTGTCGTCGTTCTCCCATTCCTCGTTGTCGAGATAGATGGGATTGGTGGCGTACTGCACGACGGCGTCACGCAGTGCGGCGCCGTCGAGCTGGAAAGGCCGGTGTTCCGGCACAGCACTCATCGATCGCTCTCTCTCATGAAAGGCGGACGGGTAGGGCGAAGCGGCGGTGGTCGCCGCTCAGCGGATGCTCAGGCGGGTGTCGCTCCAGCGCAGCCGGAACGAGACCGGCTCCCCGACCTTGGTCGGGACGGGCTCGGCGAACGGGATCACGCCCTGCATCCAGTGGGAGCCGGAGTCGGCCGGCGAGTTGCGCAGCACCATGCCGCCGCCGAGGTCGAGTTCGAACCAGACGGCGAGCGCGTGCGCCTCGCCGTCGCCGGTGGCCGTCAGGGACACCGCGCGCTCACCGGGCTCCAGCGCGTCGCGGCGCAGGTCGAGGTCGAGCAGCCGGACGGTCTCCGACACCATCGCGTGCGGCCAGGTGTTCAGCCGCACCGGGAAGTGCCCGCGGGTGGCCAGCGCGTTCATCAGCGAGACGTCGAACTCGTCGGCCTTGCCGACCTGGTTCAGCGCGGCGACGGCCTCGCTGCGCACGAGCCGCCCGTAGAGCCGCGCCGCGGACGGGATCAGCACCCCGCCGGGGGCGAGCAGCCGCTCGCGCGCGTCCCGGAAGGCGGGCAGCAGCCCCTCGCCGATCAGGCCGCAGTCGACGATCTCCGACACCAGCACGTCGACGGGCCGGTCGAGGTCCACGCCGACCCGCAGCGCGTCCGACCGCTTCGCGAGCACGGTGACGGTGCCGGACATACCGTGCGCCGCGATCGTCTGCCGGGCGATCTCCGCCAGCAGCGGGTTCGCCTCGCAGGTGTAGACCCGCCCGGCGCCGGCCCGCACCGCCGCCATGGCGAGCAGCCCGCTGCCCGAGCCGATGTCGAGCACGCTCGCGCCCGCCGGGACGCGCCGCTTCAGCGCCGCCACGAGGGCGCTGTTGCGCTCGCCGTCGTTCAGCATCGCGAAATGCCAGCGCGGCACGGTCCGCGCGGCGATCCGCGCGAACGCCCCGGGCTCCGCCGAAAGGATCCGCGCCGGATCCTCCAGGACCGAGGAAGCCTCTCTCGCGATCTCGTCCATCTCCTGCGCGAGCGATTGCAGGGAGGCGACCATGAGACGGTTCTCGGCATCGCCCGGCGCTTTTCGCGCGGGCGTCGCCGAACCGTCTGAAGCGGCCTCCTCCTCGAACGCATCGGCCTCTTGGAATTGCACTCGCAAGACTCGTCCCCCCTGTTTTCGTGCCCGGACCATGAAGGCCGGCAAACGCGTGACGGCGAGCACCCCTTTCTCGCCGCCCTCAATCTAGGAAGGACCGTTGTGCGCCGATCTTCAGCGTGCCTCCAGCCGGGAGCGGCAGTTCGCATCGCCGCCGGGGCGCCGCCGGCCAGCGCCGATCCGTCCGGCGGAGCCGCTCTGGAGCCCGGCGGCACCGCCCGTACCCCTCCCGGCGGCAGTTACGGTCGATACCCGCCCGCGCTGGGTCAGGGCCGACCCTGGATGCCGACACCGCAAGGGCTGAGATCGTCGCTCCCCGCGCGCGGGTGCGGGCCGACGTCGTCTACGGCGCGTACGTGGTCGACATCTTCTCCCGCGCCATCGTCATCTGGGCGCGACCAGCAAGCGGACCCACCTGATGCTGGACGCACCGGACATGACGCTGCTACGACGCGACCGAGCCTCTATCGAAACCGGGGGCGCTTCGATATCGGCGCCGCACAGGCGTTTGCGGCGGCGAGGTCAGTTCAGGGGCGGGGTACTTGCCGGTGGACGGCGGTGATCTGTCGCTCGCTGGTAGGCGAAACCGAGCCCGAGCAGTCTCGGTTCGCTGAACGGCCGTCCTAGCAGTTCGACTCCCACCGGCATTCCGTCGGGTGTGAAGCCGGCTGGGATCGTCAGGGCGGGGAACCCGGTATTGGCGGCAAGTGCGCAGACTCTGAGCCCCTCCTGAGGCTGTCCGATCGGCGCGGCCTGCTGTGAGACCGCCGGGTAGAGCAGTGCGTCCAGGGCGTTGTCCTTCAACAGCTTGTGGAGCAGCTGTTGCGCCTGCTTACGCCGGGCCAGCCGCTGGTGGTAGGCGTCCTGCGGGCCGGTCGAGGTGCCCAGCCGTTCCTTGAGCCGCTTCAGGACCGTGGGCGTGACCTTGCCGGAGGTGACGATGTCGGCCAGGGTCACGATGTCGGCCGGTGGCTCCAGCCGGGCCAGTGAGCGTGGGAATCGTGAGCCCGGCGCCGCCAGGTAGCGGTTGAGGTCGCGTTCGGTCTCGTCGGCGAACACGCTGGAGGCGTCCACCGCCGACACCAGCGCGGGTTGGGCCGGCAGATCGACGATGGTCGCGCCCCGCGAGGCCATGTCCCGGGCGGCCGCCCGGACCAGCGCCGTCGTCGCCAGCGCGGGCCCCGATGTACTCAGGTAGTCGGTGAACACGCCGATGCGGGCGTTGGCCAGAGCGGCGCCGTCGAGAGCGGCGGTGTAGGTGCGGGGGATCCGTCCGATGGACGCCTTGGTGGACGGGTCGTCCGGGTCGTATCCGGCGGTGGCGTCCAGGATCAGTGCGATGTCGCTGACCGACTTGGCGATGGGGCCGCCGACGTCCTGGGTGTCGGAGAGAGGCGCGATGCCGTCGCGGCTGGACAGGCCCTGGCTCGGCCGCAACCCGACCAGGCTGTTGTGGGCCGCCGGGCTGCGGATGGAGCCGCAGGTGTCTGAGCCCAGGCCGGCCGCGCCGAAGCCGGCCGCGATGCCGGCACCCGTGCCGCCGCTGGAGCCGCCCGGGTTGCGGGTCTGGTCATAGGGGTTGCGGGTTTGCCCACCAAGCGAGCTGATGGTCTCGACGCCGGCGGCGAACTCGTGCAGGTTGGTCTTGGCGACGATGATCGCGCCGGCCGCGCGCAGCCGCGCGACCTGCTCGGCGTCATCGGCGGTGCGCCAGTGCCTGAGCGCCAGCGAGCCGTTGGATGTGGGCAGGTCCTCGGTATCGTGGTTGTCCTTGATCAGGATCGGGATGCCGTGCAGCGGGCCGCGGACGCGCCCCTGCCGGCGTTCGGCGTCGAGCCGGGCGGCATCGGCTATCGCCGTCGGGTCCCTGCGAATGACCGCGTTGACACCAGGCTGGTCGGCATACGCCTGCTCGTAGGCATCGATGCGTGCCTGGTACGCCTTGACCAATCGGACCGAGGTGACCTGGCCGCTCGCCAGTCGTTCGCGCAACTTGGTGGCGTCCATGTTCACCACCCACTCAGCGATGTCGGCCGGTGTCGCCCGGTCGCCTGCGTCGCCGAGTGCGGCACCGTTGCCCGTTGCCGCACCGACGGTGACCACAGGCGCCGTCAGGACGACGATACTGGCCGCTAAGGCCGCTGCTCGGGTGTGCCGGTTCCGCCTTCGTCTTGCCACATCGGCCTCCTCGTCACCGATTGGCGCCTCGGCGTACAGCACGGGAGGTATGCGTTCGGCCCTGCCGACCGTGAATAGCCGCTGACTGTGCCGCCTAGATTATGGCTCGGGCATGCCGCGGCGGCTACCCATCAGAACGGTCCCGTCACGCACGAAGGCCAGCGTCGTTCGGCTCTCGCCGCCGACCCATGCCGCTGCGCGTAGGCCAGGCCCTCCAAGGACGAGGCTTATGATCGTTTGCGAAGTTAAGGGTGGAATAGATAGATTTGTTGGTACAGAACTTCGAGGCGAGCCAGGAGGAGGGCGACGTGGCCCCTTCGCGCGGGCAGACACCCCGCTACCGTGAGCTCGCCATGGAGCTGCGCGCGGCGATCATTGGAGGGGAGCTGGCGCCCGGCGCGCTCGTCCCCCCGGAATCGGAGCTCGCCGAGCGCTACGAGGTCAGCCGCAACACGGTGCGCGACGCACTGAGCGTCCTGGTCAATGAAGGGCTGATCACGGCCGGGCGCGGGCGTTGCGGCCGACGTGTCCGCGACCGTCTCCAGTTCGCCGTCCACGGATCCAGGTCGCGGTCGCCGAACCGTGCGGACGAGTGCCGGGTGACCGGTGTTGACACATGGGTGGCGGATGTCAGCGATCAGGGCCACACACCAGGCCAGCGCATCGAGACAGCGATCATGAAGCCCGGCGAGCCCATCACTCGCCGGCTGGAGATAGAGGAAGGCGCCGCAGTCGTGGTCCGCCGCCGATTGCGGACCGTCGACGGCGCTCCCCACAACCTCAACGACTCCTACTATCCGCTCGACATCGCCGAGGGCACCGCGATCATGTACCCCGATGACGTCAAGCCCGGTGTCACCGCGCTGATGCGGGAGTTGGGCCACGAACAGGTCCGCTATCGCGATGAGCTCTTCTGGCGGATGCCCACCCCCGAGGAGATCGGCAAGCTCAACGTGGAGGACGGCGTCCCGGCGCTGTTGCAGGTCCGCACGGCCTACACCACCCAACGGCCGGCGCGGGTGACGATCACGACCTTGCCCGGCGACCGCGCCAGCATGGTCTATGAGCTGCCCGCATGAGGAGCATCGGCCCCGCCGCCCCTGACGACCTCGCCGAGGTCCTGGCGTTGCTGAACGGCGTGGCGTCATGGTTGACCTCCCGGGGCGTGAACCAATGGGCCGCCGGATTCAGCGTCGAGCGGATCGCGCCGATAATCGAACGCGGCGAGTTGTACCTGGTCCGCGAGAACGGATCCGCGATCGCCACCGTCACCGTCTCCACTCACGGGGACGCCGACTTCTGGACCGCCGAGGAACTCGCAGAACCGGCGCGCTACGTAGCCAAACTCGCCACCGCCCGCGAATACGCCGGTCAGGGGCTGGGAGAACTGCTGCTTCGCTGGACGATCGACCTGGGCGCCCGCCAAGGCGCCCAGTGGATCCGGCTCGATGCGTGGCGCACTAACCAGCGGCTGCATGATTTCTACCGTGATGCCGGCTGGACTCATCTGCGGACCGCCGAACTGGAGCACCGCAGATCCGGTGCCCTGTTCCAGCATCCGGCCGTAGCTGATCCGCAGGCCCGATGCGCCCTTCCCGAGACCCTCCCCTAGCCAAGCGCCTTTCCAGAGGTCTTCTCGTAGTCAGGAGCTGATCCAGGGGGCTGCGGTGATGAGCTCTTGGTCGCGTGTGCCGGCGCTTGCCCGGTGTGGCGATCATAGCATCGCCCATGACGATTGACTTGATCGAAAATCGTCGCTTTTCGTAATGCGCCGACTCACGTAGCGTCATTGAGTATCCGTGGTGGCATCCGTTCGTGAGAGAGGGCGAGTTCTACGATCCGGCCGACACCGCCCTCAGCGATCCTCGGCACGTCTACGCGATTGAGCCGGCTCAGGTGTTGGCATTCGGCAAGGAGAAAGGGTTCAGCGCCACCCGCTGGCGCTTCTAAGCGGTTGCGGTGAACTCACGACGCTGGACGCCGCGGCCAGGCTGGTCCATCCCGGCATCGTCAAGGTCTTCGACGTCACCAAGTACGACGGTGCGCCGGTCATCGTGATGGAGTTCGTCAAGGGCCGCTCGCTCGCCGACATCATCGAGCAGGACGGGCCCCTTCCGCCCAAGGACGTGGCCCGTCTCGGCCTTGCCCTGCTGGACGCGCTCCAGACGGCGCACCAGGCGGGAATCGTGCACCGTGACCTCAAACCCGCCAACGTCCTGATCACCGACCGCCGCACCGTCATCACCGACTTCGGCGTCGCCGCCCTGGCCGGAGACCCCAGCATCACCCGATCAGGCACCGTCCTGGGCACACCCGCCTACATGGCACCCGAACAAGCCCAAGGCCACAACGTCGGCCCCACCGCCGACCTCTGGGCACTCGGCGCAACCCTCTACACCACCGTAGAAGGCCACCCCCCTACGTCCGAGACACCTTCATGTCCATCCTCTCGGCCCTGCTAAGTTAACGGAACCACCCGACCCCATGACCAAAGCCGGGCCGCTGGCACCACTGCTGACCGCACTGCTCCAGCGTGACCCCACGGCCCGCGCCACGGCCAGTCAGACAGCGGAGATGTTGGATCGGGTCGCTTTCGGCGACCCGTCCCCGGCCGAGGCTTCGCATCGCAGGTCCACAAAGCGTCATGTCCTGTACGCAGGGATTGCGGCCGTTGTCGCCGTAGGGGTCTGTGTTGCGGTGGCGCTGGGCGTGCCCGTCGTACCGGGGACTAAGCGGTCGTCGAATTCAAGTGGCGCCGCCGCGCCCTCTCCCACGCCCTCCCCTTTGCTCGGCCCGTCCGGGCTGCCGACCGGGCCGCCGACCACCCCGGTCGGCTTCCAGATCTACCGCGACGACAAGCTCGGCTATTCGGTCGCCGTACCGGCGGACTGGAAGATCTCATGGGACGCCAAGAACGAGACGCGCGACTTCTACAGCGATGAAGGCGAGTCGATCTGGGTCGGCTTGAACGAAATTGATCCGTTGGGAGAAGTCTTTAGCGTGGAGGAATTGCTCAAAAACGACTCCAACTATAGCCAGTACCGCCGCCTGCGGCTCTCACCCGTGGCCTACGGCCCGGCGGTGGTAGACCTGGAATACAGCCACTACAACGAGTCCACGAAGGCCTCGTACCACTGTCTGTTCCGCGCCTTCTCGCTCACCACCAAGGCGTACAGCGTATACATGTGTACTCCTCTGGACGACTGGGACCACAGCCGGGACACCTTCGCTGCCTTCTACGAGACCTTTCGCCCCAACTGAGGCTGGGCTACGCCACTTCGCACGTCGCGGTGGCGCGGGCGCCGGTGGGGACACCCGCCAGAGAGGTCGAGGTCAGGCCACCGTCCTCGGCGCAGCGCCATCGCGGATCTGTACCCGGTCACCGGTGACGAGCGTGAGTGTGCGGGTGGCGGTCCCGGGACCGCGGAGGGCGGCGTGGGCCGGAGCCCGGCCCGGCTTGTCGGCCGAGGCGGCGGGCAGGGCGGACACGGGCAGGACGAGAAACGCTCTGGATCTCCAACTCGCAGGGCGGCCCCAGAGGTGGGCGAACCGGGACTCCGACTGCTCTGGTGCGCCTCGGGAGCTAGGCTCGGCCGACCGTTCCTGGGCGGCGATGCGTTCGTCGGTCCGCATCAGTGCTTGTCCTGACGGCGGTTCCACCAAGGCGGCGGAGGCGCGTTCGATGGGGTTGTTCAGTGCGGTCCAAGGCGGCAGGCCCCGTCCGGCGAGCCTGCAGGGAGGAGGAGCTCGCGTTCCAGCACGCCCGGCCGGAGGTGGCCAGTGGGCGGCCGGCCACCGTGCCGAAGATCAAGGATGACAACCCCGGACCAAAGCGGCTTTGTAGCATCAGCGGTACTGCACATCTGAAGATCTGGAAGGTGGCGGCCATGCCGGGGCTGGGACGGAGTCGGGATCGGCGGCTGCGCAAGCTGGAGGCCGCATTCGCCGAGACCTCGCTCAACGGCAGGGGAATGGAGAAGGCGGCGCGCGGTTACGTCCGTGTTCTCCTTCAGGCGCTAGAAGACGACCCGCCGGTCGCAAGCCGCCTGTTCAGCGAGTTCGACGGCCGTATCCCCGCCGATGTGTACGCGTCGGTGTTCCGGCCCGGGGACCGGGAACGGCTTGCGGCGTTCGCTTCGGGCAATGACACCAAGGTGCTGACCGTGGCGTTCGAGGCGGCCACGCGGCTGAGGCTTCCCGATCTCCAGCGGACCGCACTGGACCGGCTTGCCGGGCTGCTGGCCGACCTGGGCGACGCCGACCGCCTGGTCACCGGACTCAACCGCTGGCAGGAGCTGGGGCTGCTCGATCGCGACGTCCTTGCGGACGCGTTGCGGGCACATGTCCGGAGGTCGCCCCTGAGCCGGGACGAGCAGCTGTGGAACGCGTTCTTCGCGCGGCTGCCGGAGTCGTCGGTGCCGGATCTGTTCGCCGTGCACGCCTTCCTTGGTCATGGCGCGCGGGCCGTCCGGCTGGCGGAGACGCCCGCCGAACGGCAGGAGGCGCTGCGCTGCTGTGCGGGGTCGCCCCGGATCGAGGACGTGCGGGCCGGTATCGAGCTGGCGCGCAGCGAGGGCGACGCGAGCCTCGCCGATCTGCAGGAGCGTGCCGCCGAGTATCTGTTCCGGGCCGGCGAGTGGGCCGAGGCGCTACCCCTCTTCGAGGCCGCGGGACGGTGGGAGCGGGTGAGCGAGTGCCACGAGCGGCTCGGTCGGATCGGCGAGGCGCTGGACGCGTGCCCGGCGGATCGTCCGGCCCGGCTCGAACGGCTGGCCGCGGAGGTGTGGCCGGAGGTCGACGCGCTCGTCGAGGGACGGAGGTTCGCCGATGCGGTCACGCGGGCGCGAGAGGTCATCGAGTGCCTCGACCGGGCCGCGGAACCGACCGAGGCCCTGACGCGGCGCCGCGCGGAACTGGCCGCCCGCCGCCAGGCGATCGTGACGGCGGGGCGGCTGCACTTTCGCGCCGCGGTCCAGGACGCCGCGGCGGACGCCCGGGACGAGGTCCGGCTGCGGTGGAGCAGGTTCGAGGAAGGCGCGGGCGAGCACGTCGCGGCCGCGCAGCAGGCCGAGGACGGCGGTGATCTGTACCGCGCGCACGGGCTGTACCTGAAAGCCGGCCGGCTGGGCGAGGCCGAACGCGTGCTGCGCGGCGACGCCGACGGCTGGAAGGCCCGGGCGGCCGCCCGGGAGACGGGCGGCGACCTGGTCGGCGCGGCGGAGCTGTACGCGGGGGCCGGGCGCTCGGAACAGGCGGTCGCGCTCTACCTGCGGGCCGGCCGTCCGGCCGAGGCGGCTCGCCTGCTGATCGAATGGCGCGGTGACGACGCGATCGAGGACGTCCGGCTGATCGACTGCCTGCGCCGCAGCGGCGACACCGACCGGCTCGTCGGACTGTGCCTGCGGGCCATCGAGGTCCGCGGACGGGGGACGGCCGGGTTCGAGGAGCTCCGGCGGCTGACGGAGGACGCTCTCGTCCCGCCGCATTTGGAGCAGCAGGCACGCCGGCGGCTGGAGCTGCTCAGCGCGGACGACCGGGCGGCGTTCGAGGAGGGGGCCGCCGAGTGGGTGGCCAGGGCCCGGCGCGAGATCGACGAGCGCTACGCCGGTATCTGGGCGCTCGACCTCGGCACCACCACCTCCGCGGCCGCCATCTACGACACCGAACAGGGCGAGCCGGTGCTGTGCCCCTGGAAGGGACACCCGTACTTCGCGTCGACCCTGAGCGTCGACGAGGACGGCAACGAACGTGTCGGTGTCGTGGGGGAAGAAATGCTCGCGAGCTGGGTGAAAGGACACATCAGCGCCGCCAAGCGCCGGATCGGCGGCCTGACAAAGTACCGCGTCCGCGGCCGCGTCTACCGGTCCGAGGAGGTGGCCGCCCGATTGATCGCCCATGCGCGTGAAATGGTGGAGGACTTCCTCGCCGAGCGCGTGCTGGAGCGCGTGGGCGAACTGGCGCGTGCCGAGCTCACCGAGGTCAGGAGCGAATGGCTGGCGGCGTTGCGGGACGATCACGACGTCCGTCTCGAACGGTCCCGGGCCGTGCTGACCATTCCCGCCTTCTTCCGCAACAACCAGAAACGGGCGACCCGCAATGCCTGCGAGATCGCCGGGGTGGAGCTGGCCCGGCTGATCCACGAGCCGACCGCGGCGTGCATCACCGCGACCCGGCAACGGCGGCTGACCGGCGAGGTCGTCGTCGTCGACCTCGGCGCCGGCACCCTGGACATCAGCGCGGTGAACGTCGAGGACGACGTCTACGACGTGCACCAGGTCAGCGGCGACACCGCGTTCGGCGGCAAGGACTTCGACGCGGCGGTCGCCACGGCGCTGGAGGGCCGGCTCGTCCGGGACGGCATCGAAGTGCCCGCCAAGGGCAAGGACCGGCTCCGGCTGGAGATCGCCGCCGAGACCCTCAAGATCCGCCTGTCCGCGGAGCATGAGGCCGAGTACGCGCTGCCCGGATTCAACGGGGACCCGGGCTTCCACCTGGGGCTGGACCGGGAGGAACTCGCCGGCATCCTCGCCGAGCGGCTTCAACGGCTCCGCGACGCCTGCGAGAGCCTGAGGTCCGCGCTGCGGGAGCAGCCGGACCATCTCGTCCTGGTCGGCGGCCCGATGCTGTCGCCCCTTGTGGCGGGCGTGGTCGAGGACGTCTTCGGGCTTCGGCGCACGGTGCTCGCCGATCCGCGGACAGCCGTGGCGACGGGCGCCGCGCTGCAGGCCGCCGTCCTCAGCGGCGTGCTCAAGGAACACGTCCTGCTCGACGTCACCCCGATCGCCCTGGGAATCAAGATCTCCCCGGAGCCCGGCGCGGAGGAGTTCTCCCCGCTGATCGCGGCCAATAGCAAGATCCCCATCAGCCAGAACGGCATGTACACCACGACCCGGGACGACCAGGACGGCGTCCACATCGAGGTGTTCAACGGCGATCTCCGTCCGGAGTCCAAGATCGGGCAGTTCGGGCTGGACATCCCGCCCGCGCCCAAGGGCGAGCCTGAGATCGAGGTGACGTTCGCCATCGACGCCAGCTGCGTCCTGGAGGTCACCGCGATCAACAAGAAGACCGGCGGCCGCAAGTCGATCAAGATACGCGACACGACCCTGCTCTCCCCCGACGAGATCAGCGTGCTGGCCGAGCGGCACCGGGCCCAGATCGACCGGGAGGCGAGGCGGCGGGAGGCGGCGCGGCTCCGGGACGAGCTGACCCGGCTCGTCGAGGAGGCCGACCGCGCCGAACCCGAGGCGATCCTCCGGGAGTTCCGCACGCGGCTCGGCGACCACCGCGCCACGCGCGGCCGGCCCGACGAGGCGACCGAGCGGGTGCTCGCGGAGATCTACGGTCCTGCCCCGACCGAGCTGGAGACCGAGTTGCTGGGGCTGCGGGCGCCCATGCTCGACCTGGTCGCCGCCGCGCGGTCCTACCTCGGTCGCGAGGACGCCGACCTCGCCGAGGGCAGGCACCTTCAGGCCATGCTGGACGACAGCGTCGCCCGGCTGCGGTCCGGGCTGGCCCAGGTGAGGCTGTGGAACACCGTGCTGACCCGGCTCGCCGACTCCGCGGCCGACCCGCGGCACCGATTCCGGAGCCGGCACGCCACGGGCGACTATGTCCGCGCGCTCGAAGCGCGCACCGACCTGCCGGACCGGCTGGACGACGTCCAGGACGTGCGACGCTGGCTGCACTGCCTGGCCGAGACCGGCGCGGCCGAGGAGTACCGGCGCGCCCTCGCCGACAACGCCGACCGGCTGGACACCGTCGTGCTGGACACCACGCGAACCGAGGCGTTCCTTCCGCACCTGCGATCGGCACTCGTCCAGATCGGCGCCGGCGGCAGCGGCTTCCTGATCTCAGACCGCCTGGTGATCACCGACCGGCGGCGCCTTGGTGAAGGCGCCGCCGAGGACGTCCACGTGCGGACCCAGGTCGGCACGCACGCGGTCGAGCACGTCTTCACCCCTGACTCGCCGCACCTCAGCACGGTCGTCCTCCAGCTCACCGCCCCCGTCGCGGCGCCACATCTGAGGCTGGGACACGCGAAGCTCGTACGGATCGGCGACCGCGTGTACGCCGCCGACCCCGCCGACCAGTCCCTGATCCCCGGCGTGGTGGACGCGTTCGAGTCCTTCCCGGAACAGAACCTCAACCTGTTCCGCACCGGCCATACCCTCCCCCCTGCGGCCGCCGGCGGCCCGCTGCTCAACGATCTCGGCGAGGCGGTGGGCGTCCTGACCGGCCCTCCCAGCCGGCCCGACATCGCCTTCGCGATCACGATCGACGACCTCGCCCCGCTCCTCACGGGAGCCGGCTTCGACATAAGCCCCGGCCAATAGGAACGTGGCACGCCGGGACGCAGGAGCAAGGTCAGCAGCGCCCGCCCGGCGGTTCTGGGCATGGGAGGCGTTTCGCGGCGGGGCAGGTTGCGGCTGTTGCGCGGGCGGTCGGGGTGCTGGAGTGGGGGGTTCAGATGGCGCTCCCGTCCAGTGCGTTCTGCAGGAGGGCTCGCAGCGACTCGCGGTTGAGAGGGTGCGGGTTGGCGTACGGGTGGGCGAGGACCTCGTCGATGACGCCGGGCAAGGCCGGTCCGGTGACGCCCAGGTCTTTGAGCGTGCGGGGTGTGCCGAGTCGGACGGCGAGTTCGGCGAGTGCGCGGGCCGGTGAGACGGTGGCGAGGGCTCGGCGCAGTGCATCGCGTGCGGCGGGCGCTGCGGTGAGGTTGAATGCGGCGACGTGCGGCAGCATGACCGCGTGGGTTTCGGCGTGGGGCAGGCCCAGCCGGCCGCCGAGGACGTGGCAGAGCTTGTGGTGCAGGCCCATGGTGGTCGCTCCCAGACACGCGCCGCACAGCCAAGCGCCTTCCAAAGCGGTGCTTCTGGCCGTGATGTCGGTGTGGTCGGCCTTGATCGCCGGGAGCGCTCGGACGAGGTCGCGGATCCCTCGCTCGGCCAGAGCGGAGATGACCGGGGAGGCGTCCGGTGCATACAGCGCCTCCATGGCATGGGCGATCGCATTGAGACCGCTGGTCCCCGACACGTGGACGGGCAGGGTGCGGGTGAGTTCCGGGTCGTAGATGACGGTTCTGGGCAGCACGGCGCGGTCGCGGCCGGTCTGCTTACGGGCGTTGTCGGTGATCCCCCAGATCGGGGTCATCTCCGATCCCGCGTAGGTGGTGGGCACGGCCACGGCGGGCAGCCCGTGCCGTAGCGCGAGTGCCTTGGCCAGGCCGATGGTGGATCCTCCGCCGATCGCGACACAGCCGTCGGCACCGAGTTGGGTCGCGGCCTGTCCGGCCTCCACCACAGTGTGTGCCGGCACGTGCATTCGCGCCTGGACGAACGACCCCGCAGCAATGCCGCCGAGGAGGCCGCGGGCCTGCTCGGCGAGGCCTGCCTGCCCGGGTGTGGCGAGGACTACGGCCCGCCGGATGCCGAGGCGCCGGGTCTCCTCGGCGAGCCGGTGTACCGCGCCGACGCCGAAGATCACGCGCATCGGCAGCGCGTCGTAGGCGAACTCGTCGGTCACCGTGTCGTGGCCTCTTCGGCGAGACGGATGTCGAAGCATGCGCGCCGGTACGGTGCTGCGGCGTCCGGGCCGTCTGCGGTGAAGTCCACGATCAGGTTCTTCCTGACCGCGAAGACGGCGTCGCTGTCGAGGTAGGGGCTGTCGGCGACGAAGATGTGCGTGGTCACCGGCCGGTATCCGGGGGCATCGGCGATGAAGTGCACGTGTGCGGGTCGGTACGGATGCCTGCCTGCCGCGCTGAGCAGCCGGCCGACCGGACCGTCCGTCGGGATGGGATAATGGCTGGGCACCACGGTACGGAACCAGAAACGGCCCTGATCGTCCGCGCGGAACAGGCCGCGGCCGTTGCCCGGCGGCTGGACGCCGGGTTGCTGCACGTCGTAGAAACCGTGCTCGTCGCACTGCCACACGTCGATCTCGGCGTCCGCGATCGGGTTTCCGGTGGTGTCGGTGACCGTGCCGGACACCAGGCATGGAGTACCCGTGCCGAGGAGGTCGATGGAGTCACCGTTCTCCCGTGCCGGCGACTCGACCATGTGGAACGGGCCCAGCACGGTGCCTTCGGTCCCGGCCGGGTCGGCGTTCATGGTCTCGACGAGCATGGAGATGCCGAGCACGTCGGACAGCAGGACGAATTCCTGCCGGGTGTCGTCGCACTTGTGCCCGACCGCGGTGAGGAACGCGATCGCCTGCTCCCATTCGTGCAGTGTCGGACGCAGGTCCCGGACCAGCGCGTGCAGATGCCGTGCGACGGCAAGGAGGATCTCTTTCGTGCGCGGATCGGCGGCACCGTCGAAGCTGTCCAGCACAGCGTTCAGGGCCGTACTCTCGTTGAAGTCCACTGGGACTCACTCCTTGGTGAAGGCCCGCGCGAACCGGTCGGCGAACCAGTCCGCCACGTACGCGGTGCGCTCGTCGGCGTGGTTGTAGATGGTGTGCTCGCCGTCGTCCCAGATGCGGATCGCCGCGTCGTCGCCGGCCGCGTCGAGGAACGGCTGCTGGTCGGCGAGGGCGACGATCGGGTCGTGCCCGCCGTGCAGCACCAGCAGCGGGCAGGCGATCCGGTCGGCGGACGTGAGCGCGATCCGGTCGAGGTTGCGCTGGATCGCGCCGGGGTCGGTGGTGCCGAGCATGGCGGCCGCCTGTTCGGTGAAGGTGCGGAACTCCAGCAGGCGGGGACGGGCGGGTGCGCCGTTGACGCACACCGCCGAGACTCGCGGGTCGGACGCGGCGGTGGTGGCCGCGTAGAGCCCGCCGAGGCTGTTGCCCCACAGGCCCACGCCGGACCCGAGTTCCGGACGGCCGCGCACGTGGCTCACGAATGTGCTGTACGCGGCGCGGACGTCGGAGTCCAGCAGGAGCCCGCCGGTCCATCGGGTCTCCCCCTGGCCGGGACCTTCCACCAGCAGCGCCGCCAGTCCGCGCGCCGCCAGCGCGTCGGCCTGACGCTGGTAGGCCGCGCCCCATCCGCTCTGCCCTCCGAAGACGATCACCGTGCCCGCCGCCGGGACGGCCGGACGGACGAGCCAGCCGAACAGGAGGCCGCCGGCGAACGGCAGTTCCACCCGCTCCCACGCGGGGGCGCGCAGGGCACCCGCGGCGGTGATCGCACTGGTGAACCGGGCGTAGAGCTCGATCTTCCGCGGCGTGTCGAAGTTGAACGCCATCTGCGCGAACAGGAAGTCGGCGGCGGCCGCGCGGTATGCCTCGACCGCGGTGACGATGTGGCCCTCGGTCCGCGCCGCGTCCGCACGCGCGAGCTGCCCGGCCGCCAGGGCCTCCGCGGCGCCGTCCCACGCATCGCCCGCCTCGGTCGCCTGGCGCAGGGCGAGCACGTCGGCGTAGAGCATGCCGCAGTCGAGCATCCGCGTCGACGGCATGGCCCGCCACAGCGCGTCCGCCGGCGCCGGGGTGCCGGTGAGTCTCACGCGCCCGCCTCCACCGGAGCGGGATCGGCCGTCCAGGACAGCCGGGCGCGCAGCCCGTCCACGACCGGCGGCAGGTCGCTGAGGCGCCCCGCCCAGTACAGGTGGAAGTCCGGTCGCCCGATGAACGCGTCCACCCCGTGTTGATCGAGGTAGGCGGCGTAGGTTCCATCGATGTCCGCGACGGTGTCCTGGGACCCGGCCGCCAGGCAGGCCCAGCGGATGCCGAGCGCGTCGAGGAAGGCCGTCTGGTCGGTGGTGAGCGCGCGGCGGGCGTCCTCACGGCTGATCAGGCTGAACCCGCCGCCGATGACGTCATCGCACCTGCCCTGGTCTGCGCCCCTGCCGATGACGCCCTGCGGCGCCAGCGTCCCGGCGAGCGGCGCCGGGGTGCCGTCGGGACGGGTGTGGACGACACCGGCGCCGATGGTCGGGAACGGCGGAGGGGGCGGGACGTCGCCGGAGCGGAACGCCTCGTCGCGGGCGGCGGCCTCGGCGGGGTCGTGGGTATTGGCGACCTTGCCCAGCGCGATGGAGATCTCGGTGAGGGCGGTGGCGTGCGGCCGGCGCTCGGTCTCGTAGGTGTCCAGCAGCGCGTCGTCCGCGCGGCCGCGCAGCACCAGGTCCAGCTTCCACCCCAGGGTGATGCCGTCGCGCATGCCCGAGCACGCGCCCTGCCCCATGTACGGCGGTGTGGTGTGCGCGGCGTCGCCGGCCAGGAACGTCCGGCCCTTCCGCCATGCCTGGGCGATGCGGCCCTGGAAGACATAGACCACCTGGCGGAGGATCTTCACGTCCTCGGGGCCGAGGCCATGCCGGTCCCGCAGCCAGGTCCAGGCGTAGTCCGGCTCCTCGAACGCCGCCGGGTCCTCGCCGGGCAGCACGGCCACCTCGAATCGCTGGCGGCTGCGCCCGATCGGCATGTACATGTGGCCCCGAGCGGGGTCGCAGAACTGGGTGAGCCGGTCGAATCGCTCCGGGAGAGGGCGCAGCCGCTGGGTGTCGATGTTGAGCCACCGGTCGTGGACGCCGTGGTCGGTGCGCTCGATCCCCAGGGCCGCGCGCACGAAGCTGTTGGCCCCGTCCGCCCCGACCAGGTATTTCGCGGTGACGGTGCGCTCCTCGCCGCTGTGCGACCACTGCCCGGTGCGCGACTGGGTCCATGGACGCGCGGTCACCTGGACGCTGTCGCCGTCCTGGTGCACGTTGCCCACGGACCAGCCCTGGTTGACCTCCACGTTCCCGGTGGCGCGCACGTGCATGTCGATGGCGTCCTCGATGTCGGGCTGATACATCGAGATGTGGCTCGCGTAGCCGCAGCTGTTGCCGCGCCAGTCCAGCTCGACCAGCAGCTCACCGGCACTGTTGAGGTAGCGGTAGTCGGGGATCGGCCAGGCGTCGCGCAGGGCGTGGTCGATGTCGCCGACCGATTGGATGATCCGGGCGGTCTCGCCGTCGATGTGCGTCAGGCGCGGGAGGCCGTACAGGCCCGGCCAGCGCTCGAACACGATCACGCGGTGACCCGCCTTGCCCAAGGCCGACGCCAGCACCAGCCCGGTCGGCCCGTAGCCCACGATCGCCACGTCGCAGTCGAAACTCACGGTTGAAACGTCCCTTCGAGCCAAGCCCCCGCATGATGGGACGACGGTAGGCTCGGCGGGCCGGAGGGCCTATCCGGGGAACGACAGCGCGATCCAGCAGGCGACAACGGTTGCGCGAGGAGCCCGGCGACTACGTCCCGGCGCGGAGGGTCGCGGACGGCAACTGACCGTAACGGGCGTGATACGCGGCGGCGAAACGCGGCAGATGGGTGAACCCCCACCGGAACGCCACCTCGGCCACGGTGACGCCGGAGCCCGGCCGAACCGACCGCAGCTCGTCGTGTGCCCGCGCCAACCGTGTCTGCTGGACGTACTCGCGGGGCGAGATGCCGACGTGCTCGCGGAAATGCCGTTGCAGGGACCGGGCGGTCACCCCGGCCACCTGGGCCAGCCGATCGATCGGCAGCTCTTCCTCCGGACGGGCGTCGATGTGCGCGATCGCTCGACGCAGCGGCGCGGGCCGGTGCTCACCGATGCCCCGATCGGCGAGCTGCTCGGAATAAGTGTGCGGCTGGGCCAGCAGCAGGCCCGTCATCAGCATGCCCGCCCACGGACCGGCGGCCACCGGGTGGGCGGTGAGCCCGGACGGCTGGTCGAGGTCGCGGACCAGCAGCCGGACCGCCTGGAGCCACGAGTTCGCCGCGGGCCTGCGCAGGTCCATGTCCGGCTGGAACCGGATCGGCGCGGGCACCGAGCGGTCGAGCAGCTCCTCAAGGCGGCGTTCCAGGGCGTACCGCTCGATCCGGACGTGCAGCTGCCGGTAGTCGGTGCTCAGCCGCATCCCCACCCGCATACGGGGCGAGATGATGGCCGCCGTCGAGCGGTCGACGAGGACTTCGTCGGCGGCGTACCGGATGCGGTTGTACCCGCCGAACGAGAGGTTGACGTCGTAGTAGTCGACTTCCTCGGTCAGCTGGACGTTCAGCTCGCAGTTGCGGTGCCACCCGTAGACCAGGGAAAGCGGACCGAGATCGGCCTTGGAGAGGTCGGTCCGGATCTCGGCGCCGCCACGGCCCGCGGGCACCAGCCGATGCGGCGTGAGGTACTGCGACACACACGCGTTGAACTCGTCAAGGGCGGCGGAGCGCAGAACCGAGAAGCGCTTGAGGGCGCCCATAGCCTCACCGCCTCCGCAGACCCTGCCCCACACTTGAGCCGCGGCCGCATCGCGCCGACACCTCTCACCTGGGATTCTACCGGTACGTCCCGAGTCGGCGGGCGGCACCTCCAGTTCGGACGGCAGGGGCGCGGCGGGCTCAGGCCCTACTCGGCTTGGACGTGCCGGTAGAGGTGCACGAAGCGGCGCGCCGGGATCTTGACTTCGGCCGCATTCACTGGACCGGGGAGCTCCGATGTTCAATTTGACGATCGAGGTGCCGACGCGGCGCGGCGGCGTCCTGCGCGGGCTGCACTACGCACCGGACTTCTCCCCCGCACCCACCGTGCTGAGCCTGACGCCCTACGGTGCCGACAGATTTCACCGCGACGGAATGCGATTCGCCGCGCACGGCTTCAATTTCGTCAGCCTCGACGTGCGCGGCCGTGGAGATTCCGACGGGCGATTCACGCCATTCGTCTCGGACGGGGCCGACGGGCATGACGCCGTCGAATGGCTCGGCGAGCGTCCGTGGTGCACCGGCGACGTCGTCACGTACGGCGGGTCCTACGGCGGTTTCGTGCAATGGGCTGTCGCCGCAACCGGCCCCTCACACCTGCGCGCGATCGCTCCCGTCGCTGCGGTGTATCCCGGGTTGGACTTCCCGATGGTGCGCAATGTTCCGCTCCGCTACACCGTCCGCTGGCTGACCTTGGTCGACGGCCGTCGCAAGAACGAGGGACCGCACGCCGACCAGGCGTTATGGCACAGGGCCAGCCACGACCAGATCAACGGGAACCGGCCCTACCGGGACCTCGATCTGCTGGCGGTCGGACGCCGCCTGCCAGTGTTCCAAGAATGGCTCCTGCATCCCTGCCTGGACGCCTATTGGGCCCGTCTCGTCCCGACGCAGCGGCAGTACGGCGAGATCACCGTTCCGGTGCTGACCATCACCGGGCAGTACGACGACGACCAACTCGGCGCGCTGCGCTATCACGACGAGCACATCGCCGCCGTCCCGCCCGAGGTCGCCGATCGCCACCGGGTCGTCATCGGCCCGTGGGACCACGACGGCACCCGCAGCGGAGCACGAACGTTCGGCGGCCTCACCTTCGCGCCGGAAAGCGCGATCGACCTGATCGACCTGCACGTCCAGTGGTATGGCTGGGTCCTCGGCAAAGCCTCCAGGCCGGACTTCCTGCGAAAGCGGGTCGCCTATTTCCACGCGGGTGAAGACCAGTGGCGGTCGGCCGACGCGATCCCGCAAGGCCGTGGGTCGATGACGCTCTACCCGATGGCCGAAAGGCCGGCGGCGAGCCACTACCGCGAACTGTCCACCTGCGTGCCTTCGAATGTGCAGGACACCGAACTGTCCGCCGACCCACGCGAGGCCGCCGCTCCGGACCGGGAGGAGCCGCTGCCCGACCAGTGTTTCGTCCTCCCCGCGCTGCCGCCGGACGACACCGGCACCGCGCTCGTGTACGCCTGTTCGCCGCTGCGCGCCGCCATGGACGTGTCGGGCCGTTTCCGGGCGCACCTCGTGCTGTCCAGCGAACTGCCCGACTTCGACCTGCTGGTCGGCCTCTACCTCGTCCGGGCCGACGGCACTATCCCGCTGCTCGGCGAGACCGTCTTCCGCGCCCGCTACCGCGACACATTGACGCGGTCGTCTCCCTGGCCGGCCGGAACGAACGTCCCCGTCACCCTGACCGACTTCCCGTTCGTGTCACAGCGCATCGAGCCGGGCGAACGCGTCGCTCTGATCATCCGGCCTCCGCACCGCTACTACCAGACCAACTTCCAGGCGGGAGGACGCGCCATCGACGAGACCGCACGGGACGCCGTCCCCGGGACGATCCGCCTCGTCCAGAACCCGGACCACGTCTCGTATGTCGAAATCCCCATCGACGACTCCGCCGCGAGGCCACCCGTATGAGCAGGACGCCCCTCCCCACCGATCGTCTGGAACCACCACAACGATCTGCCTAGGGCGAAGGACGAATCGCCTCATTTCCGGGCGCCGAAGGCTGATACTCCATCACCTCGCCCCCCGGCGTACTGCGGTGCGATCAACCCGTTTACTAGGGGTGTCGCTACGTCATAAGACCAAACGGCGGCGCGCTGCTCCTGCCGTCCACCCTCTCGCTGATCAACACCCTGTTCGAGGAGGGCCCCAAGCGCAACAGGGCGCTGGCGGCCTGGAGCGGCGCGGGAGCCAGCGGCCTGACCCTGGGCGCGCTGCTCGGCGGTGTGCTGACCCAGGGCTTCGGCTGGCCCGCCGTCTTCTTCGTCAACGTCCCCCTGGCCGGGCTCGTCGCCCTCGCCGCGCTCGTCATCATCCCGCGCGACACGCGCGCCCGCGAGAGGCGCCGGTTCGACATCCCGGGCGCCCTCACGGCGACCGGCGGCGTTCACGACCATCGAGTCCCGCAGCGCCGACCCGCTCATGCCGTTCCGCCTGTTCGGCAACCGCAACCTGGTGGTGGGCGTCGTCGTGACGGCCATCTACATGGGAACCTTCGGCGCCCTTCCGTACTTCCTCACGGTCCTCTTCCAGAGCGTGCACGGATTCTCCGCCCTGGAGGCGGGCCTGGCCTTCCTCATCCCCTCGATCGCCGGCGGCACCCAGCTCGGTGAGCGCATGACGACCCGGATCGGCACCCGCACCACCCTGCTGATCGGCTTCGTCGTCGGCGTGCTCGGCACCGCCGTCCTGATCGCGATCGCCAACGCCGACCTCGGCGACCGGACCGGCGAAGGGCTGCGCGCCGCCATCGCCGACGGCGGCCGCATCGCCGTGCTCCTCGCCGCGGCGGGCATGCTGCTCGGCATGCTCGTCGCCTTCGCCCTGCCCCGCCTGGCCTCCCCGCCGAAGCCGTCCCTGGACCATGAGGAGACGACCGTTCCCGCGCGGTAACCCCCAACCACGTCCGGGCCGACCCACAGGCCCCCTAGGGTCGGCCCGGACAATGCCGGCCGAGCCGGGTGGGGCCGATTACTCGCCGTGCCGGACGGGCCCTGCGGGAGCGGTGGTTCCATCGGCTGCGGGCTCGCTGGTGTGGTTGAGGCGCCGCCACGCCTCGTCCCAGTGGGCCACTTCGGTGTCGTCGGCGCCGCACGCGCGGACGTAGGCGCGCAGGATCCCCAGCCGCGGCGGGGTGGTGCCGTTGCCGGTAGCGGCGGTGCGGATGGTGGAGTGGCTGTGGTCGCAGGTCTTGGCGATGTCGCGGTAGGACAGGTCGGCCCAGGACTTGTAGCGGATCAGGGCCTGGCGAAGCTGCGCCACGGTGTGGACCTCGGCGGGATCGGGCTTGGAGGAGCCGGCCGCGGGCGGTTCGTGGACGGCGTCCTCGTCCAGGATGCCCACGCCGGGACTCGCCTGGGTGGCGGTGCCGACGTCCAGGCGGGGCGTGCCGGCAGGGCCGACGCTCTTCTTGTGCCACCACTTGATGTTGATCATGGTCGTTCCTTCGGACGGACAGGAACTCTCACGTGCGGCGGGGCCGCCCGGCGGTGCTCGCCGGACGGCCCCGCCACACGCCGGTGATTCCTGTATGCGGACGTTTCCAGCGACTGGCGTGTCCAGGGGAGTTACACGCAAGCGACAAATCGATATGCGGTCAATAAGACGCTCAGGTACATCATTTCGTGTAGAGGCGCGTCCGGCGCGAACGTTTTCCAAATATCCGCTTTCATCACGATGTGACCGGAATGTTTCACCATGTTGGCTTAGCTCGGTCAGGAGGGCGACGGACGAGGCCAGCGGCCCCGGCGCGGCTGCGTCCGGATGAAAGCTGGCATACGCGGACGAAGACGGGCCGTTCGGGATTCATTGCTATAAACCTGACAGTGGCGGATCAGTGAAGAGTTGCTTAATGCACGTGCATCGTGGGACATGAGAACGCGGTTCAGTCATAATGGGACAGGCCACACCACGTCATATGACACATTCGTGGTGGCTTTCGGAGGGCGTTCGCGACTGGGCGGCCTGCCGGGGCCGGCGGAGATCCGTCTGACGGGCGACGACCTGTATGCGGCAGGGCCTGTTCGGGAGGTCTCGCCGGGAACGACACCCGATCCTCACGCGGGTGCTGACGGGCCCGCCGACGTATGTCGGCGGGCCCGTTGGCATCTTGCGCCGCTGGACGCGAACGGATGCGATCGGACGCGATCGCGCGGCCCGCTGGACGATCGCGCGCGCATCCGGATGACCTCGGGTGATCGGCGGGCGGATGTGGGCGGCCTGTTCCGCCGCCTGCGGCACCGGTGGCATGTTCGTAACCGGTTCCCGCAGCGACGTGCCCCCTGGGACGTTCGGCCGACGGCCGCGGCGGGACGCGACGACCGTCGGCCGGCTCATTCCATGCCATGCATCCCGGCGCGCACTGGCCCACCCCGCAGCGGGTGGGCCAGGCGCCCGTCCGAAATGGGCCCGTGCAGGGCCCGCCTGTGGAGGAAGCTCATGACCGCTACTGCCCTGCCCGCCCTGTTCTGGTCGGTCACCGACCGTCCGCGGCGCCGCCGCCCCGATCCGCTGCCGGCCGTCCCGGACGGTGGGGCCGAGGCGACGCCGGCCGCCATCTTCACCAGCCCGGCAGAAGCGGCGCCGCGCACCACGCTGCTGGCGCTGGACGTGGTGGCGTCCGGGCCTCGGTATCGCGACCACGCCGTCCGGTCCCACTTCCGCAGGCAGACGCATGCGGTACTGCGCGAAGCCTTTGAGATCGGGGCGCTGCCCTGGTGGGAGTTCCGCCGCGAGGACCGCGGCGACGGCATCCTGATCACCGCCCCGCCCCGCATCCCTCCGGTCGATCTCCTGGACCC